>JBJSXF010000030.1:0-41710 GCA_046086225.1 Actinomycetota bacterium | reverse complement strand
GCGTGAGGCGGCGGTGACCCTCGAGCGCATGTGGGCGGGCTGGCGGGCCGAGTACCTGGCGACTCCGGCGTTCGGCCGCACCGACCTCGGGTGCGTCCTCTGCCGGCTCGTGGCCGCCGAGGACGATGCGGCCGCCCTCGTGCTCGAACGAACCGAGCTCACGATCACGGTCATGAACCTCTACCCGTACGGCTCGGGGCACCTCATGGTCTCGCCCCGGCGCCACGTGGCGGGCTTCCTCGAGTGCACCGCCGAGGAGTTCCGGGCCGTCGGCGATGCCCAGCTCCGCGCGTTGCGGGCCGTCACCGCCGCGTACGGGCCCGAGGGGGTCAACGTGGGCGCGAACCTCGGACGGGCCGCCGGGGCCGGGGTCCCCGACCACCTCCACGTCCACGTCGTGCCCCGCTGGAACGGCGACACCAACTTCATGACGAGCCTCGTCGAGACCCGGGTGCTCCCCGAGAGCCTGGCCGTCGGCTACGAGCGGCTGCGGGCCGTGTGGCCCCGGTAGCGTCGCCGGTGATGAGCGGCGACGCAGCGACGGTCGATCCGGGGTCCGGTCCGCCACCGCCCGGTGGCGACCGCCTCCCGGAGGACCTCGACGTCACCGCGTATGTCGGCCCCTACACGTTCCCCGACATCGCCCGGCGGCGGATCCCGGCCGGGATCTACGGCGTGATCGGGATCGGCGCGGTCGCCGCGGGCCTGGCCGCCGGCAACTCGGGCTTGGTCGCCGGGGGCGGACTCCTCCTCCTCGCGGCCGCATACCACCTGCTGGCGGGCTGGCGGCTGCGGATCGGGCAGACCGAGGCGCTGGCGGCGGCGAGTCGGGCCGCCGGGTTCGCGGTCGGCCACGCCTCGGCCCAACTCGGCTGGCGCGGGCTGCGGTCCCGGCCGTCCTGGCGCATCCTCGTCTACAGCGCCGAGGAGCCGCCGCGTCAGCGAGGGCTGGTGGAGGTCGACGGCGTCGACGGCACCATCCTCGGGCTGTACACCGAGGACAACCCCGAGGACTGGGGTCGGGCGGGAGGCTGAGTCGCGGGGGCTCCCGGTTCGGACGCGCGAGGCTCGGGGCATCCGACGTGTCCCGAGGAGGGTCCACCGTGCGCACGTTCACCCACGAGTTCCGCAAGTTCGCCGTCCGGGGCAACCTGGCCCAGGTCGGCGTTGCCTTCGTCCTCGGCCTCTACTTCAAGGAGGTCATCGACAAGCTGACGAACGGCATCGTCCTTGCCGTCGCCGCCGCGGTGTTCGGGAAGCAGAACTTCTCCGACATCCGGTTCACGATCAACGGCTCGGTCTTCCTCATCGGCGACTTCCTCAATGCGGTCGTGAACCTCGGCCTCGTCCTGCTCGTCCTCTTCTTCGTCGTGCGGGCCTGGGAAGCGATGCTCGAACGGATGCGGACCGAGCCCGACGAGCAGGACCCCACGCCCGATCAGCTGCTCCTCACCGAGATTCGCGACCTGCTCGCCGAGCGGCCGCAGGCCTGATCCGCGGCGCGGGGCCGTAGCCGGCGGTCACCCGGCCCGAGGAGAGGGGTTTGGTACCGTGCGGTCTCCGGTCCGTGCGGGAAGGACCTCTCCGCCCGCTTCCCGAGGAGCCCCCGAGGAGCGCGATGCTCGATCGCCGTTGGCGCAGTGGAGTCGAGCGAGTGCTCGGCCCCGTCGGCGACGGCTTGGGTCGCATCGGCGTCGGACCCGATCTCCTCACGGCCTTCGGGCTCGCGTGCTCGGTCGTCACCGCAGTGCTCATCGGGAGTGGACACCTCTGGTGGGCGGTGCTCGGCATCGTGGTGTCGGGCGTGAGTGACCTGCTCGACGGCGCCCTCGCCCGGCGCAGCGGGAAGGCGGGTCCGCGCGGCGCGTTCCTCGACTCGGTCACCGACCGGGTGTCCGACGCGTTGCTCTTCGGCGGCGTCGCCTGGTATCTCGCCGACGGCTCGTCGCGGCTGCCGTTCCTCGCCTTCGCGGTCGGCGCCTGCTCGATGCTCGTCTCGTACGAACGGGCCCGGGCCGAGTCGCTCGGCTTCGACGCCCGGGGCGGGTTGATGGAGCGGGCCGAGCGGTTCGTGTTCCTCGGGGTGGCCCTCGCCTTCGACATCGTCGTCCCGGTGCTGTGGGTGATGCTCGTGCTCACGGCGTTCACGGCGATCCAGCGCTTCGTGATCGTTTCGCGGCAGGCCGCTGCCCCGGCCCCGTCCGGTCACGTCCGGCGGGCCGGACCGTCGACCCCGCTGCGCGAGTGGCTCACCACCCGCCGCACCGACGCCGGACGGCCGGCGACCCGACCGCGGGCCGAGCGCCGTCGCACCCGTCCGTAGCGACCCTCCCCGTGAACGGCCGGCTCACCGTCCTCGCCTACCGGACCGCGGCCCGCGCATCGGGTCTGCTCCCCGGCGCGCTCGTCCCGGTCGTCGGCAGCGTCGGCGGGCTGGTGGCCGGCTACGTCCTGCCGGGTCGCCGCCGGATGGTGGCCCGGCACCAGCGGCGGGTGCGGGGCCGGGCCGGGCGTCGCTCGGTCGACGACGTGTTCGCGTCCTACGGCCGCTACTGGCTCGAGCTCTTCCACCTGCCCGCCGACGCCCGGCGGGGCGCAATCGCAGCGAACTTCTCGGTCGAGGGCTACGAACACATCACCGAGGCGCTCGCAGCCGGACGCGGGGTGATCCTCGCGTTGCCGCACCTCGGCGGCTGGGAGTGGGCGGCGGCGTGGATGGCCGAGCAGGGTCACGAGATGCTCGCCGTGGTGGAGGCGCTCGAGCCGCCCGAGTTGCTCGAGTGGTTTGCCGAACAGCGGTCGGCAATGGGGCTCGAGGTCGTCCCGCTCGGGCCCGGTGTCTCCACGAAGCTGCTCCAGGCCCTGCGGGCCAATCGGATCGTGTGCCTCCTGTGCGACCGTGACCTGCCCGGGGACGGGGTGGCGGTCGAGTTCTTCGGCGAGGCAACCACGGTGCCCGCCGGTCCGGCCCTCCTCGCCTTGCGCACCGGGGCGGCCCTGTTGCCCACGGCGGTCTACTTCGGATCGGGGCGGCGGCACCGGGCCGTCGTCGGGGAACCCGTGCCGGCCGTACGCGACGGCGACCTGCGGGCGGACATCGCCCGGATCAGCCAGGATCTCGTCGGTCGGCTCGAGCGGCTCATCGCCGCTGCGCCCGAGCAGTGGCACCTGCTCCAGCCGAACTGGCCGAGTGACCGCGGGGGCGGCGAGCGGGGGAGCGGACGATGAGAGTCGCGGTGGTCTGCCCGTACTCCATGTCCCGGCCGGGCGGGGTGCAGGGTCAGGTGCTGGGGCTCGCCCGCGAGCTGCGCGGCCTCGGGGTGGACGCCCGGATCATCGCTCCGTGCGACGGTCCGCCGCCCGATCCGGCCATGGTCAGCGTGGGGCCCACGGTCGAGTGGGAATCGAACGGCTCGGTGGCCCCGATCGCGACGACACCGGCGACCGCGCGGCGGACGGCCGAGGCCTTGCGCTCGATCGAGCCCGATGTCGTGCACCTCCACGAGCCGATCGTCCCCGGGCCGTGCCTGAGCGCGCTCCTCGGGTTCGAGGGGCCCATCGTCGGCACGTTCCACTCCTCGGGCGACGCTCCGCTCCAATGGCTCCGGCCCGCGGCCCGCTCCGTCGCCGCCCGGCTCACGCTCCGGGTCGCGGTGTCCGATGCGGCCCGCCGTACCGCCGAGGCGCACTGGGGTGGTGACGAGTACCTCGTGCTGTGGAACGGCATCGAGGTGGAGCGCATCGCTGCGGTGGCCCCGACGCCGTCCGACCGGCCCGCCGTGTGCTTCGTGGGTCGGCACGAGCCGCGCAAGGGGCTCGCGGTGCTCCTCGAGGCCTGGGCGGGACTCGACCGTGACGCGGTCTGCTGGGTGATCGGCACCGGCCCTCAGGGCGACGAGCTGCGGGCTCGCGGCGTGCCGGGGGTGGAGTGGCTCGGCCCGGTGAGCGAGCGCGAACGGGACGCGCGGCTGCGGGGCGCGACCGTCTTCTGTGCCCCGTCCCTCGGGGGCGAATCCTTCGGGATCGTCCTGCTCGAGGCGATGGCCGCCGACACGGCGATCGTCGCGACCGCGATCGAGGGTTACTCCGACGTGGCCCGGGCCGATCGCGAGGCCCGGCTCGTGCCGCCGGGTGATCCGGTGGCGCTCCGTTCGGCGCTCCGCGAACTGCTCGACGATGCCGACCGCCGCACGGCGCTCGTCACCGCGGGTCGGGCGCGGGCCGAGGAGTTCTCGATGCGCTCGCTCGCGGCTCGGTACCTCGAGTGCTACGAACGGGCCCGGGTGCTCGCGTCGTGAACGACGATCCCGGGGTCGAGGCGCTCGCGCTCGAGGTCGCGGCTCGCGTCCGCGAGGCGGTGGCGCCCGCGCTGGGTCGCGCCGATGCCCGCACCGGGGTGGGGGTCGCGCCCGGGGGTGATGTCACGATGGCGATCGACGAGATCGCCGAGGCGGCGGTCGACGCGGTGTGCACCGCCGCCGGGGACATCGCGTACTACTCCGAGGATCGGGGCTGGGTTGCGTACGGCACGCCGCGTGCGGTGCTCGTCGTCGATCCGATCGACGGCACCCGGCCGGCGGCGGCCGGACTCGAGTCCTGCTGCGTCTCGGTCGCGGTGGCACCGCCGAGCGAGGACGCCCGGCTCGGCGAAATCTCCTTCGGGGTCGTCCACGAGATCAAGTCGGGCCAGGTCTTCGCGGCCCGCCGGGGCGGTGGGGTGCGGGCCGACGTGCCGATCCGCCGATCGGCCAACACCGACCTCCGGGCGCTCTTCTGGACGGCCGGCTTGCGCGGGCGTCCGGCGCTTCCGCTCACCGTCGCGCTCGAGCGTCTGATCGACGGTTCGTCGATGCACGGTGGCTTCTTCGATCTCGGCTCGGCGACGTTCAACATGACGCGGCTCGTGACCGGCCAGCTCGACGCCTACGTCGACATCGGCATGCACGTCGTGGAGCGCTTTCCGGCGACCGAGGCCCGGTTCCGGGCGGCCGGGGACGGCGCGATCTGCACCAACTTCCCCTACGACGTGGCCGCCGCCGCGCTCATCGTCACCGAGGCCGGCGGGGTCGTGACCCGGCCCGACGGCTCGTCGATCGCCGATCATCCGGCCGTCGGCTCGGGCGACGGATTCGGGATCGCCGTGCTCGCCGCGGCATCGCCGGAGCTCCACGGAGCGCTCCTCGATGCCGTGGCGACCGGGATGGGGCGGCTTCGGGCCTGGCTGTCCGTAGACTGAGCCCGTGGTCGCCGTGATCGTCATCCTCGTCGTGGTGGTCCTCGCCGTCGTCGTCTTCGCCGGCCTCTACAACGGGCTCGTGACCCGCCGGAACCGGGTCGACCAGGCCTGGTCCGACATCGGCGTCCAGCTCGAGCGTCGGCACGACCTCATCCCCAATCTGGTGGAGACGGTGAAGGGCTACGCCGCCCACGAGCGCCAGACCTTCGAGTCGGTCGTGGCCGCCAGGAATGCGGCGGTCAACGCCCAGCAGACCTCGGGTCCCGCCGACCTGGCCCGGGCCGAGGACGCGCTGTCGGGTGCGCTCGGTCGGCTCTTCGCCCTCGCCGAGGCCTACCCCGACCTGAAGGCGAACGCGAACTTCCTCGCGCTCCAAGAGGAGCTGACGGCGACCGAGGGGCGGATCGCGTACGCCCGGCAGTTCTACAACGACAGCGTGCAGCGCTACCAGACGGCGATCCAGACCTTCCCCCGCAATCTGATCGCCGGCATGTTCGGGTTCGGGCCGCGCGAGTGGTTCCGGGCCGACGAGGGTGCGAGCGCCGTGCCCCGCGTCGAGTTCTGATCGTTCCCGTGTACGAGCAGATCGCCGCGAACAAGCGTCGGACCGCGGTGCTCATCGCCGCCTTCGTGCTGCTGCTGGTCGGAGTCGGCCTCGCCGTCAACGTCCTCTTCGCCGGGGGTTGGATCGGGTTCGCCGTGATCCTCGTCGTCGTCGCCGGCTCGTCGTTCCTCTCGTACCGCAACAGCGACAAGGTCGCGCTCTCGCTCTCGCGGGCGGTGCCGGCCGATCCGGTGGAGTACGCCCGCTACCACAATCTGGTGGAGGGGCTCTGCATCGCGAGCGGGCTGCCCAAGCCTCGGCTGTACATCGTGGCGGACGACGCGCCCAACGCCTTCGCCACGGGCCGGGATCCGAAGCACGCGGCGATCGCGGTCACGACCGGGCTGCTGGACAAGATGAACCGGGTCGAGCTCGAAGGGGTCCTCGCCCACGAGCTCAGTCACATCCGCAACTACGACATCCTCGTCATGACGATCGCGGTCACGATGGTCGGCATCACCGCCGTCGTGTCCGACGTGCTCCTCCGCTTCATGTTCTGGGGCGGCCGGGGTCGGGACGACGACGGGGGCAGCAACAACCCGGCGGCGGCCATCTTCGCCCTGCTCGGCCTCGTACTCCTGGTGTTCGCCCCGATCATCGCGTCGCTCATGAAGTACGCGGTGAGCCGGAACCGGGAGTTCCTCGCCGATGCCTCGGGAGTCCAGCTCACCCGCTACCCGCCGGGCCTCGTCTCGGCGCTCGAGAAGCTGAAGGACGATCGCACCGTGGTGCGCACCTCCTCGAAGGCCACGGCCCACCTCTGGATCGAGGAGCCGCTCGAGACGGTCGACGAGCGGGGACCGAATCGGCTGAACCACCTCTTCGCGACCCATCCCCCGATCGCGGATCGGATCCGCGCACTCCAGGAGATGTGACCGGCGTGGTGTCGGCGGGCCCGAACCCGAAGCGCGGCCTCGCTCTCGTCCTCGTCCTGGCCACGGTCGGCCTCGCCGCCTGCTCGCGGGGGGACGGGGACGCGAAGGCGCGTCCGGCCCGCACGACGACCACGACCACCGTCGCGCCCGTGCTCGCCCCGCTCACCGGTGCCCCCGGCGATCCGGAATCCGTGCGGCGGTGCGCCGTCACCGTGAAGATCGACAACACGCCGATGGCCCGGCCCCAGTCCGGCATCGACCGGGCCGACGTCGTCTACGAGGAAGTGGTCGAGGGCGGCATCACCCGGCTCGCCGCGATGTTCAACGGGCGGGCCCCGACCAAGGTCGGTCCGGTGCGGTCGGTGCGCAAGACCGATCAGAGCCTGGTGCGGCCCGTGGGCGGGGTCTTCGCCTACTCGGGCGGGGCGCCGTACGCGGTCGCCTCGATCGCCACCGCCCCCGTCGTACGCCTCGACGAGACTTCGGCCGGAGACCTCATGTTCCGCGACGGCGCCCGCCGGGCGCCCCACAACCTCTACGCACGCGTCGACGCGATGTACGGCCGCTGCGGTCCGAGGATCCCGCCCCCGGCCCTCTTCGCGTTCCGGCCCCGGGGTCTGGCGCCGCGCCGCGGGTTTCCGGTGGCGAGCGCGGTCGTCGGGTTCCGGAGCGGCTTCGCCGTCACCTGGACGTGGGACGTCGGCCGCCGGGCCTTCACCCGCTCGATCTTCGACCGGCCCGACACGGTCGTCGACGGCGCGGTGCTCGCGCCCCGCAACGTGGTGATCATGTGGGCTCGCTACTCGGGGGGCACGGCGTCGGGACTCGGGGCCGAGGCCGAACTCACGGGATCCGGTCGACTCCTCGTACTCACCGGTGGCCGCCGCATCGAGGGCACCTGGTCGCGGCCCGACGCGGAGCGCCCGGCCCGCCTGCTCGACGCGAGCGGTGCCGAGATCCTCCTCACTCGCGGTCAGACCTGGGTGGAGCTCCCCGAGGACTCGTATCCGGTGACCACGCAGCCCTGACGCCGGGTCCGAACGGTGCGGGGCCGGGGCGAGGGGGTCGGTACACTCGTCCCATGGCCGAGGAGCGCACGACCGGGACCGCCCGAGTGAAGCGAGGGCTCGCCGAGATGCTGCGGGGCGGCGTCATCATGGACGTCGTCGACGCCGACCAGGCCCGAATCGCCGAGGATGCCGGAGCCGTTGCGGTCATGGCCCTCGAGCGCGTCCCGGCCGACATCCGACGCGACGGCGGGGTCGCCCGCATGAGCGACCCGGCGATGATCGAGGGCATCCAGGCCGCGGTCACCATTCCGGTGATGGCGAAATGCCGGATCGGGCACTTCGCCGAGGCGCAGGTGCTCCAGGCTCTCGGGGTCGACTACATCGACGAGTCCGAGGTCCTCACCCCGGCCGACGAGGCTCATCACGTCGACAAGTGGGCCTTCGCCGTCCCCTTCGTCTGCGGGGCCACCGACCTGGGCGAGGCGCTGCGGCGCATCGGCGAAGGTGCCTGCATGATCCGCAGCAAGGGCGAGGCGGGCACCGGCAACATCGTGGAGGCCGTCCGCCACCTGCGCTCGATCCTCGGCGACGTCGCCCGGTTGGCGGCGGCCCGTCCCGAGGAGCGCTTCACCTGGGCCAAGGAGCTCCGGGCCCCGATCGATCTCGTCGAGGAGGTTGCGGCCCGCGGTGAGCTGCCCGTGCCCCTCTTCTGCGCCGGCGGCATCGCGACCCCCGCCGATGCCGCCCTCGTGCTGCAGCTCGGCGCCCAGGCGGTATTCGTCGGGAGCGGGATCTTCAAGTCGTCGGAGCCGGCCAAGCGGGCGGCGGCGATCGTGGAGGCGACGACCCACTTCGAGGACGCCGAGATCTTGGCCAAGGTCTCCCGCGGTCTGGGCGACGCCATGCCCGGCGCCGAGATCGCCGGGCTGGCGACGAAGCTCGCCGACCGCGGCTGGTGACCGGAGTGGGGGCGAGGCCGCCAGGTGAAGATCGGCGTCCTCGCGCTGCAGGGCGCGTTCCGGGAGCACGTCGAGGCACTCGACGCTCTCGGAGCTGACCCGATCCCCGTCCGTCGTCCCGAGCACCTGGACGCAGTCGACGCGATCGTGCTGCCTGGCGGCGAGTCGACGACGATCGACAAGCTGCTCGGCACTTCCGGGTTGCGTGAGCCGCTCGCCGAGCGGATCGGGGCCGGGCTTCCGGTGTTCGCCACTTGCGCCGGGCTCATCCTGTGCGCCCGCGAGGTTGTCGACGGGCGGCCCGACCAGCGGTCGTTCGGCTGCCTCGACCTGACCGTGCGGCGCAACGGCTACGGCAGCCAGCGCGACTCGTTCGAGGCTCGCCTCCCGGTCGCCGGGCTCGTCGGCGGTCCGTTCCGGGCCGTGTTCATCCGGGCCCCCGTCGTCGAGCGGATCGGCCCGGCGGTCGAGGTGCTCGCCGAGCACGCGGGGACGCCGGTCCTCGGGCGGGCGGGCGCAGTGTGGTTCGCTTCCTTTCATCCCGAGCTGGCCGACGACCTGCGCGTCCACCAGCGGTTCCTGAGCGAGGTCGGCTGATGTCCGGACATTCGAAATGGCATTCGATCAAGCACAAGAAGGGTGCGGCCGACAAGGCCCGCGGCAAGCTCTTCGCGGTGCTCATCCGCCAGATCGAGGTGGCGGCGCGGCAGGGCGGCGGCGACCCCGAGTCGAACGCCACCCTGCGCACGATGATCGGCAAGGCCCGGGACAACTCGGTCCCGATGGACACGATCCAGCGGGCGATCAAGCGAGGCACTGGTGAGGAGGAGGGTGTCACCTACGAGTCGGTCACGTATGAGGGGTACGGCCCGAGCGGCGTCGCCGTCATCGTGCAGGCGCTCACCGACAACCGCAATCGGACCTCGGCCGAGGTCAAGAACCTCTTCAGCCGCAACGGAGGCAGCTTCGCCGAGCCGGGCGCGGTGGCGTGGCAGTTCGAGCGCCGTGGTGTCGTGCACGTCGACAAGGCCGCCGACGAGGACGAGCTGATGCTGGCGGCGGCCGACGCGGGCGCGGACGACATCTCCGACGGGGGCGATGCGTGGATGGTCACGACACCACCGACCGAGCTCCACGTGGTGCGCACTGCGATCGAGGAGGCGGGCTTCGCGGTGAAGACCGCCGACCTCATCATGGTGCCCACGACCTCGGTCGCGCTCGAGGCCGAGAGTGCGGCCCGGTCGGTGCTCCGACTCGTCGACGCGTTGGAGGACCACGACGACGTCGAGGCCGTGTACGCCAACTTCGACATTCCCGATGCCGTGTTCGAGGCCGTCACCGCCTGACCGACCCGCTCGGCACCATCGGGCCCCGCGCTAGCGTGCCCCCCGTGCTGGTCCGCATCACGGTCAACGGCTCGGAGCAGGCGCACGACGTCGAGCCCCGCACCCTCCTCGTGCAGTTCCTGCGGGATGCCTGCGCCCTCACCGGCACCAAGGTGGGATGCGATACCTCGTCCTGCGGGGCGTGCACCGTGCTCGTCGACGGCGAATCGGTGAAGTCGTGCACCATGCTGGCCGCTCAGGCCGACGGCGCCGCGGTCACGACCATCGAGGGTCTGGCCGCTCCCGACGGCACGCTCCATCCCGTGCAGCAGGCCTTCCACGAGCAGCACGGACTCCAGTGCGGCTACTGCACGGCGGGCATGGTGATGGCGACCGTCTCGCTGCTCGACGAGATCCCCGATCCGACCGAGGAGGACGTGCGGCTCGGGTTGGAAGGCAACCTCTGCCGTTGCACCGGCTACCACAACATCGTGGCGTCGGTGCTGGCCGCGGCGGCGAAGGCGCGAGCATGATCCCCGCCGCGTTCGAGTACGAGCGGGTCGCGTCGGCCGACGAGGCCCTGGCGCTGATCGGCGAGCACGGCGACGACGCCAAACTGCTGGCGGGCGGGATGTCGCTGCTCCCGTTGATGAAGCTCCGGCTGGCGACGCCGACCGTGGTGGTCGACGTGGGCCGGGTCACCGATCTCTCCTACATCCGGGACGCCGGCGATCACCTCGCCGTCGGCGCCCTCACCCGCCATCGCGACCTCGAGACGAGCGATCTCCTCGAACGGGAATGCGGTGTCCTGCGGGCCGTCGCCGCCCAGGTCGGCGACAACCAGGTGCGGCACCGGGGCACGATCGGCGGATCGGTGGCGCACGGCGACCCGGCGTCCGACCTGCCCGCGGCACTGCTCGCGCTCGATGCCCGGTTCGTGGTCCGGGGTCCGGCGGGGGAGCGGATCGTCGGTGCGGCCGACTTCTTCGTCGGGTTCCTCGAGACGGCGCTCGCCCCCGACGAGTTGCTCACCGAGATCCGGGTCCCGAAGTCGGGAGGGACCGGGTTCGGCTTCGAGAAGCTCAATCGTCGTGCCCAGGATTACGCGATCGTCGGGGCGGTCGCCGCCCGGGTCGGGAGTGGAGTGCACGTCGGGCTCGTGAACATGGGCTCGGTGCCGGTGCGGGCCCACGCGGTCGAACACGCGCTCGAGCAGGGTGCGTCCATCGAGGTGGCGGCGCGCGAGGCGGCCGCCGGGCTCGACCCGCCCGGCGACCTGAACGCGTCGCCCGAGTACCGCGCGCATCTGGCCCGGGTCGCAGTGCGTCGGGCCCTCGCCTCGGTCTGACCGATGACGGTCGCGGCCGCCGTGCTGGCCGCCGGGCGCGGCCTCCGTTTCGGACCGGGTCCCCCCAAGCCCCTCGCCTCCTTCGCGGGCCGTCCGTTGCTCGCGCACGTCGTCGACGCGGTCGTCGCGAGCGGCCTCGACCCGTGCTGCTGCGTGGTCGGCGATCCGGCAGTGGCGGCGGCGGTGCCGGTCGGGGTCACGGTGCTGCGCAATCCCGAACCCGAGCGGGGGATCGCGTCGAGTCTCCGGATCGTGCTCGAGCACCTCGCCGCGCTGGATGGGGTCGACGCGGTGGTGGTGGGTCTCGCCGATCAGCCACTGGTGGGGTCGGAGGCCTGGCGGCGGATGGGTGCCGGGTCGGCGCCGCTCGCGGTGGCGACCTACGGCGGCGTGCGGGCCAATCCGGTGCGGATCGCGCGTTCGCTCTGGGGGGAGGCGGTCGCGCTCGACGGTGACGAGGGTGCCCGGGTCCTCATCCGGCGGCACGGAGCGGTCGGAGTAGTTTGCGACGACGCGGGCGACCCGGCTGATGCCGACACCCCGGCCGAACTCGCAGCCTTGGAGCGCAGATGGAGATCGCAGACAGCTTCCGGGTGAGTACCGCCATCGAGGACACCTGGCGGGTGCTCCTCGACATCGAGCGCATCGCTCCGTGCCTCCCGGGGGCGCAACTCCAGGAGATCGAGGGCGACGAGTACCGCGGCATCGTGAAGGTGAAGGTCGGCCCGATCACCGCGCAGTACAAGGGATCGGCCCACCTGACCGAGGTCGACGAGGCCGACCGTCGGATCGTGATCGACGCGGCGGGCCGTGACACCCGCGGGCAGGGCAACGCCAAGGCCAAGATCGTCGTCACGATGCGCCCCGAGGGTGCCGGTACCGCCGTCGACATCGTGACCGATCTCGCGATCACGGGAAAGGTCGCGCAGTTCGGCCGGGGCGTGCTCGCCGACGTCTCGGGCAAGCTCGTCGGCCAGTTCGTCGAGAACCTCGAGCGGGACGTCCTCGCCACGGCCGGCGGAGGCGATACCTCGCACGGCGGCGGCCCTTACGAGCAGGCGCTCGAAGCAGCGGTGGGTCCGCTCGCGCATCCGGCTCCGGATGCGGCCGACGGCGTGACCTCCGGCGAGGCCGGGTCCGCACCGACCTCGGCTCCGGCCGGTCCGGGGCGGCGGCGGATCGACGCGCCCGAGCCCGAAGCGGTTGATCTCCTCGGGGTGGCGGGTGGCTCGGTGGCCAAGCGGGGCGCGCCCGTGGCCGGCGGAGTCCTCGGACTGCTGGCGCTCCTCGTGCTCTGGAGGATCCTCCGGCGCCGACGCTGAGCGCCGTATGATCGAACTCATGTTCGGTACGCGTCTCCGTCGGTCCGGGTCGACGGTGGCCGGGTTCGGGGGCGGCTCCAGGCCGCGAGGCGCGGTCCTCGCGACCGTCGGGGGCACGGTTTCCGGAGGGAGACGGTGACCGGCCCGGTCCTCGGTATCGATCCCGGGCTCTCCCGCTGCGGTTACGGGGTCGTCGACCGCCGGGGCGGTTCCCCGATCGCCCTCGCCTGCGGCGTGATCCGCACGCCGGTCGGCGATCCGCTCCCCGAACGGCTGCTGGCCCTCGCCGACGAGCTGGATGCTCTCGTCGCCGATGTCCGACCGTCGGTCGTCGTCGTCGAGCGGGTGCTCTTCCAGGCCAACGTGCGCACGGCGATGTCGGTCGGTCAGGCGAGCGGGCTGGCGTTCGTGGCGGCGGCCCGAGCCGGGATCCCGGTCGTGCAGTACAGCCCGAACGAGGTGAAGCTCGCGGTGGCGGGCGACGGCCGGGCCGACAAGGCGGCGGTCCAGGCCATGGTCACCCGGCTCCTCGCGCTCAACGGCCCGCCCCCGCCCGATGCGGCCGATGCCCTCGCCCTCGCCTGGTGTCATCTCGGGCGGTCCCGGCTCACGGCCCGGGTGGGACCGTGATCGGCTCGATCCGCGGGGTCGTGCTCGAGCGCAGCGCGACGGGCGAGGTGCTCTGCGAGGTGGCGGGAATCGGCTATCGGGTCCTGGTGCCGGTCCGTCTGCTCCCGGGGTTCGCGCCCGGCGCCGAGGTCTTCGTGTACGTGCACCATCACATCCGGGAGGACGCAGCGGCGCTGTACGGCTTCGCGACTCGCGATGAGCGCGACACCTTCGAGGCGCTGCTCGCCGCGAACGGCGTCGGTCCGAAACTCGCGCTGGCGATCTGCTCGGTGCATCCGCCCGAGGCGCTCAGGCGGTGCCTGGCCGAGGACGACGTCGATGCGCTCGTGCTCGTGCCGGGCGTCGGCAAGCGCACCGCCCAACGGCTCCTCATCGAGCTGAAGGCCCGGCTCGACGTGCCCGATCTCGACCTCACCGACGGCTCGGAGCTCACGGGCGGCACCCGGGCCACCGTCCGCGACGCCCTCGCGGGTCTCGGCTACTCGGCCGACGAGGTGCGAGACGTGCTCACCCGTCTGCCCGACGGCGGCGGAGTGGAGGACCTCCTCCGCGACGCCCTCCGGGCCCTCGCGGGCGGGCGGTGAGGTTCCCGTGGCACGCGAGGAACTGCTGAAGCCGATCGCCGATCCGGTCGAGGAGGCCGAGGAGACGACGCTCCGGCCCCGCAGCCTCGACGAGTTCGTCGGGCAGGACCGGTTGCGCGAGCACCTGGAGATCATGCTCGAGGCCGCCCGGCGTCGGGCCCAAGCCGTCGACCACGTGCTGCTGGCCGGTCCGCCGGGGCTCGGGAAGACCAGCCTCGCCGCGATCGTGGCGCACGAGATGGGGGCGCGGCTCGAGCACACGAGCGGTCCTGCGCTCGAGCGGGTGGGCGATCTCGCGGCGATTCTCACCAACCTCGACGATGGTGACGTGCTCTTCGTCGACGAGGTGCACCGGCTCCCCCGGGCCGTCGAGGAAGCGCTGTACCCGGCCATGGAGGACTTCCGCTTCGACGTCGTCATCGGCAAGGGGCCGAGCGCCCGGACGATTCGGCTCGACCTCCCGCGGTTCACCCTCGTCGGGGCCACGACCCGCACCGGGCTGATCACCGGGCCGCTGCGCGACCGCTTCGGCTTCGTCGCCCGCCTCGACTACTACGAGGTCGACGACCTCCGAGCGATCGCGACCCGGGCCGCCGGGATCCTGGGTGTCGATCTGGAACTGGCCGGGGCCGGGGAGATCGCCCGCCGGGCCCGGGGCACCCCGCGGATCGCGAACCGGCTCCTCCGCCGGGTGCGCGACTACGCCGAGGTGCGGGCCGACGGTCGGGTGACCGACGCGGTCGCCAGCGCGGCCCTCGCGCTGTTCGAGGTCGACGAGCTCGGCCTCGACCGGGTCGACCGGGCGGTGCTCACCGCGCTGTGCCGTACCTTCGGTGGGCGTCCGGTGGGGCTCGGCACCCTGGCGGTGGCGGTGGGCGAGGCTCCCGAGACGGTCGAAGACGTCTACGAGCCGTACCTCCTCCAGTGCGGCCTCATCGAGCGCACACCCCGCGGGCGGATCGCGACCCCGACGGCCTTCGCGCACCTCGGTTTGCCTGCGCCCGCTCCGTCCCCCACGCTGTTCGGCGGGGAGTCGGCGGACGCCGACCCCGACGACGACCCGACGGGGGGAGCGCCATGACCGTCCACTACGAGGTTCGCGACCGGATTGCGGTCGTCACGATCGACAACGGCAAGGCCAATGCGCTCGCGCCGGAGATCGTCGCCGCGATCGGCGACGCCTACAGCCGGGCCGAGGCGGCCGGCGAGGAAGCGGTCGGAGCCGTGCTGCTCACCGCGACGCCGGGCATGTTCTCGGGCGGGTTCGACCTCGCGGTGATGCGCTCGGGTCCGGAGGCGGCCGGAACCCTGGTCACCGACGGGGGCGAGCTGATCGCCCGCATGTACGGCGGGCCGGTGCCCTTGGTCATCGCCTGCACCGGTCACGCGATCGCGGCCGGGGCGTTGCTCCTCATGGGGGCCGACGCCCGGGTGGGAACCGTCGGCGAGTACCGGATCGGTCTGATCGAGACCCAGATCGGGATGGTGCTCCCGCGCTGGGCGGTGGAGCTGTCGTTCGAGCGGCTCTCCCCGGTCCACCTGCAGGACGCGACGGTCGGCGCCCGGATCTACGACCCCGAAGGCGCGGTCGCGGCCGGTTTCCTCGATCGGGCGGTGCCCGCCGCCGACCTCGAGGCCGAGGCGTTCGCCGAGGCGCAGCGGTGGGCGGCGTTCCCCCGGAGCGCCTACCGCGGTCAGGTGCACATGGCGCGCGGGGAGCGCCTCGCCCGGCTCGCCGACGCGATCGCGGCCGATCGCGGGCGCGGCTTCGGCGTTCCCGGTCCGGCCTGACCCGCGGTCTCCCGGGTCCGCTGCTAGTTTCCGCGCCGACGTCCGGACGTCGACTGGGGATGCGCAGGTGAACGGGTTCGCGGTGGCATGGCTGGTTCTCTTCCCGGCCCTCGCGTTCTACTTCCTCCTGTGGCGGCCCCAGCAGCGGCGGATGGCCGAGGCCCGGACGCTCCAGGGCGCCCTCGCGGTCGGTGACGAGATCATGACCACGAGCGGCATCTACGGCCGGGTGGTCCGGCTCGGCGACGACGACATCGACCTCGAGATCGCGCCCGCCACCGTGATCCGCTGTGCCCGGGGCGTGGTCGCCCGGCGGATCGACGCCGATGCCGAAGCGTCCGGAGAGGTGGCCTGACCGTGCGTTCGAAGATGATCATGCTCGGCCTTACCTTCGTGGTGATCGTGGGGTCGTTCACAGCCACGCTGCTGAGCGGGGATCGTCCGGCCCTCGGGCTCGACCTGCGGGGCGGCATCTCGATCGTGCTCTTCCCGGTGAAGGGCTCCGACCTCTCGACCCTCGATACTGCCGCCGAGATCATCCGGAGCCGGGTCGACGGGTTGGGAATCGCCGAGCCCGAGGTGAGTCGGCAGGGTGACACCCTCGTGGTCGACCTCCCGGGAGTGAAGGACCGGGCCCGGGCCGAGAAGCTCGTCGGGGAGACGGCCGAGCTCCGGTTCCGGCTGGTCGAGGGGGCGTTGCCCTGGTCGGATCAGCCCGTGCCGTCTTCGACCTCGTCGGTACCGTCGACGACCGCCGCCGTCGGCTCGACGTCGACGACAGTGGCGCCGACTCCGTCCACCTCGGGTTCATCGTCGGGCTCGACGCGCGACTCGCGGGAGGTCGGCACGATCGCGTACCGGCCCGGTCAGTTCACGGAGACCACGGTGCCGACGCCGCCGACTGCGCCCACTCCGCCGACCTCCGTCCCGACCGCGGTGTCGACCTGCGAGGCGGGCAAGCTGGTCACGCCCCGCGCCCAGGCCACGGCATCAGCGACGGTGATCCTGCCCGACGTCGATCGGACGCTCTGCTACAAGCTCGGTCCGACCCTGCTCACCGGTCGCAACGTGGGTGAGGCGGAGGCGTTCATCAATCCGAGCACGGCGGAATGGGCGGTGAACGTCACATTCCGCAACGACGACTTCGTCACCAAGGTCGCCCAGCCCTACGTCAACAAGGACGTCGCCATCGAGCTCGACGACGTCGTGCTCTCGGCACCGCGGATCAACCCGGGGATCACCGGGCGCGACGTACAGATCTCGGGGAGCTTCACCGAACGCGAGGCGCGCGATCTGGCCCTGGCCCTGCGTTACGGCGCGCTGCCCGTGCAGTTCGACAGCGCCCAGCAGACCGTCCAGAGCGTGTCCCCGAGCCTGGGCAAGGACCAGTTGCGGGCCGGCATCGTGTCGGGGCTGATCGGCCTCGCGCTCGTGGCGCTCTACATGCTCTGCTTCTACCGACTGCTCGGAATGGTGGTCTGGATCGGCTTGGCCCTCACCGGCATGACGTTCTTCACCGTCACGACCTGGCTCTCAGCGACCCAGGGTCTGACCCTCACCCTGGCCGGCGTGACCGGGATCATCGTCTCGGTCGGCGTCACCGTCGACTCCTACGTCGTCTACTTCGAGCGATTGAAGGATGAGGCCCGGATGGGCAAGACCATCCGGAGTTCGCTCGAACCGGGTTTCCGCCGTTCGTTCCGCACGATCGTCGCCGCCGACCTCGTCTCCCTGATCGGCGCCGTCGTTCTCTACCTCCTCGCCGCCGGCTCGGTCCGGGGCTTCGCCTACTTCCTCGGCCTCTCCACGGTGCTCGACCTGATCCTCGCTTACACGTTCATGCACCCGCTGGTGCTGTTGCTGGCCCGGCGGCCCGCCCTCGTGCGGATGCGGGGGATCGGCATCGGCGCCGCCCTCGACATTCCGGAGGCCCGGGCGTGACCACGGCAACCGAGCCGACGGCCGATATCCCGGGGGTCACCCGGCGGCACCGCCCGGCGGACTTCTACCACGAGCGGACGAACTTCCGGTTCATCGCGCATTCGCGCCGGTACCTCATCATCTCGATCGGGTTCGTCCTCGTGAGCTTCGCGATGCTCGGGCTCCGCGGCCTCAACCTCGGCATCGACTTCGAGGGCGGAACCGCCTGGCAGGTGAAGATGGAGGAGGGCTCGGCGAGCGTCGCCGCGGTGCGCGACGTGCTGCGCCCCCTCGGCTTCGCCGACGCCAAGGTGAGCGTGCTCTCGGGCGATGGGCAGAGCGTGCGGGTCCAGGCCCGGGTGATCGAGGACACGAGCCGCAAGACCACCGAGGCGCTCGCGAAGTATGCGGGGGTGACCGACGCCGAAGTGCGGTTCGAGGCGTCGGGTCGGGGCGGGACCTTCACCGTCACCGCCGAGTCGGGACGCGAGGTTGATCAGGCCGGCGTGGCGAAGGCGGTTGCCGACCTCGGTCTCGGCGACCCGACCGTGACCGTCTCGGGTCGGGACATCACGCTGAAGGTGGCCGAGATCCCGGCCAGTCCGGTGCAGAGCGTGGCGGTCGCGCTCGCGAAGTACGCGGGGGCGGAGACCGCGGCGGTGAGCATCTCCACCGTGGGGCCGACCTGGGGTCGCGAGGTGAGCCTGAAGGCGCTGCAAGCCCTGCTGATCTTCTTTGCGATCCTCGCCGTGTACCTCTCTCTGCGGTTCGAGTGGAAGATGGCGGCCTCGGCGATCATCGCCGTGGTGCACGACATCATTTTCACGGTCGGCTTCTACGCCATCTTCCGCTTCGAGGTGGCCCCGGCGACGGTCACGGCGTTCCTGACGATCCTCGGATTCTCGCTCTACGACACGGTGGTCGTCTTCGACAAGGTGAACGAATACGAGCAGTCGATGACGGCGACCGGTCGGTCGACCTACGGAGAGATGGTCGACCGGGCCCTGAACGCGGTGCTCATGCGGTCGCTCTCGACCACGCTCGTCGCGTTGCTCCCAGTCGTCTCGCTGCTCGTCATCGGCGCCTTGGTGATGGGGGCCACCGCGCTCGAGAATTTCGCCCTGGCCTTGGCGGTCGGGCTCTTCATCGGCGCCTACTCCTCGATCTTCGTGGCGACGCCGCTGCTCTCGTGGTGGAAGAGTCGGGAGTCGCGCTACCGGGTGCTCGAGGACCGCAGCCGTCGGGCTGAGAGCACACGGGCCGAGCCGGCAGGCATCCCCGGACCCGATGCGGTGCCCCGGGCCACCGTCGTGGTTCGCGACACGATCACGCCGCGCGGTCGGCGACCGCGTGGTCGCAAGCGCCGATAGCCGAGTGGTGACGGGCGGCGGGTAGCCTAAGACCGTTGTCTCCGCTCGTGTCGCCTCCGGTCCCGGAAGGGGCAGGTTCGTGAGCGTCACCGTCGCGGGTGCAGCCGCCCTGGCGTCCCGAGGTGCCGATTCCGCGGTGCTGCCGCTCCTCGACGGCATGCGGGAGCGGGGTCGGGGTCCGGCCGAGATCGCGCTCGTCGAGCGCGCCTACGAGGTGGCCCGGGACGCCCATCGCAATCAGGTGCGGCGTTCGGGCGACCCTTACATCGCGCATCCGCTCGGTGTGGCCCTCATCCTCGCCGACCTCGGACTCGACGAGATCACCCTGGCCGGCGCCCTGCTCCACGATGCGGTCGAGGACACCTCGGTCGGGCTCGCGGAGATCGAGGCCGAGTTCGGCGCCGATGTGGCCGGGATCGTCGACGGGGTCACCAAGCTCGACCGGCTGCACTTCGACAGCAAGGAAGCCCAGCAGGCCGCGTCGATGCGCAAGATGCTCGTGGCCGTCGCCCGCGACGTCCGCGTCCTGCTCATCAAGCTGGCCGACCGGCTCCACAACATGCGTACGATCGCGTCGCTCCCCGAGGAGAAGCAGCGGCGGATTGCCAAAGAGACGCTCGACATCTACGCGCCGCTGGCCCACCGCCTCGGGATCGAGGACGGCAAGTGGCAGCTCGAGGACCTGGCCTGCGCCGCGTGGCACCCGAAGCGCTACGCCGAGATCGAGTCGCTGGTGCTTCAGCAGGACAGCGAGCGCGAGACGTACGTCGAAGAGCTGCTCGGGACGGTCCGCGGTCAGCTCGACGAGCTCGGGATCGGAGCCGAGATCACCGGTCGCCCGAAGCGCTACTGGTCGATCTACGAGAAGATGGTGCTGAAGGGCAAGCAGTTCTCCGAGATCAACGACCTCGTGGGTGTGCGGGTCGTGGTCGACTCGGTCAAGGACTGCTACGGCGCGCTGGGTTCGATCCACTCGATCTGGCGGCCGGTCCAGGGGCGGTTCAAGGATTACATCGCCATGCCCAAGTTCAACCTCTACCAGTCGCTGCACACCACCGTGGTGGGGCCGGGTGGTCGGCCGGTCGAGTTCCAGATCCGGACGGTCGAGATGCACCGGCGGGCCGAGTACGGCGTCGCCGCCCATTGGGGATACAAGGAGCGCACGAACCCGGCCGAGGACATGATCTGGCTCCGGCGCCTCGTCGACTGGCAGCGCGAGAGCGACGACCCGGCCGTGTTCATGGAAGCGGTTCGGTTCGACCTCGAGCAGGGCGAGGTGTTCGTCTTCACGCCCAAGGGCAAGGTCGTCACCCTGCCTTCGGGCGCGACCCCGATCGATTTCGCGTACGCCATCCACACCGAGGTCGGGCACCGCTGTATCGGCGCCCGGGTGAGCGGGCGGCTCGCCCCGCTCGACAAGGCTCTGCGCTCGGGCGACACCTGCGAGATCGTCACCAGCAAGGTGATGGGTGCAGGTCCGAGCCGCGACTGGCTCCAGTCGGCGATCACCCCGCGGGCCCGGTCGAAGATCAGGCAGTGGTTCTCCCGGGAGCGTCGCGTCGACGCG
The DNA here is from genome assembly GCA_046086225.1 of Actinomycetota bacterium. Lineage (GTDB taxonomy): Bacteria > Actinomycetota > Acidimicrobiia > IMCC26256 > PALSA-610 > JBJSXF01. The sequence goes on along the minus strand of JBJSXF010000030.1, from coordinate 21,169 downwards.
ATCGAAGCCGGCCGCGAGGAGCTCGTCCGGGCGTTGCGGCGGGAGTCCCTCCCGGTGCAGAAGCTCGCGGGCTCGGCCCTCCTCGACGAGGTGGCGGCCGCGCTCAACTTCCCCGACGTCGACGGACTCCATGCGGCCATCGGCGAGGGGCACGTGTCGGCCCGGGCGGTCGCCCAGCGGCTCCACCGCGACCTGCGCGGGGGCGAGGAGCAGCTGCCGACCACGGTGGCCCGCCCGCCCCGCGCGCACGATCGCCATCGGTCGCGGGTGGGGGTACACGTCGAAGGTCTCGACGACATCATGGTCCGGCTCTCGCGCTGCTGCACCCCGGTGCCCGGCGACGAGATCATGGGCTTCGTCACCCGGGGTCGGGGGGTTTCGGTGCATCGCACCGACTGTGCGAACGCGGTGAGCCTCCAGGATCAAGCCGACCGGGTCATCGAGGTCGAATGGGACGACGATTCGCCCGGCACCTACACGGTCGGCGTCGACATCGAGGCGCTCGATCGTTCGCGGCTCCTCCGCGACATCGCCGACGTGCTCTCCGAGCACCGGGTGAACATCCGTTCGTGCACGTCGCAGACCCACCCCGACCGGATCGCCCACTTCCGGTTCGAGTTCGAGCTCGCCGACCCCGGCCACCTGGAGTCGATCTTGGCCGCGATCAAACGGGTCGATTCGGTCTACGACGCGAACCGGGTGCTGCCGGGAGCGCGGACGCCGACCTGAGCCCGGTGCCCACCCCGGCGACCGGGGTCAGGGCAGGGTCACCCGGTTCGACGGGATCTCGGTGTAGTCGGTGACCGACCACGAGGACGACACCACAGAGCGGATACGGGTGTCGTAGCGCACCTGGAGGTGCGGACCGCCGTTGCACGTGAAGGCCTGGAGCACGAGCGATCCCCGCCAGTCGGCCCCGCACGACGGGTTCACCTCGGCGGCCGAAGGGGCGTAGAGGATGCCGGTGAAATCGCCCGAGTGGGCGCCGTTGCCGGGATCGATCCGCCCGCCCGCGAGGTAGACGCGGAGCCGGGACGCGTCCCCGCCCTGGTTCACGATCGCGTCGGCGATGCTCACGGTGATGCTGGTGCCGTTGGTCGGGATGACGAACAGCTCGACCACACCGCCGTTCGCGGCGCCGCTCCCGACGGTGAACACCGACGGGAACCGGAGCGTGGTGCCCGGCGCCAGGTCGGCCTGGGTGCAGGAGTAGGCCCCCGGGAGCAATGAGCCCGGCAGGGTTCCGTTGACGGCCGGGCACGCCGCAGCGTTCGCCGGGCGGCACGGAGTGGGCGGCACGTTGGCCGGCGCCGGGCAGGTCGTCGTCGGGTCCTTCGGGTTGTAGGCGCCGTCGAGCAACTCGCTGTTCGAGCAGTTGGTGCCGCCGCCGCGGTAGTAGTTCTGGCGCGCGGCGGGTGAGGTCGAGCCGTGACAGGAGATCTGCCCGTTCGAGGCCACGACCGGCTGGGGGTCGAGCACGACGTTGTTGCTCGCGTCGACGGTCTGGATCGGGCCGACGCCCGTGACGGCGTTGTAGTTGCCGGTGTTGCCGTTGAACGAGAGCGATACCCGGGTGAAGATCGCGTACGGGTAGTCGAAGGCCCGGGTCACGATCGCCTCGACCGCGTGGAGCTGACCGTTCACGGTGCCCTTCGATCGGATCCGGTACGAGTTCGAACTGATCCGCTGGGCCGAGTACTCCACGCCGGGAGCTCCGGGCACGGCCTGCACGGTGCACGCCGGGTTCGGGCCGACACAGAAAGCGGTTGCCGACGCGCTGCCGAGCTGGTCGATCCGGAACAGGGCGTCGCTCACGCCGGCGTCGGCGGCGGCGAGCGCGGCGCTGAAGTCCTGGCCCTGGCGGGCCGACTTCATTCCGGCGACAGTCCGGGCCACGACGGCCGCGCTGAGGAGGGTGAGGACCATCATCACGCCGACCGACACGATGATGCTGCCCCGCTCGTCGCGGGTGCCGCTCCGGGTCGGGACGGGAGGTGTGGTGGGCATGGGGGCTCCTGTCGTCATCAGCCGCAGCCCACGTTGCCGGGGAGGCGGTTGCGGATATGGACGTCCTGGGTCACGGTGAAGGGCAGCGGGCCGGGTTGCGAGTCCGATCGGAGCTCGATGTGGACCCGCACCGCGCAGTTCGCCGGATCGTGCAGGTAGGCGCCGTCGGCGAGGGCCTTGGCGACGAGGTCGGTGCCCGCCTGGTCGAAGTAGCGGAACACCGGGGTGCCCGTGTCCTCGTTGCGCACCCGGTTCAAGAAGAACGATTCCGACACCACCGTGGCGTTGGTCGCGGTGCTGCTCATGACCTGGCGGACCATGATCATGCGGGTGGTGTCGTAGGTCCAGCGCACGACTTGGTCGGCGCTGCCGTCGGACGTGAGTACGAGCTGCACCTGGCCGGTGTACGCCGACGCCGAGGAGGCGTGGAGCAGCGAGATCAGCGGGTTGGCCGCCCGGATCTCGCGGGCCATCTGGTCGAGCTCGAAGCGCACGTTCTGCTCGTTGGCCACCAGGCGCTGGGCCCGGTCCTCGCTGCGGGTGAGGCTCGTGAGCGTGTTCAGGAACATGGCCAGCACCGCGATGAGCACAGCCGAGGTGATCGCCACCTCGGTGACGGTGAACCCCGACTCGTCGGTGGCGCGGGTGGACGGGTGCCGCGTCAGCACGTCGCCGCCGTTCGGGCGCAGACCTTGAAGGTCTTCACGACGCCAGTCGAGGTGTTGGTGGTGACGTTCCACACCGTGAACGTGTGGGTGCCGATCGCCCAGCCCTTCTGGTTGAGGGCGAGCACGGAGCCCTGGAGCGTGCCGGCCGAGAGCGTCAGCGTGTACGGCGATCCGGGGTCGGCGAGGTTCGATGGTCCGACGGCGCGCACGCTGTAGGCCGAGGTGCAGGGTCCGGCCGTGGTGAGGGTGAGGGTGAGGTTCTCGGTCATCTTGGAGTTGGCGGCGAGCCGGGTGCCGGTGGTGCTGAGCGAGGTGGCGCCCGTGACGCCGAGCGTGCCGACGGTGCAGGCCGAGGTCGGGATCTCCCGGGTCTTGGCCGAGCGGGAGTTCGACGTCGAGGAGAGGCTCCCGGCGTAGGCGATGACGGCGAACCAATACGTGGTGTCGGGAGTGAGGCTCGTCACCGTGTAGGACCGGGCGGTCGGGGCGAGGCCGGAGACGACCGTGATGTTCCCGCTCGGGAACGACGACGAGGTCGAGTACTTGATCGAGTAAGAGGTCACGGCGGCTCCGCCGTTCGGGGCCGTCCAGGTGAGGCCGATCTGGGTGCGCCCCGCCGGATCCTCGAGCTCGCCGGCCGAGGTGAGGTCGGCGGCGTTCGGGGCGGTGGGCGCCAGGGTGGTGGTGGTCGTCGTGGTCGTGGCCTCGGAGCGCTGGCCGAGGCCGCCCGGGTAGAGGATCGAGTCCTGTCGGACCGTGTGCGCGCCGGTGCGGTCGGTCCAGGAGACCTGCACGGTGAGGCGCTTGTAGGCGTTCGTGTAGGTGCGGGCCGGATCGGCGGCGCTCGTCCACGTGACGTCGCGGCGGATCGAGAGGGTCACCCCGCCCTGGACCACGGGCTCGGCGTTGGCCGGGTCGGGGTCGGGTGCGAATCCGGTCGCGGCGGCCGGGTCCGGGCGTTGGGGCTGCACCCGTGGCGATCCCGAGGCTCCCGACGGCGAGGTGGTGCCGAGGTTCACCGTGCTGCGGCTCTCGAACGTGCTGCGGTAGCCGGTCTGATCGGCGTAGAAGCCCACCGTGTTGTAGGGGATCGCCCGCATGGCCTCGATCTCGCGGCTGGCGACGGCGGCCGCGTCGGTGCGGTTGCTGGAGACGTCGGCGCTGCGCAACGAGCCCCAGAAGACACCCGAGAGCGAGGCGGCGACGATCGCGAGGAGGCCGAGCGACACCGTCAGTTCGATCATCGTGAACCCCGCGTCGCGGTCGTCCCGGCCGGCTCGCCGCACTCGTGTCACCTCCGTCTCGGAGGGTTCATCGGCAGGTCGGGGGCGGTTCTGGAGGGATTCGCCGGGCCGATCACCGGTTCCGAACGGGCTCCGGGAGCCGCCGACGCCCGGTCGGTCCCCGGGGCGGGGTCGGTAGCATCCACCGATGGCCGCCGCCCGGGAGATGCTCCGCGCCCCGAAGGGGATGCTCGATGTGCTGGCGCCCGAATCCGACCGGTGGATCGACCTCGTGGGGCGGTTCGCCGAGCGGGCCCGGCGCTTCGGCTTCGGTCTCGTGCTGACCCCCATGGTCGAGCACTACGAGGTGTTCCAGCGGGTGGGGGAGCACACCGACGTCGTCCGCAAGGAGATGTACGACTTCGCGGACCGGGGCGGCCGTCGGCTGGCCCTGCGGCCCGAGGGCACGGCGCCCGTGGTGCGGGCGTTCGTCCAGCACCGGCCCGCCCTGCCCTGGAAGGCCTGGTACGTGGCGCCCAACTTTCGGGCCGAGCAGCCCCAGGCCGGGCGCTACCGCCAGCACTGGCAGCTCGGGGTCGAGGCCCTCGGGGTGGCCGAGCCCGAGCTCGACGTGGAGGTCATCGCCCTGGCTGCGGGCTTCTACCGCGAGTTGGGCCTCACCGGGGTGCGGCTCCTCGTGCACTCGATGGGCGATGCCCCGAGCCGGGCGCGCTACCGCGAAGTGCTCCTCGAGCACCTCCGGGCCCACGCCGACCTCCTCGGCGCCGACCGGGAACGGGCCGAGGCGAACCCGCTGCGCATCCTCGATTCCAAGCGGCCCGACTGGCAGGCCATGCTCGACGCCGCGCCGCGCCTCGGCGAGTACCTCGGCGAGGAGTCGGCGGCGCACTTCGCGGCGGTGCAGGACGGCCTCGGCGCCCTCGGCATCGACTTCGAGATCTCCGACCGCCTCGTCCGGGGCTTCGACTACTACACCGACACCGTCTTCGAGTTCCAGAGTGATGCGCTTGATGCGGCCCAGAACGCGATCGGTGGTGGTGGTCGCCTCGACCGTCTGGTGGAGGACATGGGTGGGCCGCCGACACCGGCGATCGGCTTCGGCATCGGGATCGAGCGCCTCCTGCTCGCGTGCGACGCCGAAGGGGTCTACCCGGTCGCTCCGCAGGGGCCCGACGTCTTCGTGGTCGATCTCGTCGGGGCGCCCGGCGAGGTGGGCCTCGTACTCGCCGAGCTCCGCGAGCAGGGGTTGGCCGCCGATCGGGCCTACGGCTCGCGGTCGCCGAAGAAGCAGCTGGGCGCGGCCGACCGGTCCGGAGCGGACCTGGCGGTCATCCTCGGCGCGGCCGAGGCCGAACGAGGGATGGTGGCAGTGAAGGACATGCGGACCGGCGAGCAGCACGAGGTGCGGCGCGAGGTGCTCGCCGCATGGGTGCGCAGCCGACAGGAGGGCACGACCCGATGATGCGGACCCACCGAGCCGGGGACCTACGGGCCGGCGACATCGGGGAGTCGGTCGTCGTGTGCGGCTGGGTCGCGCACCGACGCGACCACGGCGGCAAGGTCTTCATCGACGTCCGCGACGTCGCCGGGCTGCTCCAGGTGGTGCTCGATCCGGCCGATCCCGGCTGTGCGGTCGCCCACCAGCTCCGGGCCGAGTGGGTCGTGCGGGTGCACGGCGAGGTCCGGCCCCGACCCGAGGGCACGGTCAACGACGGCCTCCCCACCGGCGAGGTCGAGATCGGGGCCCGTTCGGTCGAGGTGCTGAGCGAGGCCGAGCCCCCGCCCTTCCCGCTCGACGATCGGGTCGACGTTGACGAGGTGCTGCGGCTCCGCCACCGATACCTCGACCTGCGGCGGGCGCCGATGCAGCGCAACCTGCGCACGCGGGCCGCAGTGAACGGGGCGATGCGCAACGCGCTCGCCGCACTCGGCTTCGTGGAGGTCGAGACGCCGATGCTCATCGCGTCGACGCCCGAAGGCGCACGCGATTTCGTCGTGCCCTCACGGTTGCGGCCGGGCTCGTTCTATGCGCTGCCCCAGAGCCCGCAGCTGTTCAAGCAGCTCCTCATGGTCGGCGGCACCGACCGCTACTTCCAGGTCGCCCGGTGCCTGCGCGACGAGGACCTCCGGGCCGACCGGCAGTTCGAGTTCATGCAGCTCGACCTCGAGCTGAGCTTCGCCGACCAGGACGACGTGATGGAAGCCGTCTCGCGGGCTGTGCTCGCCGCGGCCGCGGCGGTCCGGCCCGACGAGGTGCCGGCCGACATCCCCCGCATGACCTGGTACGAGGCCATGGAGCGGTACGGCTCCGACAAGCCCGACGTGCGCTTCGGGATGGAGCTCGTCGATCTCGGCCCGGTGTTCGCGGCCACCTCGTTCAAGGTGTTCGCCTCGGCTGACGCGGTGAAGGGGATCAGAGTGCCCGGCGAGGCCGACATGACCCGCTCCCGGCTCGACGCGCTCACCGAACGAGCCGTCGCCCTCGGCGCCGCGGGGCTCGTCTGGATGCGGGTGCGCGACGGCGGCGCGCTCGAATCGCCGGTCGCCAAGTTCCTCGGTGACGCCGAGCAGGTCGGGGTGGTCGATGCGCTCGGCGCCGGTCCGGGCGATCTGCTCCTGCTCGTGGCCGGACCGCGGGCGACGACCTGCTCGGTGCTCGGACAGCTCCGGCTCGATCTCGGTCGCCCACCGGTCGGGGAGGGGCTGCGCTTCGTCTGGGTCGTCGACTTCCCGCTCTTCGAGGCGGTCGACGGCGGCAGCGGCCGCCCGGTGCCCGCGCACCATCCCTTCACGATGCCCCACCCCGAGGATCTGGCGCTCATGGAGACCGACCCGCTGGCGGTCCGCTCCCAGGCCTACGACCTGGTCTGCAACGGCTGGGAGCTCGGCTCGGGCTCCGTGCGGATCCACCGCCCCGACGTCCAGCAGCGCATCTTCTCGCTGCTCGGGATCGACCCGGAGACCGCCCAGGACCGCTTCGGGTTCCTGCTCGACGCCTTCCGGTTCGGGGCGCCGCCTCACGCCGGCTTCGCGGTCGGGATCGACCGGCTCGTCGCGATCCTCGCGGGGGAGGAGAACATCCGCGAGGTCATCGCCTTCCCGAAGACCCAGTCGGGCGCCGACCCGCTCACCGACGCGCCGGCCCCGCTCGACCCGAAGCATCTGCGCGACCTCGGTCTGCGGCTCACCTGAGGCGGAATCGGGAGCGATGACCGGCCCCGATCTCTTCTCGGCGGCGGTCGAGGCGCGGCTGCAGCGATCGGCGCCGCTCGCGGCGCGGCTGCGACCGCAGTCACTCGACGAGGTCGTCGGCCAGACCCATCTGCTCGGACCGGGCCGGCCGCTCCGGGTCCTGGTCGAAGCCGATCGCTGCACCTCCGTGGTGCTGTGGGGTCCGGCGGGCACCGGCAAGACGACGATCGCCCGGCTGGTGGCGGGCACGACGGCCCGAGCCTTCGAGACCCTCTCGGCGGTGAGCGCCGGGGTGAAGGACGTGCGGGCGGTCGCCGAGCGGGCCCGGGCCCGGCTCGGTGAGCAGGGTCGGGGCACGATCTGCTTCCTCGACGAGATCCACCGGTTCAGTCGGGCTCAGCAGGACGTGCTGCTGCCCTTCGTCGAGGACGGCTTGCTCGTCCTGGTCGGCGCGACCACGGAGAACCCGTTCTTCTCGCTCACGGGTCCGCTGCTGTCGCGCAGCACGCTCTTCCGGCTCGAGCCGATCGGGCCCGAGGACCTCGTCCGGCTCCTCGATCGGGCCCTCGATGATCCCGACCGCGGACTGGGCCGCGAGTCCGTGGGGCTCGACGACGACGCACGCGTTCACCTCGTGCGGGCGAGCGAGGGGGACGCGCGGCATCTGCTCACGGTGCTCGAGGTGGCCCATGCGCTCACGGTGGAAGCCGGTCGCGACCGGTTGACTCTCGCCGACGCCGAGGCGGCTTCGGCGCTGCGCAGCCTCCGCTACGGCGACGACGAGCACTACGACATCGCGTCGGCGTTCATCAAGGCGATTCGGGGCTCCGACCCCGACGCCGGTCTCTACTGGCTGGCCCGCATGCTGGAGGCCGGTGAGGACGCGCGCTTCGTGGCCCGGCGGCTCGTGATCCTGGCGAGCGAGGACGTCGGTCTCGCCGACCCGCAGGCGATCCTCGTCGCCGATGCCGCGGCCCGGGCGGTGGAGCGGGTCGGGCTGCCCGAGGCGGCCATCAACCTCGCCCATGCCGTGATCCACCTGGCCCTCGCGCCCAAGAGCAACAGCGTGGTGGCCGCGCTCGATCGGGCTCGGCGGGCCGTGCGGGAGCAGCCGACCGGGGCCGTCCCCGGCCATCTGCGCGATGCCCATTACCCGGGTGCGGCGGCCTTGGGGCACGGTGCGGGCTACGCCTATCCTCACGACGCGCCGGGGGGCTGGGTCGAGCAGGCGTACCTGCCCGCCGAGGTGGCCGGACTGCCGTTCTATCGACCTCGGACGACCGGGGCCGAGCCGGCACTCGCCGAGATGCTGCGACTCCGGCGCGGTGGAACGGACGCGTCCGACGGCGACGACGAGAGGGAGCGGTGATGGCAGCCGGCGACGTCGTGGCGATCGTGGGCGCAACCGTGCTCGCCATGCTCGTCGCGGCGCTGGCGACGCTCCTCGTGCTCTTCGCCCGGTGGCTGGCGGCGCTGCGGGCCACCGTCGAGGAGCTCCGGCAGGAGACGCTCGCGCTCCTCGAGGCGGCGAGCGCGACCGTGCGCGAGGCGGCCGACGACGTCGCCCGGGTCGACGCGCTGGTGTCCTCGGCCGAACGGCTCGACGAGGCCAAGCGGGCGATCGCCACGCCGGTCGTGAAGGCCATGGCATTCGGCACCGGCGTCTCCCGGGCCGCGCAGCGCCTGGTCGAGGGTGAGCCGCGCCGCACCCGACGGCGGCGACGGGCGTCGTAGGTCGAGGCGTGCGCTTTCTCTTCGGCATCTTCCGCCGGTCGTTCTGGCTCGTCGCCGGGGTCGTCCTCGGTTGGGTCTCGTCACTCGCGATGACCCGTCGGCTGCGCCGGTTCACTCGTCGCCTCGGACCCGGTCCGACGGGCGACCGGATGCGGCGAGACGTCCGGGACGCGCTCCGCGAGGGGCGGGACGCGATGCGCGAGCGGGAAGCCGAGCTGCGGGGCGGACCGCCACCGGGGAAGTAGCCTGCGGGCGTGTCGCGGCCCACCACTGCCGATGAGCTCCGGCGGGCATTCGTCGGCTTCTTCACCGATCGCCGGCACGCGTCGGTGCCGTCGGCGAGCGTGATCCCCGTCGACCGCACGTTGCTCTTCACGGTGGCGGGCATGGTGCCCTTCAAGCCGTACTTCACGGGCGAGGAGCCCGCGCCCTACCGGCGGGCGGTCTCGGTGCAGAAGTGCATCCGGGCGGGCGGCAAGCACAACGATCTCGACGACATCGGTCGCACCAACCGCCACTTCTCGTTCTTCGAGATGCTCGGCAACTTCAGCTTCGGCGACTACTTCAAGCACGAGGCCATCACCTGGGCCTGGGAGTTCGTCACTGGCGACCTGGGGTTCGATCCCGACCGCATCTGGGTCACGGTGCACCACACCGACGACGACGCGGCCCGGATCTGGCAGGAGGCCGTCGGCGTCCCCGCCGAGCGGATCCAGCGTCTCGGGGACGACACCAACATGTGGCGCATGGCCGATACCGGGCCCTGCGGCTACAACTCCGAGCTCTTCTACGACCTCACGCCCGAGCTCGGGCCCGGTGGCGGCCCCGAAGCCGACGAGGATCGCTACGTCGAGTTCTGGAACCTCGTCTTCATGGAGTTCGACCAGCAGGCCGACGGCACGATGGTGCGGCTCCCGAACCCGAGCGTCGACACCGGTGCGGGGCTCGAGCGCTGTCTGGCCCTGCTGCAGGACGCGGCGTCGATCTGGGACATCGACGTCTTTCGGCCGCTCATCGCCGCGGCGGAGCGGGCGACCGGCGCGACCTACGGCGGATTCCCGGGCGGCGAGTCCGACGTGTCGCTCCGGATCATCGCCGAGCACGCCCGCACGATGACCGTGATGGTCGCCGACGGCGTTCGGCCGTCCAACCAGGAACGCGGCTACGTGCTGCGGCGCATCATCCGCCGGGCGGTGCGGCACGCCTACACGCTCGGCGCCCGCGATGTCGTCATGCCGGCGATGGTCGACGCTGTCGTCGCCTCGATGGGCGAGGCCTATCCCGAGCTCGCGGCCGCCCACGGTGTCGTGCGGCGGGTGATCGAGCGCGAGGAGGCCGCGTTCCGGGCCACGCTCGCCCGGGGCGTCGAGATGCTCGACGGCATCGTGACCCGGGGCGACATCTCGGGCGACGACGCGTTCTTCCTGCACGACACCCTCGGGTTCCCGATCGACCTCACTCGTGAGGTGGCCGAGGAGCAGGGCCGGGCCGTCGACCTCGACGCGTTCGCGGTGCGCATGGCCGAGCAGCGAGCCCGGGCCCGGGCGGCGGCCGAGGAGGCCGGGGCGGCTCGGGGCACGCCACTCGAGGTGCTGCGGGAGATCGTCGACGAAGGCGGCCCGACCGAGTTCACGGGGCGGCGCGAGGTGACGGCGAGCGCCCGGATCGTGGCTCTGCTCGCCGACGGCGAGCGCACGGGCGCAGCCGCCGAGGGGGCGGTCGTCGACGTGGTGCTCGACCGCACCCCGTTCTACGCCGAGAGCGGTGGGCAGGTGGGTGACACCGGCACGCTCACCACGGCGGCGGGCGCGATCCTCGACGTCACCGACACCCGGTCGGGGCTGCCGGGCCAGCTCGTCGTGCACGAGGCCCGGGTCCGGATCGGGAGCGTGGTCGAGGGCGACGAGGTCGAGGCGGGCATCGATGTCGTGCGGCGCGACCGAATCCGCCGGAACCACACGGCGACGCACCTGCTCCACTGGGCGCTGCGCCAGGTGCTCGGATCGCACGTGCAACAGGCCGGCTCGCTCGTCGCGCCCGACCGTCTGCGCTTCGACTTCTCGCATCACGAGCCGGTGACGGCCGAGCAGATCCTGGAGATCGAGCGTCTGGCGAACTCGGCGGTGATCGCCGACACGCCGGTGCGGCATTACGAGACCACCAAGGCGGAAGCCGAGGCGCTCGGCGCCATCGCGTTCTTCGGTGAGAAGTACGGCGAGATCGTGCGCGTGCTCGAAGCCGGACCCTCGGTCGAGCTTTGCGGCGGAACCCACGTCGATGCCCTCGGGTTCATCGGCTCGGTGAAGGTGGTGAGCGAGGGCTCGGTGGGCTCGAACCTGCGCCGGATCGAGGCGATGACCGGCGACGGCGCGTTCGAGCACGTCGCCTACGAGGAGTCGCTGCTCCGCCGGGCCGGCGAACTCCTGCGGGCGGCTCCCAAGGAGGTTCCCGACCGCATCGAGCGTCTGAACGAGCAGGTGCGCTCCCTCACCGAGGAGCTCGAACGGCTGCGGTCCCGGGAGACCGCGGGGGTGGCGGCCCGGCTCGCGTCCGAGGCGGTCGGTGGGGTACTCGTCGCCCGGGTCGACGGCTCGGGGCCCCGGGAACTGTCGCAGCTCGCGAAGAGCGTGCTCCAGTCGCTGGGTTCCGGAGTCGTGGCGCTCGTGGGCGTGGCCGACGCAACGGCGGCCATCGCGGTCGTCGTCGGGGTCGAGGTGCAGGATCGGGGTGCGAACGCCGGTGAGATCGCCGGGCCGGCGGCCAAGCTGCTCGGCGGCGGCACGGCGCGTAACGCGCAGGCGGTCTCCGGGGGCGGCAAGTTCGTTGACCGGGTCGACGACGCGCTCGCACTGCTCACCGAGCAGGTCTCGGCCTGGAAGTCGTGATGTGGGGGTCGTGACGGCCCGGGTGCTCGGCGTCGATCTCGGGTCCCGACGGATCGGGATCGCGTGCTCGGATCCGTCACGCGTCGTCGCGTCGCCGCTCGTCGTGCTCCAGCGCACACGCGCCGTCTCCGACGACCACGCCGCAATCCTGGCCCTCGCCCGTGAACGCGAGGCGAACGTGATCGTGGTCGGACTCCCGCTGTCGCTCTCCGGTCGGCGGGGTCCGGCGGCCCGGGCCGCGCTCGCAGAGATCGAGCAGCTACGCGAAGTCGCGGCCGGCTCGGGCATCGAAGTCGTCGCGCATGACGAGCGGCTCACGACCGTGACGGCGGAGCGCAGCCTGGCCGAGGCCGGGGTCCGCCCGTCGCGGCGGCGGGGCGTCGTCGACAAGGTCGCGGCGGCGGTGCTGCTGCAGGCCTGGCTCGACGGGCGGCGCGGATGAGTCGGCGCCGCCGGGCCGGGCTCCTGCTCGCCGCTCTCGTGGCGGTGCCGCTCGTGCTCGTCGGGATCGGCGGGCTCTGGTACCGATGGCAGCTCGATCCGCCGGGTCGGGCCGGGGCGCCGGTCGCGCTGCGGGTCGCGTCGGGCTGGGGGGTGCGCGACATCGGCGCCGAGCTGCGCCGCCAGGGGGTGATCGGCTCCGACCTCGCCTTCGCGGTCTACGCCCGCACTGCGACCGACGGCCGGTTCGAAGCCGGGGCCTACCGGTTCCGACGCGACATGGGCGTCCGGTCGGCGGTGCGGGTGCTCGATGCCGGGCCCGTGCGCGCGTACTCCGAGCTCCTCGTGCCCCCGGGGCTCTGGATGGCGCAGGTGGCACGTCGCGTCGGCGCGACCCCCGGGTTCGATCCCGAAGCCGTCCGGGCCGCCGTCCGGTCCGGTGCCGTCACCTCCCGTTTCCGGCCCGCGGGGGTCGGCTCGATGGAAGGACTCCTCGCCCCCGACACCTACCGGGTCGGTGAGGACGAGGACGAAGTCGACGTGCTGCGTTCGATGGCCCGGCTCTTCGACGAGCGGGCGACAGCGCTCGGATTGGGTCGGGCCCCGGTGCGCGGCCGATCCGCCTACGACGTCGTGAAGGTAGCGTCGCTCATCGAGGCGGAGGCGGGAGTCGAGGCCGATCGACCGCTCATCGCCGGGGTGATCTACAACCGGTTGGAGCGGGGGATGCCGCTCCAGATCGACGCGACCCTCATCTACGCCCGGGGCGATCCGCGTCGGCGGGGGCTCTCCGACGTCGACAAGGCAATCGACTCGCCTTACAACACCTACCGGGTCGAGGGACTCCCGCCGACGCCGATCGCGCTCGTGAGCGAAGCCTCCTTGCGGGCGGCGCTCGCTCCGGCGGACACCGACGCCCTCTTCTACGTCGTGACCGATCGCTCGGGTCGTCATGCGTTTGCCCGTACGCTGGAGGAGCACGAACGCAACATCGCCGACTCGATCCGGAGGGGGGTCCTGTGATCAGCGCCCGGACCCGGCTCGCCGGGGTGATCGGCGATCCGGTGCGTCACTCGCTCTCGCCGGTGCTGCACAACGCGGCCTACCGCGAACTCGGACTCGACTGGGTCTACGTGGCCTTCGAGGTACGGGCGGGGGCGGCGGTCCCGGCGCTCGCCGGGCTCCGGGCCCTCGGCATCGTCGGCTGCTCGGTCACGATGCCGCACAAGACCGCGGTCGCCGAGGCGTGCGACGAGCTCAGCCCGGTCGCCGCCGCGCTACGCAGCGCCAATACCGTCACCGTCGTCGGCGACCGGCTCGTCGGTGATTCCACCGACGGCCCCGGGTTCCTCGCCGCGCTCGCTGACGCCGGGGTCGAGTCGGCCGGTCGTTCGGTGCTCATCTGCGGAGCCGGGGGGGCGGCCCGGGCCGTGGCCGATGCGCTCGGACGAAGCGGCGCCCGGGTCCGGGTGAGTGCTCGGCGTCCGGAGGCCGCGGCGGTGGCGGCCGGCCTCGCGGGTGGCGACACCGTGCCCTGGCCCGATCGCGATCGCGCTGCGTCCGAGGTCGACATCGTGGTGAACGCCACGCCGCTCGGCATGGGTGCTGATGCCGGTCTCGTCGTGGCGGCCGATGCGTTCGGTCCCGACCGGGTCGTCGTCGATCTCGTCTACCACCCGCTCGAGACCGCGCTCCTCGCCGCCGCACGAGAGCGAGGGGCGACGGCGGTCGACGGGCTCGGCATGCTCGTGCACCAGGCGGCGCGCCAGGTGCGGTCCTGGACCGGTCACGAACCACCGATTGCCGCAATGCGGGCCGCAGCGCACGCTGCGCTCACGGAGCGTGAGCACGCCTGAACGCGTCGAGTGGCGGTGCGGGGCGGCGGGGCGGCAATGGCGGCCCGAACCGTTCAGGCCCGGGCCACCCGTGCCGATAGGCCCATCGTGACCCGTTCCACGCCCCTCGGCACCCTCCTCGTCCAGCAGGGCCTCATCACCGAGGCTCAGCTCGCGGCGGCGCTCGGGGAGCAGGAGCGAGCCGGGCGTCCGCTCGGACGGGTGCTCATCGAGCAGGGAATCATCTCCGAGGCCGAGCTCGTGCGCACCCTCGCCCGTCAGGTCGGGCTGGAGTTCGTCGATCTCGCCGACCTCACCCTCGACGGCTCGGTGACGTCGATCGTCACCGAGACCTTCGCCCGGCGCAGCCAGGCGCTCCCGATCGGCTGGGACGAGGACGGCAAGCTCGTCGTGGCGATGGCCGACCCGTCGAACGTGCTCGCCGTCGACGACATCCGGGCCCGGTCGGGCGCCGACGTTCGCACCGTCGTCGCCACCCCGTCGCAGATCCTCGCCACCATCGACCGCTGCTATCAGGTCGACGCCGAGGTCGACGATCTCGTCGCCGCCGCGAGCGATGAAGCCGAGCCCCAGGCGCGCCTCGACGACATCGATCAGCTCGTAGAGGACGCGCCGATCGTCAAGTTCGTGAACCTCCTCGTGCAGCAGGCCGTGACGAGCCGGGCCTCCGACATTCACGTCGAGCCGACCGAGCACGACCTCCGGATCCGGTTCCGGATCGACGGCGTGTTCCACGAGGTCATGCGCTCACCCCGCAGCATCCAGGCCGGAGTGGTGAGCCGGCTGAAGGTCATGGCCGACATCAACATCGCCGAGCGCCGCATCCCCCAGGACGGCCGGATCACGATGAAGGTCTCGGGGCGGTCGATCGACCTGCGGGTCGCGACCCTGCCGACCGTGTACGGCGAGAAGGTCGTGATGCGGATCCTCGACAAGGGTCAGGCGGTGCTCGACCTCGCCGACCTCGGCTTCCTGCCCGAGACGCTCGACCGCTTCGAGCGGTCCTACCGCAAGCCGTACGGCACCATCCTCGTGACGGGGCCGACCGGGTCGGGCAAGTCGACCACGCTCTACGCGACCCTCAATCTCCTGAACGAGCCGCACCGCAACATCATCACGGTCGAGGACCCGGTCGAGTACCGCCTCCCCGGCATCAACCAGGTGCAGATCCACGCCAAGGCAGGCCTGACCTTCGCCGGCGCGCTGCGCTCGATCCTGCGGTCGGACCCCGATGTCGTGCTCGTGGGTGAGATCCGGGACCGCGAGACGGCGGTCATCGCCATCGAGGCGGCCCTCACCGGCCACCTCGTGCTCTCCACCCTCCACACCAACGACGCGGCGTCGACCCCGCTGCGGCTCGTCGAGATGGGCGTCGAGCCCTTCCTGGTGACGAGCGCGCTCGATGCCGTGGTCGCCCAGCGGCTCGCCCGGCGGCTCTGCGACAAGTGCAAGGTGCCGTACCAGCCGAGCGAGGCCGAGCTGATCGAGGCGGGTTGGCCGGTCGAGCGGATCACCGGCGACCTCCCGACCCTCCACCGGCCCGGCGGCTGCACAGCCTGCGGCCGGACCGGCTACCGCGGCCGCTTCGGTGTGCACGAGGTGATGCTGATGACCGAGGAGCTCGAGCGGCTGGTCATCGAGCGGCGATCGACCGAAGAGGTTCAGAAGACGGCGGTCATGCAGGGGATGCTCACCTTGCGCGACGACGGCCTCTGCAAGGTGGCGATGGGGCATACGAGCCTCGAGGAGATCTTCCGGGTCGTCGTGTGAACCGTGGCCGGCCCGACCCGGCCGGGCGGAGGTTCGGCGGACCGGGGCTCAGGTCGGGGACCGGGCTGCCGATGGAGACCGATGAGCGTCCGGGGACGGCGCGGAGGAGCGAAGGACGATGCTGGCGAATCAGGCCCGACGGTTCGGCGAGGTGCTCGTGGACCGGCACGTGCTGTCCCGCGACGACCTCGAGTCGGCCATCGGTGAGGCCGACCGCACCGGTGAGCCGCTCCCGGCGGTGCTGCTGCGCCAGGGTCTCGTCGGGGCCAAGGACCTCACCGCTGCGCTCGCCGAGCAGCTCGGCGTGCGGTTCGTCGACTTCACCGACGTCTCCCTCCACCAGGACGCCCCGACCTTCCTGACTGCCGAGACCGCCCGCCGGCTCGGCGCGGTGCCCATCGACTTCGAAGGCAACAAGCTCGTCGTGGCCTTCGCTCAGCCCGCCGACGACGCCACGCTCGAGGCCGTCGGCCGAGCCACCAGCTTCGAGATCATCCCGGCGGTGGCCGATCGCACCGAGCTCGAGCAGGCGCTCGACACCATCTACGGTCCGGCGGCCGGGACGCCCGCCCCGACTGCAGGGGATGAGGGCTTCGGGCTGCACGTCAACGATCTCCTCGCTCTCGTCGTCGACTGGGGCGGGTCCGACCTCCACCTCACCTCGGGCTCACCGCCGGTGATCCGCGTGCACGGCGATTTGCGGGCGGTGCCCGACGCCCCCGTGCTGAACGGCTCCGAGGTCCGGCGCCTCGTGTTCGCCATGCTGACGAAGCGACAGCGCGAGAAGTTCGAGGCCGAGCTCGAGCTCGACACCTCCTACGCCCTGCCGGGGGTCGGGCGGTTCCGGGTCAACGTGTTCCTGCAGCGCGACTCGGTCGGCTGCGTGATGCGGGTGATCCCCTACGAGATCGTGCCGTTCGACTCGCTCGGCGTGCCGCCGGTGGTCCGCTCGTGGGCGTACCTGCCCCGGGGTCTGGTGCTCATCACCGGGCCGACCGGGTCGGGCAAGTCGACCACGCTGGCCTCGCTGCTCGACATCGTGAACTCCGAGCGCTCCACCCACATCATGACGGTCGAGGACCCGATCGAGTTCCTCCACAACCACAAGCGGTCCCTCGTGAACCAGCGCGAGGTGGGCGAGGACACGTGGAGCTTCTCGGCCGCGCTGAAGCACGTGCTGCGCCAGGATCCCGACGTCATCCTCGTCGGCGAGATGCGCGACCTCGAGACGATCTCGACCGCGCTCACCGCGGCCGAGACCGGGCACCTGGTGTTCGCCACGCTGCACACCCAGGATGCGCCCCAGTCGATCGACCGGATGATCGACGTCTTCCCGTCGCATCAGCAGCAGCAGATCCGGGTCCAGCTGGCCGCGGCGCTGCAGGGCGTCTGCACCCAGCAGTTGATCCCGACGAGCGACGGCTCGGGGCGGGCGGTGGCCTGCGAGGTAATGGTGGCGACCCCGGCGATCCGCAACCTGATTCGCGAGCAGAAGGTGCATCAGATCTACTCGATGCTCCAGGCGGGCGGGAAGTACGGCATGGTCACGATGGACATGTCGCTCGCCCACCTCGTGCGAGGTCGTCGGATCTCGATGGATACCGCACTCGAGCGCTGCGCCAACGAGGACGACCTCCGGCGCCTCGTGAACGGCTGAGGGAGGAACCATGGCCGAGACGTTCCAGTACAAGGTCAAGGACCGCGCCGGGCGGCTGATCGAGGGGTCGCTCGAGGCCGACGGTGCCGATCTCGTGGTCGGCAGGCTGCGCTCGATGGGCTACGTACCGATCGAGGTCGTGCAGCAGGGTGGTGCGGGCGTCAACACCGAGTTGAAGATCCCGGGGTTCTCGGACCGGGTGAAGACGAAGGACGTCGCCGTCTTCTCGCGGCAGTTCGCAACGATGATCAACTCCGGCCTGTCGATGCTGCGGTCGCTGTACATCCTCGCCGACCAGACCGAGTCGAAGACGCTGGCTGCGATCATCGCGACCGTCCGGGCCGACGTGGAGAAGGGGTCGTCGCTCTCGGTGGCGCTCGGTCGGCATCCGAAGGCGTTCGGGCGGCTCTACGTGTCGATGGTGCGGGCCGGCGAGGTCGGCGGCGCCCTGGACAGCGTGCTGATGCGCCTGGCCGAGACGCTCGAGAAGCAGGTCGAGCTCCGGCGCAAGGTGCGTTCGGCGATGACCTACCCGACGGTGGTCGGGGCCCTCGTCCTGTTCATCGTCACCGCGATGCTGCTCTTCGTCATCCCGATGTTCGAAGGCATCTACTCCGAGTTGGGTGGCTCGCTGCCCGCGCCGACCCAGTTCCTCATCAACCTCTCGAAGTTCTTCCGCACGTTCTGGTGGATGGTGGCCCTGGCCGGCGTCGGGGCGACCTTCGGGGTGCGGCGCTGGATCGCGACGCCCGAGGGGCGGGCCACCTGGGACGCGCTGAAGCTCCGGGTCCCGATCTTCGGCATGCTCGCCCGCAAGACGGCGCTTGCCCGGTTTTCCCGCACTCTCTCGGCCCTCACGCGTTCCGGGGTGCCCATCCTCGAGTCGCTCGAGATCGTGGCCGAGACCTCCGGCAACCACGTCGTGGCGACTGCGGTGCGCGACACCCAGAGCGCGGTGAAGCGGGGCGACCCGCTGGCCAAGCGGCTCGCCGACCATGCGGTCTTCCCCCCGATGGTGGTCCAGATGATCGCGGTCGGCGAGGAGACCGGTGCGCTCGACGAGATGCTCGACAAGATCGCCGACTTCTACGACCAGGAGGTCGAGGCGACGGTCGACGCGATCACCTCCCTCATCGAGCCGCTGCTGATCGTCGTGATGGGCATCAGCGTCGGCGGGATGATCATCTCGCTCTACCTGCCGATGTTCAACATCATCAAGCTCATCAAGTAAGGCCCGTCGTCCGGACTCCTCAGCGCCCGACGGCCGAGGCCGCGGCGTAGAAGAGGGGAATCCCGAAGGCGATGTTGATCGGGAAGGTCACACCGAGCGCGAGCGTGAAGTACCGACTCGGACGGGCTTCGGGAATGGCGTAGCGGATCACGGCGGGAACGACGATGTAGCTCCCGCTCGCGGCGAGCACGGCGAGCAGCGTCAGGTCGCCGACGGTGAGCCCGAGGGCCCAACCGATGCCGAGGGCGAGCCCGGCGTTCACGAAGGGCACGAGCGCGCCGAAGCCCACGAGGAACGGACCGACGTCACGCACCTCCCGGAGCTGATGGGCGACGAGGAGTCCCATCTCGAGCAGGAAGAAGGCGAGCAGGCCCTTGAAGATGTCGGAGACGAACGGTGCCATGACCTCGTTCCCCTCCGAGCCCGAGACCGCGCCCACGATCATCGAGCCGATGAGCAGGAGGTGGGCCCCGTCGGTGAAGGCCTCCCGGAGTACCCCGCGCAGCGAGATCGGCGCGCCGGCGTGCTCGTGTCCGGTCTCCTCCGGGCCGCGGTGGCCGGCCGGGTGCGCGGCCTCGGGGACGAGGGTGCGGGCGTCGGTCGTCGCCCGGTCGGGGACTGCGGCGTTCGTCGTCGCCCGGCTCCGGACCCACGTGGCGAGGAGGACGGCCATGATGATCGCCGGCGATTCCATGAGCACGAGGGCGACCGTCATGTGGCCGCCCGCTGCGTCGCCCCGGGCGGCGACGAACTGGGAGGCGGTGACGAAGGTCACGGCGCTCACGGAGCCGTAGGTCGCGGCGATCGCCGCGGCGTCGAAGGTGTCGATCCGCCGTCGCAGCACGAGGAACGAGCCGGTCGGGATGATGAGGGCCAGGAACACGGCTGCGCCGATGACCTTGACGCCGTCGCCCGAGAGTCCCGAGTCGGCGAGGGCCGCCCCGCCTTTGAAGCCCAGGGCCATCAGAAGGTAGAGGGACAGGAACTTGGCGATCGCCGCCGGCACCTCGAGGTTCGACCGAACGAGACCGATCGCGACGCCGAGGAAGAAGAACAGCACCGCCGGATCGGTCAGGTTCCTGAGGACATCGGCATTCACGGACGGCAACCTCCCGGGTTGTGTATTTCCCGAAAGATAACACCGGAAATTAATAGCATGTATTGATCGCTTGGGGTCCGGCGGACGGCCGGTCCGCCGCGGCTACGGTGCCGGTGTGGCCGGAGAGCGGGTGATCGAGGTGATCGACCGGGACCGGGTCCGTCTCGTGACGTTCGACCGGCCCGAGGCGCTCAACGCCTTCGACGACGCGATGTACCACGCCACGGCGCGCGCGCTCACCGAGGCCGCGGCCGACGACGGGATCGCGTGCGTCGTGCTCACGGGCCGGGGGCGGGCCTTCTCGGCCGGGCAGGACCTCGGCGAGATGAGCCGGATCGATCCGACGGTGGTCGATCCCGGGGCGACGCCGGGGAGCGGGTTCCCGCACTTCCTCGACACGCTCGCCGACTTCCCCAAGCCGGTGATCGCCGCCGTCAACGGGCTCGGGGTCGGGGTCGGGCTGACGATGCTCCTGCACGTCGATCTGGCGTTGATCTCGGAGACCGCCCGTTTGCGGGCCCCCTTCGTCCCCCTCGGCGTGGTGCCCGAAGCGGCCGGTTCGCTGCTCATGCCGCTCGTGATGGGCGGGCAGCGGGCGGCCGAGAAGCTCTACACGGGCGAGTGGATCTCGGCCGAGGAGGCAGTCGAGTGCGGGCTCGCCCGGCGCGTCGTGCCGCCCGACCGGCTGCTCGCCGAAGCCCTCGACCTCGCCGGCCGCATCGCCCGGATGCCGGTGGCGTCGCTCCGGGCGACGAAGGAACTCGTCGTGGCGGCCCGCCGCGACGCCGTCCGGGCGACCCGGGACCGGGAGGATGCGGCCTTCGCCCGGCTCGTCGGGGCGCCGGCGAACCTCGAGGCCATCACCGCCTTCCTCGAAAAGCGCGAGCCCGACTTCCGGGGCCTGTAGCCCGCACGATCGGCCCTGTCCGGCCCGGCGGTCGGTGGCCGGAGTGTCCGGATCCGGACGTTCGGCTCAAGGGCGGAGCCGTCGGTGTCGAAGCATGGGCTCGCCGCCGACGCCGGACGACGGGTCCGGGGGGCGCAGGAAAGGGGCACGAGGCACAGTGCACACTCTCAAGGTCATGACCACCCGTCGTCACGAGGACGAGCGGGGCTTCACTCTCATCGAGCTCATGGTGGTGGTGCTCATCATCGCCATCCTGATCGCAATCGCCATCCCGACCTTCCTCGGAGCGCGGGAGCGGGCCCAGGACCGGGCGGCCCAGTCGAGCCTCCGCAACGGTCTCACCGCGGCCAAGACCATCTTCACCGACAACGAGGACTACACCGACGCGACGCGCTGGGAGGTCATGGAGCCCGCGGTCAAGGTGTCGGTGCTTGATGAGGGAGCGCGGTGGAAACTCGTCGACGCCGCCGGCAAAAGT
>JBJSXF010000029.1:0-6963 GCA_046086225.1 Actinomycetota bacterium | reverse complement strand
GGCCCGCAGCGCGGCCGCGGTCGTCGGCAACGGGTCGGCGCCGAGTCGCTCCCCGACGGTGACCATCTCGGCCACGTAGCGATCGGCGTCGGCATCGGTCAGCCCGGGTCCGTAGCGCTGGTGGGCCCGGAGGAACGCGTCGACGAGCGTGTTGTGCACCCAGGCGAGGAGCGGCGGGTCGGATGCCCGGTAGCGCACCCCTCGGTGCGAGACGCCTTCCACCCGTCGGTGTACGGCGGCGAGGCCGTCGATCGCCGCCTCGGCCCGGTCGCGTGACGAGAAGGTGACGGTGGTCACCCAGTCGCTCGTGCGCCGCAGACGGCCGAGCGGCTCGTCGCGGAAGCGTGAGTGTTCCACGACCCCGGCGACGACCTCGGGGTGCATCGCCTGCACGAGGAGCGCCCGGAGCGCGCCCACGAGCACGCTCGCATCGCCGTGGACCCGCCAAGCCATCGAACCGGGGCCGAAGAGCCCGGGATCACCGGGTGCCTCGGTGCCGCTCTCCGGTTCGAAGAGCCGCTCGAGCGCGAGCCGGATCGGGAGCCGCACCGGCGCGGTGAGCATCCGGGTGACGGGTTCGGCGAAGTCGGTGAAAGGGTTCATGCGTCGGGGGTGCGATCCCGGTCCCGACGGCGCATCTCGGCGGCCCGGGTCTGGAGGTCACGGAAGAAGTCGGTCTCCACGATCTCGTCGACGTCCCGCTCGACCCGGGCTCGGTCGATCTCGACGGTCAGACTGGCGACCTGCTCGCGGAGGCGACGCTCGCGTTCGACGATCTCCGTGCCCATCCGGCGGAAGGTCCGGGCGAGCTCGCCGAGCTCATCGGTGCGTCCGCAGACGGGGTCGAGCGCGTCCGGATCGAACTCGTCGGCCGCGAGGTCGGCGGCGGCCGCAGTGAG
This sequence comes from Actinomycetota bacterium, assembly GCA_046086225.1. Lineage (GTDB taxonomy): Bacteria > Actinomycetota > Acidimicrobiia > IMCC26256 > PALSA-610 > JBJSXF01. The sequence continues at coordinate 6,064 of JBJSXF010000029.1, read as the reverse complement.
GATCTCGACCGGTCGCACGAGGCGTCGCGCCCCGAAGTAGGCGAGCACGATGCCGATGACGAGTGCGAGCAGGCCGACGAGCACTCCCCGCAGCACGACGGCCCGGGCGGCGGCTTCGGCCTCGGCGAGCGATACCCCGACGACCACGACACCCAGATTTCGTCCCGCTTCGGTCACGGGCGCGACTGCGATCAGCGCCCCCCCGTTCGTCTCCGTGGCGACCCGACCCGTTGCCCGGGCGCGTTCGGCGAGGCTCCGCACCGTTGCCGCGGCCGGTCGTTCCGCGCCCGGGATCCGGCTCGAGGCGTCCAGCCGACCGTCGGCGGTGAAGACCTCGACCACCTCGACGTCGTCGGACGCGCCGGTGATCGCGGTGGCGAAGCTCCGGGCGTCGACCTCCCGACGCAGCCGAGCGATGACGTCGGCAGGAACGCCGACCTGGACGATTCGGGGTTCGTCGACCCCGGGCACTCCCGCGTACTTCCAGACCTGGTTGTCGATCTCGCGGCGCCGGGCCTCCTGGACGACCGGGGGGCCGTCGGGCCGCTCGGCGAGGAGGGGATAGAAGACCGACGCCTGCGGTTGGATCGCGGGGTCGGGCGAGAAGGTGAAGTCGACGTCGGGCACGTTGTGGATGACCGCTCGGCCCGTCGGATCGGTGATCCAGAACTCCCGAGCGACGCTCGTGCGCGCGACCGCAGCGAGCGCCTCGGTGATCGCTGCGTCGCTCAGTCCGGCGGCCTTCGCGACGGCGACGAGGTGAGCCGCGACGCGCGCCGTCGCCACCATCTGGTCGCCGATCGCCTGGTCGACGACTTGGGGGGCCCGCTGCGAGATGAGCGAGGCTCGGGCGACGAGGGACGCGAGGCGGGAGGCGTCGCTCTCGGTGCGGTCGAGTACCTGGCGGCGGGCGGACTCGGCCTGGAAGACGGCGGCGAGCCCGACGGCGAGAACGAGCGCGGCGCCGATGAGGATGGCGAGCCGGGTGCGCAGCCCGCTCGATCGGCGGCGGCTGCGGCCGACAGCGTCGGTCAACGGCCTCGCCCGAACAGCTTTCGCAGTCGGGCGCCCGCACCGTGGTCGGGCACGAAGGTCTCGTCGAGCGTGCGGCGGGCCGCCTTCTCGTACGCGGCCGCGAACGCCGGGTCGTCGATACCGAACGCGGCGCCGATCTTCGGAATCCGGGCCCGGATCAGCTCGTGCTTCTGGGCGAGTTCGTGGAACACCGCGGCCTTCAACTTGACGTCCTCGGGCAGGAGCACGCGCCAGGTGTCGGTGGCGCGCTCGATCTCCTTGAGCTCGGGTGCGTGGGCGTGCCGGCGCAGGCTCCGGAACGATTCCACGTAGGCGGCCCCCGCCTCGCCCGGGAGCGGTCCGCGCATCACCTCGGGGTCGGCCTTCACGATCACATCGGCCATGGCGAGCGCTTCCGGGCTCGCGAGCGCGGTGGCGTAGCGAGCACGGTCGGCGGCCCGGCTCGATTCCTGCTCGATGAGGACGAGCAACGCACGGGCCCGACGGCCGCGCCCCAGACCCCCGCCCAGGATCTCGTCGCGCGTGAAGAGTTCGTCGTCCATGGCCACCTTCCGTGCCTCGGATGCCCGTTCGGACCGCTTCCCCATAAAGTAACGGCAACGCTGCATCGCCGGGGTGGGTCGTCGCTGACAGGCGCTGACCGGCTTCGACAGTTCCGACAGAAGGGCCTCGCCGTGACCAAGATCGTCTCCGTCCACTCCTTTCGCGGTGGAACCGGGAAGTCGAACACGAGCGCCAACCTGGCCGCGCTCATCGCGTCCTCGGGCCGCAAGGTCGCAGTGATGGACACCGACATCCAGTCGCCGGGCATCCACGCCCTCTACGGATTCGACACCGACATCCCGGGGCGCACTCTCAACAACTACCTCTGGGGCGACTGCCCGATCGTCGAGGCCGCTCACGACGTCACCGATGTGGTGCAGGCGACCAGCCGCGGGGTGGCGCCCGGCGGCCAGCTGTGGCTCGTGCCCTCGAGCATCAAGGCGAGCGACATCGCCCGCGTGCTCCGACAGGGTTACGACGTCGAGGTGCTGAACGAGGGTGTCCGGGAGCTGGCCGAGGGACTCGCCCTCGACGTCCTCATCATCGACACGCACCCGGGGCTCAACGAGGAGACGCTGCTGTCGATCACGATTTCCGACACGCTCGTGCTCCTGCTCCGGCCCGACAAGCAGGACTACCAGGGCACGGCGGTGACCGTTGACGTCGCCCGGCGCCTCGAGGTGCCGGAGCTGTTCCTCATGGTCAACAAGGCACCGTCGGGTGCCGACCGCGAGGCGCTGGCCAAGGAGGTGTCGGCGGCGTACGACGCCGAGGTGATCGGCGTCCTCCCGCTCAGCGAGGACATCGTCGTGAACGCGTCGTCGACGCTCTTCGCGCTCACGCACCCCGACCACCCGTGGTCACAGACCCTGGCCGCGGCGGCGGCGCGCATCAGCGGCTGACCCCGTCGTGGGCCTCGATCCGGCCCTCGTCGCCGCGGCCACGCTCCGGCGCGTCCACGGAACCGGAGCGGCATGCTCGGCTGAGGATGCGGTCTTCCAGCTGTCGCTCGCGCACGTGCTGCTCGACGGTGGGTACGACGGTGTGGCGACGCTCGCCGAGGCGATCGGCGACGGCGATCACGGCCTCGGCACGTTCGATCGGCTCGACGGCGAACTGGTCGTGGTCGACGGCGAACCGTGGCAGGTCGACTGGCACGGCGACGCCCGGCTGATGCCGCTCGAGACGCGCACGCCGTTCGTGTGCGTCACCCGCATGGTGTCGCCGGTGCGGGTCCGGCTCACCGACGCCACCCGCGACGACGTGATCGCCGCGGTCGAGGGAATCGTCGACGATCCCGGTGCGGTCGTGGCGGTGCGGCTCGAAGGTCGGTTCCGCTCGGTGCTCGTACGCAGCGTTCCGCCCCAGGAGCCGCCGTACCGGCCCTACGTCGAGGTGTGCGCCGAGCAGGAGGTTCGCTTCGAGCACCGGCCGTTCGTCGGAGTGTTCGTCGGGTTCCGCTTCCCCGAGCTCGGTGGAGGCGACACCATGGCGGGTCTGCACCTCCACGGTCTCGACGACGCCCGGACGACCGGCGGGCACAATCACGATCTCGTGGTCGAGGACGCCGAACTCTCGGTTGGGGTGAGCCGCGAGGTCGAGCTCGCGTTGCCCGACCGGTCGATGATCGACATGCTCGAGACGCCGCCGGAGATCCGCGAAGTGCAGCGGCTCCTGCTCCGGCGCGGTGCGCTGACGGTCGACCGGATCGCGGCCGGTCTCGGGTTGGAGGAGGGCGAGACCGCCGCCCGGTTGGCGTGGCTGGCGGATCGTGGGTTCGCCGAGGAGTGGTCGGACGGCGTCGCCGGGCTCGGGGGCGCGCCGCGGTGGCGCACCGTGATGCACCGGCGGGTCCGGCGGGTGTCGCCCCGGGTGGCCGACCTCCTCGCTGATCTCTGAGCCGACGCGCGAAGGGCTATCGGGTTCGGCCGATTCGCGGTAGTTTCGGGAATCGATCCGTCGACGATGGAGCCAATGACGATGGAGCGCGGACGGGGAAGGGCGAAGCGGCATCGGCTCGGCCGACTCGGCCTGGCGGTCGTGCTCGGTGCCGCGCTGGCGCTGCCGATCGCGGCTCCGGCGGCCGCGGCGACGGTTCCCGATCCGCCCACGGGGGTCTCGGCGACCCGCGGCAATGCCTCGGCGTCCGTCTCCTTCTCGGCCCCGGTCGACGACGGCGGCGATCCGATCACTGGTTACACGGCGACGTGCGATTCGTCCGATGGTGGGGCGAGCGGGTCGAATTCGGGTTCCTCGCCGATTTCGGTGTCCGGCCTGACGAACGGCAAGACGTACACCTGCACGGTGGTGGCCACCAACGGGATCGGGGATAGCGCAGCCTCGACGCCATCGGGTTCGTTTGTTCCGGCGACGGTGCCGGATCCGCCCACGGGGGTTTCGGCGACTCGCGGCAACGCTTCGGCCGACGTTTCGTTCTCGGCCCCGTTGGATGATGGTGGTGAGGCGATCACTGGTTACACGGCGACGTGTTCGTCGAATGATGTGGGTGCGGCCACGCCGGTTTCGGATTCGGGTTCCTCGCCGATCTCGGTGTCGGGGTTGACGAACGGCAAGACGTATGAGTGCACGGTGCACGCGACGAACGCGGTGGGGGACAGTTCGGAGTCGTCGGCGTCGGGGTCGTTTGTTCCGGCGACGGTGCCGGATCCGCCGGACATCACGGATGTGACTCGGGGGAACGGTTCAGTCGAGGTGGAGTTCGATACGCCGTCGGATGATGGTGGTGAGGCGATCACTGGTTACACGGCGACCTGTGATTCGACGAACGGCGGCTCGTCGGGTTCGGATTCGGATTCGGGGTCGCCGATTACGGTGTCGGGGTTGACGAACGGCAAGACGTACACGTGCACAGTGCACGCAACGAACGCGGTGGGGGACAGTTCGGAGTCGTCGGCGTCGGGGTCGTTTGTTCCGGCCACCGTGCCGGGGACCCCGAACGTCGTGCTCGTCGTGCCCGGCAATGCCTCGGTGACTGTGACCTTCTCGGCCGGCGCGAACGGTGGGAGCGCGATCACACGTTTCGATGTGAGTTGCACCTCGACGAACGCCGGATCGTCGGGTTCCGGCGCAGACACGGCAGCGCCATTCGGGCCGATAGCGGTGACAGGGCTGTCGAACGGAAAGACGTATACGTGTACTGCGACGGCGACGAATGCTGTCGGCCCGAGCCTGTCGTCGGCTGCTTCGGGATCCTTCATCCCGGCGACCGTGCCGGGGGTGCCAACGGTTTCTTCGGCCACTGCCGGGAACGGGCAGGGTGTGGTTGCGTTTTCGGCTCCTGGCTCGAACGGTGGAGCCGTCATCACGGGGTATCTTGTCCGGTGCGTCTCGGCGGTGCTCGGTGCGACGTCGCCCCGTACGGCGACCGGATCTCTGAGTCCGGTCACGGTGTCGGGGTTGACGAACGGGAAGTCGTACACGTGCACGGTGCGGGCCACGAATGCGATCGGAACCGGGTTGGCCTCGTCGGCCTCGGCTGCGTTCGTTCCCGTGGGCCCACCGGGAATCCCTTTCGGCGTATCTGTCCTGCGGAAGGCCGGGGGAGCCTCGGTGGCGTTCCTGGCACCAAGTTCCAATGGTGGTTCGGCGATCACGTCCTACGGCGCCGCGTGTACGTCCGGGAACGGTGGGAACGCGGGTTCGGCGGTCGGTTCGAGCAGTCCGGTCTTGGTGACGGGGTTGACGAACGGGAAGACGTACCGATGCAAGGTCCGAGCCGTGAATGCCGTGGGCGCCGGTACCTACTCGGCCCTCTCCTCGACGTTCATCCCGCTGGCGGTGCCGGGCGCGCCGACTGGAGTGTCGGCGTCGGGGGGGAACGGTTCCGCCACCGTGACCTTCACCGCACCTACCGGGGATGGCGGGACGCCGGTCACCGCATACTCGATTACCTGCACCGCGACCACCACGGGGAGTGCCGGGTACGCGAGCGGTGCTGCGTCGCCGGTAGTGGTGCGCGGTCTCACCAACGGGAAGAACTACACCTGTCGGGTGCGGGCTGTGAACGCCGTAGGCGCCGGACCTGTGTCGGGGGCGTCGGCGGGATTCGTCCCGCACCTGTAACCGTCGGTCCGGGGCTCAGGCCTTGACGAGATCGATCACGAAGATCAGGGGCTCGTTCGGAGGGATGCCCGGCCCGCCGGACTGACCGTACGCGAGCTCGGGAGGGATGCGCAGGAGCCGCCGCCCGCCTTCCCTCATTCCCGGGATGCCCTCTTGCCAGCCAGGAATCAAGTTGGCGATATCGGCCTTCAGCGTCGCCTGGCGCTGCCAGCTCGAGTCGAAGATCTTGCCGGTGCGACACGCGACGCCCAGGTATTTCACCTCGATCTCGCCGGGGTTGTCGCTTGCGGCAGCGCCGGTACCGACGACGAGGTCCTTAGCAACGAGCTCGAGCGGCGCAAGGCCGGAGGGGATGGTCACCTTCGGGGCGCCGGCGGGGAGCGGGTCCTTCAGCCCCACGCAC
>JBJSXF010000028.1:0-3587 GCA_046086225.1 Actinomycetota bacterium | reverse complement strand
CCCCGCGAACGTCTCCGCCCCGCCGTCGGGGAGGTCGTCGCGCGCGACGCAGGTGATGACCGCGTGGGCGAGACCGAGCGTGGCGACCGCCTCGGCGACGCGAGCCGGCTCCCCGGGGTCGGGCGGCAACGGCTTGCGGGTGTCGACGAGGCAGAAGCCGCACGCTCGCGTGCACCGGTCGCCCAGGATCATGAAGGTCGCGGTGCGATCCGACCAGCACTCGTAGATGTTCGGGCAGCCCGCTTCCTCGCACACCGTGTTGAGCTCGAGTCCGCGCACGAGGCGCTTCATCTCGGTGAACTCGTCGTCCATCCGGGCCCGCACCCGCATCCAGTCGGGCCGTCGGGTGCCGAGCACGACCGGGGTCGCCGCGATCGGGGTCGAAGCGGCCGGGCCGGTCGCTGCGCTGCGCCCGGCCGGCACCGAGACGACGTCGTGCCGGTCGACGGCGGCGTACCCGAACGCCTCGGTGAACCGGGCGACGACCCGGTCGACGACGAGATCCATCGTCGGCGCCGACCCGAGCTCGGCCGCGAGCGAGGTGACGCCCCGGTCACGGATCCCGCAGGGGACGATCCGGGAGAACCGCCCGAGATCGGGCTCGACGTTCAGGGCGAAGCCGTGCCGGGTGCGGCCGGCCGCCACCCGCACACCGATCGCCGCGATCTTGGCCTCGCCCACCCAGACGCCCGGACAGCCGGGGATCCGGCGGGCGACGACCCCGAGATCGGCGAGCACCGCAATGAGTACGTCCTCGATGCGCCGCACGTAGGCGACGACGTCGCGGCCCCCGGCCTGCCACTCGGCGAGCGAGACGATCGGATAGCCGACGAGCTGACCGGGACCGTGGTAGGTGACGTCGCCGCCCCGGTCGGCCGTGACCAGCTCGGCCCCGAGATCGTCGACGCCGACGAGCAAGTTGGCCCGGTCGGCGCGTGACCCGAGCGTGTAGACGTGCGGATGCTCGAGCAGCAGGAGGTAATCGTCGCCGCTCGGCGCACCGTGGAGCGCGCGCTGGAGGGCATCGGCGTCGCGGTACGCGACCGACCCGAGCCACCGGACCGCCAGGTTCGCGCTCACGCGAGCTCGGCTTCCCAGTCGTGATGCTCGATCACGCCGCGTAGCGCGTTCAGGAACGCGGCCGCGTACGCGCCGTCGAAGGCGCGGTGGTCCCAGGAGAGCGAGAGCATCCCCACGTGATGGGCGACGATCGCGTCCTCGCCCTCGGGCCCCTCGACGACGACCGGCTCCTTGCGCACCCCGTCGGCGGCGAGGATCGCGACCTGGGGCTGGTTGATGATCGCGTAGGTCTGGGCGGTGCCGAACGGCCCCATGTTCGTGATGGTGAACGTGCCCCCGACGACGTCGTCGGGACCGAGTCGCTTGGCCCGCGCCCGATCGGCGAGGTCGCGGATCGCCCGGGCCAGGGCCCGCGCCCGCCACTCCGCCTGCGCCGCACGCCGCACCCGATCAACCCGTTCGAAGTCGACGCGCACCGACGTGAAGACGTGGGCGCTCGTCGCGAGCGAGCGGGTCATGTGCTCCGCGGTCTGGCGACGGATCCGGTCGAAGGGCACGACCTCGTCGCCCGGCTCCCGGGGCGCCCGCTCGGGCCCCCCGACCCGGGTGCCTCGGGCCCGCACAGCGGCGAGCACGTCCTCGCGGGTGATCCGCCCTCCCTCGCCGCTGCCCGTGAGCGAGGCGGGATCGATCCGCTCCTCGGCGAGCATCCGCCGCACGAGCGGGGAGGTGACCGGTCCGGTCGGACCGGTCGGGACGAGCATCGCTTCCGACGGGGGTGCCGGGGCAGTCGGCGCCGTCGCCGGCGCCACCGGAACGGTCGGTGCCGATACGGCGGCCTCGGCGATCACCGCGAGCCGGGCCCCGACCGGCGCGGTCGCCCCTTCCGGCACGACGATCTCGCCGAGCACTCCCGACGTCGGCGCCGTGATCTCGGAGTCGACCTTGTCGGTGGACACCTCGTAGAGGGTCTCGCCGACGGCGACCGGGTCACCCACCGCCTTGTACCAGCGCGTCACCGTCGCCTCGGTCACCGTCTCGCCGAGTTGGGGCATCGTGACGTCCATCGGGACCTCCCGGCTCAGGCGTGCAGCGAACGCCCGGTGAGGGCGAGGACCGACTCCCCGAACAGCTCGGAGAGGGTCGGGTGGGCGTGCAGGAGCGCGCCGACGTCGGCGGCGGTGGCGTCCCAGTTGAGGGCGAGCTGGGCCTCGGCGACGAGCTCGGTCGCCCAGGGACCGGCGAGGTGGACCCCGAGGAGCGCACCGTCGCGATCGGCCACGATCTTGCAGACGCCATCGGTCTCACCGACGATGAGGGCCCGGCTGTTGCCACCCCACCGGTGCACCGAGGTGACGACGTCGTGGCCCCGGGTCCGGGCCGCTTCCTCGGTGAGGCCGCAGAACGCCACCTCGGGGTGGCAGTAGATGCCCCACGGGACCCGGTCGTAGTCGACGGGCACCGGATCCTCACCGAGCATCGTGCGCACGGCGGTGATCGCCTCGGCGAAGGCCACGTGCGCGAGCTGCGGGGTGGCGACGAGATCGCCCACGGCGAAGACTCCGGGCACGCTCGTCCGGAGCCACGGATCGACGGCGACGTGCCCGCTCGCCGCGACCTCGACCCCGACCGCCTCCAGGCCGATGTCCGCGCTCCGGGGCTGCCGCCCGACCGCGACCACGATCAACTCGGACGCGACCCGGTGCTCCGTGCCGGACGCGACGTAGCCGAGCGTCGAGCCGTCGTCGCCGGTCACCGCCGCCCCGGTGACGACGGTGATCCCGCGCCGGGTGAACGACCGCGTCACCGTCTTGGCCACCTCGGCATCGACCCCCGGGAGGATGCGCTCGGCTGCTTCGAGGAGCGTGACGCGCGACCCGAAGTCGGAGAGGAGCGAGGCGAACTCGCAGCCGATCGCGCCGCCACCCACCACCACCACGTGATCGGGCACGGTGTCGATCGCGAGGAGATGATCGGAGGACAGCACCCGTGTGCCGTCGAACGCGAGCCCGGGCGCATCGAGCGAACGGGGAGTCGACCCGGTCGCCAGGAGGACGTGCTCGCCGCGGAGGCCGGTGCCGTCGGTCACCTCGACCGCACGACCGTCGGCCACGAGCCGTCCGCGACCGGGCACGACGGTGACCGTTCGTCGGTCGAGCAGGCCGGACAGCCCCTTTGTGAGCCGGCCGACGACCTCGGCCTTACGTGATTGCGCCACCGTCAGATCGAGAGCCGGCTCGCCCGCGATCACCCCGAAGTCGGCGCTCGAACGCACCGTCCGCAGCACCTCGGCGGTCTGGAGGAGCGCCTTGGCCGGGATGCAGCCGCGGTGCAGGCAGGTGCCCCCCACGACGTCCTCCTCGACGAGGGCGATCCGCAGGCCGGCCGATGCGCCGTAGAGCGCGGCGGCGTAACCGCCCGGCCCACCCCCGAGCACGACGAGGTCGAAGGCGTCAGCCACGACCGGTCACCGGGCGACGACGAGCTGGACCGCGAAGGCGGCGAGGATGGCCAGCCCGGTGAGCGCCGCGAGGAGGATGTACGTCCTGGTCGGCACGCTCCGCAGG
>JBJSXF010000027.1:0-4447 GCA_046086225.1 Actinomycetota bacterium | reverse complement strand
GCCCGCCGCGATCGTCTCGGCGAGGGTGCGCTGGCCGCCGAGGATCTCGGCCCACACGGAGTAGGCGAGGTGGAGATCGGCGTCAGCATCAGTCGGATCGCTCGGGGCGAGGATCGAGTTGCGGAGGTGCGCGCCGACGATGGCGTGAGGGCCATCGCCGCCGGCCTCGGCGCCGGTGAAAGTGAAACGCACGCGAACGTCCAGGCCCTCGGCCCGGTCGGGATCGACGAGTACCCGCAGCATCCGCACGGAGGCCACGGGCTCCATCGAGCGCACCTGGCCGACCGAGATCCGGTGGGTGCGGAACCGGTCGAGCGGGGCGGTGCCCTCGAGGTCGCGGGCCCGGGTCAGGCACCAGTTGCGGATGTTCGCCGCCGACGACCGGTAGCCGATGCGCCGCAGGCACGCTGCGACGAGGGTTCGGTCCGATTCCTCGGCGCCGGTGCGGTGCAGGAGCCAGGAGGAGAGCTCGAGGGCCCAGCGGAGGTCGCCGTCGGCCAGAGCCGTCTCGGCTTGCTGGCGCACCACGGCGACACCGCCGAACCCGGCGATCATGCGGTCGGCCCGTTCGGCGGGCGGGAGCGGGAAGAGGTGGCCGGGGTCGTCGTCGAACCAGCCCCGCAGGCCGGCGTGGATCTGGCGGACGTGGTGCTCGGTCACCCCGTAGTGCTCGGCGGTCAGGTAGTCGTCGTCGGCCGCGGCGGGGAGGCGCACGGTGGCCGCGATGTCGTCGGCGCTGCGGCCTCGGTTCACGAGGCGCACGGTCTGATCCCACAGGAACTGGATGGCATCCCGAGACCGGGTCGCCCGTTCGCGGATCTCCTCGCGACCCGAGATCGGCGGACCGTGGGTTCCGACGAGGTGGTCGGCGCCGAGCGCGACGAGGCGATCGATCCCGGCGACGAGCACCTGGGGATCGCGGTACTCCTCGCCCCGGATCGCGTAGACGTTGAACAGCACCGGCCACACGAGGTTGTGTACGCAGGTGCCGATCTCGGGGAACCAGAGGGTGACCGAGTCGTCGGCGTCGGACGGCGCGTGGTCGACCTCGACCCGGAGTCCGGCGATCTCGAGCGTGGCGCCGTCGGGGAGCGGCTCGGTCGGATCGACGTACCCGGGTGTGAACGGCGCATGCTCGGGATTGCGGTAGAAGGGACCGAGGCCGACCCCGACGAGCCCATCGGGGCCGTCGGTCGGGAGCACCACGCCGAACTGTTGCACGATGCCGCGCGAGTAGGCGGGTCCGATCTCGGCCGACGCCCGCTGCCGGTTGAACGGAATCCGCTCGTGGCCGTAGACGGGAACCTCGGCCCCGACCTCGTCGAAGACGGCCCGGGTGCCGCCGACGTAGTGGAAGTGGGTGAGCACGACCGCAGCGAGAGGGGCAGCGGTCCGGGTGCGGACCTCGGCGAGGGCTGCCCGCATCTCCTCGACCGACTCGCCGGTGTCGATGCAGATCAGGCCGGCCGGACCCTCGATGAACGTCTGGTTCGACAGACCGTTGCCGACGAGGCACCAGACCCCCGGCCTGACCTCAGTGAGGCGGCGGACGACTCGGTCGGCTTGCTCGAAGGCGGCGGCGTGGGCCTGCTGGCCGCGTGGGCCCTCGCTGATGACGGCGTCGGTGGGGGCGAAGGACCGCATGTGGGGCACAGTGAGAGTCTGACAGAACCAACTTCCCATCGGCCGAGGTCGCATTCCGGTGGTGAAGACGGTTCGCCCGCCCGGGTTCCCTGGGGACGCTGCGGGTGTGGTCGCGGTGGAACCGGTGACGGCGACCCGGGTCGTTCTGGAGTCGTCGGCGGGCGATTTCGGCGCGACCCGGCGCACCCTCCGGCACCGCCTCCGAAGCCTCGGCATCGGTGACGCCACTGTCACGGCGGTCGAGCAGGCCGCGGCCGAGCTGCTCGGCGCAGTGCTCGAGCGGGCGGGACCCGAGCCGGTCGACCTCGAGGTCGCGTGCTTCCGCGTCCGGGTGAGCAGTCGCCGTCCGGTCGATCTCGGTGACGAGCCGTTCGGGTTGCGCGAGCGGATCGTCAGCGCAGTTGCGTTCGCGTGGGGTTGCCGAGTGCACGCGGACGGGTCGGTCGACCTGTGGGCCGAGGTCGCGCGTGAGCGGTGATGGCGGTTGCGCGGGTGTCAGTCGCGCCGCTGCTCGCGGAGCTTACGGCGACCGCCTGCGTGCGCGGCGGCCATGCACGCCCACAGGATCAGGCCCGACCACACGTAACTCATCGGGCCGTGGATGCTCAGACCGGACACGAGGATCGAGCAGATCACGAGCGAGGCGATGGTAACGAGCATCGGAAGGAACACGACCCGGGTGATCGTCGGCTCGCGGACGAGGGCGCGCAAGGCCACGAACGTGACGAGCACGTGGATGATCCAGAAGACGATCGCAGCCTGGATCAGGCCGGTCACCGTGAGCGAGACGCCGGAGAGCAGCGCAGCCGACAGCACGAGGCCGACGACGGCTCCGACGAGGCCGGTGACGACCCGGATGCCGAGGCGAGCGAGCACGGCTCAAGCCTACGACGACGCGCGTCAGCGGGCGCGGAGGCCGGCGGCGTGGGGACTTCCGGCCGGCGGCAGCGGGTGGCGGAAGAGCGCCGCCGCGTTCTCGTGGCTGACCTTGGCCACCTCGTCGGCGGGTAAGCCGCCGAACACCTCACCGAAGACCGCCTGGGTGTCGGGCCAGGTGCCGTCGCCGTGCGGGTAGTCGGACTCGAACGTGATGTGGTCCACGCCGATCGCGTGGCGGGTGCTCAGGGTGGACGGGTCGTCGATCGTGGCGAACCAGAAGTTGCGGCGCAGCACCTCGGCGGGCCGGAGGTCGCCCGGGAAGTAGTCGCCGTAGCCCGAGCGATCGACGATGTTCTCGAGGCGGTCGATGAGCATCGCCACCCAGCCGATGCCACCCTCGCTCATGATGATCTTCAGGTCGGGGTGACGCACGGCGTGGCCCGACCAGAGCCACTGGGCGCAGGCCCCGAGCGAGAGTTGTCCGAAGAGGGTGGCCGCGAGCGGCACTGCGGGCGATCCCGGCGGGAGGTCGGCGACCCCGCTGGAACCGACGTGCAGGCAGATGACGGTGTCGGTCTCCGCGCACGCGGTGATGATCGGCTCCCACCACGACGAGAAGATCGGCTCCATTCCGATGCGGTGGGGCATCTCGGGCAGCGTGACCGCGGTGAAGCCCCGCTCGGCATTGCGGCGGATCTCGGTGGCGGCGAGGTCGGGGTCGCCGAGGAAGGTGATCCCCATCGGCACGATGCGGTCGGAGTGGGGTGCGAACCAGACGTCGTGGAACCAGTCGTTCCAAGCCCGGGTGACGGCCAGGCCGAGCTCGGGGTCGGAGCAGCGGGAGAACACCGAGCCACAGAACCCGGTGATCTGCGACGGGAAGTTGACCGACGCCCACACGCCGTTGATGTCCATGTCACGGACGCGGGCGTCGATGTCGTAGCACCCGGGTCGCATCTCGTCGAAGCGTGTGGGCTCGACCTTCCAGTCCTCGCGCTTGCGGCCGACGACCGCGTTCAGGCCGACCTGGAAGAAGATCTGGCCGTCGAACTGCCAGACCTCGTGTCCCTCTTCGGTCTCGACGACGCGCGGGGCGAGATCCCGAAAGCGAGCGGGGAGCCGGTCGTCGAACATGCCGGGCGGCTCGACGAGGTGGTCATCGACCGAGAAGAGCGTGTAGCGGATCGGGCGCGGCTCGGGGTCGGGCTCGAGCCCGTGGGTTGCCGACTTGCGCCAGTTGAGCCGGACGGCATCGTCCCTCACGGTCGATGAGCGTAGGTCCGTGCCGTCGGGTCCGTCACGATCGCCCGGCCCGCCGTCGATCGGCTTTTCGCCGTCAGTCGGCTCGGAGCCAGTCGGCGATCACCCGGGCCAGCTCGGGGCCGCGGTCCTCCTGGAGGAAGTGGCCGCCGCCCTCGATCGTGGTGTGCGGCTGTCCGGCACAGCCCGGCACCTCGCGGTGGAACACGGCATCGGAGCCGCCCGTGATCGGGTCGCGGTCGGAGAACGCGGTGAGGAAGGGCTTCTCCCATCGGCGCAGCACCTCCCACGCAGCCCGGTTGGCGGGAGCGGCCGGGTCGTCGGGCGCGCTCGGCACGAGCATCGGGAACTGCCGGGCGCCGGCCTTGTAGGACTCATCGGGGAAAGGCGCGTCGTACGCGGCGATCACCTCGGGGGCGGGTCGCTCGGCGCAGCCTCCGCCCACGATGAAGCCGACGGCGAAGTCCTCGACCTCTTGCGAGAAGCGCTGCCAGTTGAAGAACGCCTCGCCCGGGGTCTTGTCCCCGGTCGGCAGGAAGGTGTTGGCGGCGACCACCTCGGGGGCGGGTCGCTCGGCGCAGCCGCCGCTCACGATGAAGCCGACGGCGAAGTCCTCGACCTCCTGCGAGAACCGCTGCCAGTTGAAGAACGCCTCGCCCGGGGT
>JBJSXF010000026.1:0-6175 GCA_046086225.1 Actinomycetota bacterium | reverse complement strand
CCGCGGCCGAGGCCGCGCTCGACGCCGCAGCCGAGGCCCTCGGACGCGGCGAGGCCGGAGCCGACGATGCCTACGACGTCGCGCTCACCCAGTACCTCGCGCTCGGCGCCGCCGACCTCGATGCCCGCACCGATGCCGTCTGCGCCGACCTGGGCCTGCCCGCCCGGGCCTTGGCCACCGACCTCGCCGCGCTCTCGGGCGGCGAGGCGGCCCGGGTCGGCCTCGCCGCCATCCTGCTCTCACGGTTCGACGTGTTCCTGCTCGACGAGCCGACGAACGATCTCGACTTCGCCGGGATCGAGCGGCTCGAGCGCTTCGTGACCGACGAGCTCGCCGGGGGCGCGGTGATCGTCTCTCACGACCGCTCGTTCCTCGACCGCACGATCACGAGTGTGCTCGAACTCGACGGCCACGACCACACCGCCGTCCGTTACGAGGGCGGGTGGCGCGCGTACCTCGCCGAGCGGGCCACCGCCCGCCGTCACGCCGAGGAGGCCTGGGTCGAGCACGACACCCGGCGCCGAGACCTCGCGGCCCGGGCCCAGCGCCAGCAGGAATGGTCGGTGCAGGGCCGGGCCAAGGCGAAGCGCTCGGGCGAGACCGACAAGTTCATCCGCCACCACCGCCGATCGACGAGCGAGCACGTGGCGGCCAAGGCCCGCATCACCGAGAAGGCGCTCGAGCGCCACGACGCCGATGCCGTCGCCAAGCCCTGGGAAGGCTGGGAGCTGCGAATGGAGATCGCCGCCGCGCCACGGGCCGGGACGGTCACCGCCCGGTGCGCCGGACTCGTCGTGCGGCGGGGCGACTTCGCCCTCGGCCCGGTCGACCTGCAGATCGACCACGGCGAGCGGGTCGCGATCACGGGCGCGAACGGGAGCGGCAAGAGCACGCTCCTGGCCGCTCTCCTCGGAGCAGTGACCCCCGACGCCGGGGAGGCTGCCCTCGGCCCCGGGGTCGTGATCGGCGCCCTCGATCAGGCCCGGGCCGCATTCGCCGGTACGGCGACGCTCCTCGACCGGTTCGCCGGAGCCACCGGACTCCCGGTTTCCGAGGCCCGCTCGGCCCTGGCCAAGTTCGGGCTCGGCGCCGAGCACGTCGGCCGACCCGCCGATTCGTGCTCACCGGGCGAGCGCACCCGGGCGTCCCTCGCCGTACTCACCGTGACCGGCGTGAACTGCCTGGTGCTCGACGAGCCGACGAACCCTCTCGACCTCCCGGCGATCGAGCAGCTCGAGTCGGCGCTCGCCGGCTTCACCGGCACCCTGATCGTGGTCACCCACGACCGCGAGCTCCTCGACGCCCTCGCCCTCACCCGCCGGATCGACCTCGCCGACGGCCGGATCGTCGCCGACGAACCGGTCGGGTCGAGCCCCGGCCGCTGACCGTTCGGCACACCCCGTTTGCGGGTATCCCCGCTTCCGGCCCGCATTCGTGACACGATGCACCTCGCACACCACCGGGCTCCGATGGAGGGAACGTGAATCGCAGCCAGTTGTTGAACGCGCTCGCCGAGCGCAATGACATCACCCGTCGTCAGGCCGACGAGCTCCTCACCTCGCTCACCGACCTCATCACCGAGACGGTCGCGGGAGGCGAGGACGTCGCGATCTCGGGCTTCGCGAAGTTCCGGCGCATCAAGCGTCCGGCCCGCCTCGCCCGCAACCCCGCCACCGGGGCAACGGTCAAGGTGGCGGCGAAGACGGTCGCCCGAATCACACCGCTGAAGGCGTTCAAGGACGCCGTGCTCTCGGGCAAGGCGCCGAAGAAGGCCCCGGCCAAGAAGACCGTGGCGAAGAAGGCCCCGGCCAAGAAGGCCCCGGCCAAGAAGGCTCCGGCCAAGAAGGCCCCGGCCAAGAAGGCCCCGGCCAAGAAGGCCCCGGCCAAGAAGGCCCCGGCCAAGAAGGTCGCGAAGAAGACCACCAAGCGTCGCTGACCGAAACCGGCCACCAACGCCAACGGGCCCGGGCCTCGTGCCTGGGCCCGTTCGCGTCGTCGGTCGGGCGGAACGATGCCGCCGGGCGAGTCCGGATCGACTCGCCGCTCCCGTCAGTCGTCGAGCCGCCGGATGACGACGATCGAATCCTGCGGATTGTCGGGGTCGAGCCGCAGGAGGATCCGATCGCCGAACGGCGGCGCCCCCGACCAGTCCTGCACGATGGCCGGCTGGTCGTCGCGTTCGGGCTCGAACACGTCACGCAGGCCGAGCATGCCTGCGGCGAGCACCCCGCCGATCGCCGTGTGTTGGAACCGGTCGATGGCCCGCACCGCCGGCGGCCCGGCACCGATCCCGTCGACCTCGTCGTCGGCGAGATCGTCGGTGAACCCGTCGTCGGGATCGTGATCCATCACCCCGGTCACGTCATCACGGTACCGGCGCGATGGCTCCGGATTCCGACGGGACCGCTCCCCCG
This sequence comes from Actinomycetota bacterium, assembly GCA_046086225.1. Taxonomy (GTDB): domain Bacteria; phylum Actinomycetota; class Acidimicrobiia; order IMCC26256; family PALSA-610; genus JBJSXF01. Next base: position 3,761 of record JBJSXF010000026.1, on the reverse strand, counting down.
CCGGGCGATGGACGCGACACACCCCACCGGCGCCGCGATCGGGGCGACCCACCAGCCCATCGGCTCGTCGGGCACCGACCGCAGATCGGTCGCGATGCCGATGCCCGTCGCCTTCAGGTACGCCTCCTTCGCCGTCCACGCGCCGAGGAAGCGTTCGAGTGCCGTCGCGCCCGGACCGAGCCGCCATGCGGTGAGCGCGTCGGCCCCGAGCACACGGGCCGCCAGCGCATCGAGATCGGCCCGGAGCCGGATCACCTCGAGGTCGACGCCGATCGCATCCGTCTCCTCGGCGATCGCCACGAGTGCGAACGACCCCGAGTGACTCGCGCCGAAGGCCGGCCCGGCGACGCCGCGGAGTCGGGGCCGGCCGTGCGTCGGATGACCGCAGTGCTCGCATTCCCGGGTGACGGGCACCGAACCGGGATCGAGTCCGAGTCGGGTGCCGAGCAGTCGCCGGGTCGCGACCCGGACCTGCCGGGCCGCCGTCGGGGCGTCCCGCTCGTGTACCGGGAGGGAACGATCGAGTCCGGGCGGCTCGACGGCTGCGGCGACGAGGTCGAACGCGTAGACGTCGACCGTCGGACTCACTCGCCGAGGGCGGTGTCCCGGAGGCGGAAGATCGCGGCGCCCGGCACGAGATCGGGGCGCGGCGCCGGCGCCCACGCCCAGGCCGCGACCTCGTCGGTGCTGCGCCGCCCGGTAGTCCCGCGGAAGCACTCGAAGCGACTGGTCCGCAGCGAAGCGACGGCGTCGCCCGTCCCCATCGTGAACTCGTCGCCCTCGTCGGTCACGACGGCGACCGCGGCGCCATCCCGGCCGGACAAGGCCACCGTGATCCACGCCCACGCGATCGCGAAGGCGTCGGAGTCTCTCCCACCCGGCTGCCCGAGCGCGTGCCGGATGTCGAACTCGTGGGTGATCGCGTCGAACACCGCTTGTCCGGCGATGACATCGGGCGCTCCGCCGAGCGCAGTTGCGAATCCGGATCCGAGCCGGTCCCATTCCGCGAGCAGCTCAGCCGTCGTGATCGCCCGGCGGGGTTCGACCTGCGCGGCGGTCCAGGCGTCGGTGGTGATGCCGTCGAGCCGACCGGCCTCGACGTCGGCGCAGACTCCGGAGAGGTGGGCGAGCACGTCGTGCACCGACCACTCGGGCGTGGCCGGACACGGCCGGTCGCGGAGGTCGCCGAGTGGCGCCAGGAGGGCGGTCACCCGCTCCCGGACCCCGAGGTACGCCGTTGCGTGCTCAGTTCCCATGGGTGACATCTTCGCGGAGCCGGGCTTTGCGGGCCAGACGGGCCCGGTCGCTCCACCAGGCCAGGAAGATCGCCCACACCACGCCGACGAACATGACCTCGCGCACGTAGCGGTCGGTGAACGGGCCGGCCACGAGCACCCCGAGGGGCACCGTGCCCCCGAAGCCCATGATCCACAACGCCATGACCCGCCCCCGCTGGTCGTCGGCGAGGTGCTGCTGCAGGGCAGTCGACAGGCAGGTGATGATGTGGAAGTACGCGCCACCGAGCACGGTGACCACGATGTAGGCCGCGACCGGCGCCGAGAGCAGCGCGAAGACGGTCAGCAGCGCAGCGAAGGCGATGAAACCGGGGCGCAGCATCGAGATCTTCTCCCGCTCGGCGAGGAGCGTGCCGACCGAGGTGGCGCCGAGCGCGGCGCCGATCCCGAACACCGCGTAGAGCACACCGTACTGCCAGCTCTTCGGGTCGATGCCGAAGGAGTTCTGGGCGATCTGGGGCATGATCCCGACGAACGTCACCGAGAAGAACGAGAACGACGTCAGGGTGAGGAGCAGCTGCAGGATGTACGGGTCGCGCCGAGCGATCCGTACGCCCGACAGCACCTTCCGGAGCCCCTGCTCCGCGATCTCGGTGGTGGTGCGCCGCGGATACGTCGCCCAGAGCAGCCCGATCACCGCGAACCCGTAGGTCGCCGCGTTGATCGCGAACACCCAAGCCGCACCCTGGGCGCCGAGCGTCGCGTAGAGCACGCCACCGATCGCGGGCCCGATGACACGCGAGAGGTTCATCTGGATCGACGTGAGCGCCACTGCGCCGGTGAGGTCCTCCCGGGGCACGAGCGTCGGGAGGACGGCACTCATCCCCGGGGCCCCGAGCGCATTGGCGATACCGACCGCGAGCACGAGCACGGTGATCACCGCGAGCGGCGGATCGGGGGCGAACGCCGCGTACGCCAGCCCGATCGAGAAGAGCGCCTGGGCGACCTGGGCGGTCACGAGGAGTCGCCGCCGGTCGACCGCATCGGCGAGCACGCCGCCCCACATCGAGAGGAAGAGCAACGGGCCGAGCTGGCAGAAGTAGAGGAGGCTGACGAACGTGCCGCTGCCCGTGACCTTGTAGGCGAAAGCACCGAGCACCACGTTCTGCATCCACGTGCCGATGTTCGACGCGAACGTGCACAGGTAGATGATCCGGAAGTCGCGGTGCCGCAACGCGGCCTGTGCGGTTCCGGGACGCGGTCCGGTGCCCCCGCTCATCGGGCGGGCCGGGGCACGGTGCCGATCACGCCCTCGGCCTCGAGTCGGGCGAGCGTCTCGTCGTCGAGCCCGAGCTCGGTGCGCAGCACCTCGTTCGTGTGTTCGCCGAGGGTCGGGGCCCGCCCCGTCCAGACTCGGTGCGGACCGGCCGAGAGCCGCACCGGCCACGTCGGGTAGTCCTGCTCGCCGACGTCGGGGTGATCGATCCGCTCGAAGAAGCCCCGGGCCTGCAGCTGCGGGTCGTCGAGGGTCGCGAAGCCGGGCACCATCGCCGCCGCGATCAGCCCGGAGGCCCGGGCGTCGGCCTCGGCCTCGGCCGGGGTGCGGGTCGCGCACCACTGCGCCCGGGCCTCGCCCGCGAGCGGATCGCTCGCCGCGTCGATCGCGACCCAGGCGTCGTCGCCCGCACACCGGTAGACGCCGCTGCTCCCCCGCCGGCCGAGCAGCGTGCCGTCGGCCGAGTAGCGGATCACCTGCTCGGCGGTCACCGCGGTCGCCACCTCGACGAGCGGCACCTCGACGAGCATCCCCTCGCCGGTGCGGTCCCGCCGGGCGAGGGCGGCCACGAGGGCGAGGGCGGCGTGGGTGCCGACCATCGGATCGACCGGACCTCCGGGGATGATCGGGGCGCCGTCCTCGTAGCCGGTGACCCAGGCCATGCCGGTGAGCTGCTCCATCGTCTGGGCGAACCCGCCCCGCTCCCGCCAGGGGCCGTCGAGTCCGAACGCGGGCATGCGCAGGTAGAGCGCGCGCCGGTTCGCCGCGTGGATCTCGTCCCAGCCGAGGCCGAAGCGCTCCATCACCTGCGGGGTGAAGTTCTCGGCGACGACGTCGCACCGCTCGACGAGCCGCAGCGCGAGGTCGCGGCCTTCGGACCGGGTGAGGTCGAGGGTGATGCCCCGCTTGCCGAGGTTGCTCGCGTGGAAGAGGCCCGACATCTCGTAGAACCGCGGGTCCTGGTGCGGACGGATCGCGCCGCTGAAGCGGATGCCGTCGGGTCGCTGCACGGCCTCGACCTTGATGACCTCGGCGCCCATCGCGCAGAGCCACGCGGTCGCGAAGGGCCCGGCCCAGAACGCGGTGAAGTCGAGCACCCGCAGGCCCGCGAGCGGTCGCTCGCCGGGGGCATCGGCCGCGGCCGGGGCCGCCTTGCGGTGCTCCCAGCGCTCGGCCGCGGTGACGGGGCGGGGCGCGGCGAGCGGGCGGTCGGGCACCCCGTGGAACCGGAAGGGCGCGCGGGGCCGGAG
>JBJSXF010000025.1:0-3560 GCA_046086225.1 Actinomycetota bacterium | reverse complement strand
CTCGCGGCACGGGGCCTCGCCCCCGTGCGGGCGCTCGGATCCGACCCCGCGTCCGACCACGCCGAGGAGAGCTGGGCGGTCGCGGGGCTCGACGACGACACCGCTCGGGCCGTCGGCGCCGAGTTCGGTCAGGTGGCCGTGTTCCGCCTGCGCGACGGCGTGCAGACCGTGCTCGCGTGCACCGAGGCCTGGACGGTCTCCCGCCCGCTCTGAAGCGTGGCGGGGCGGGTTGCCCGGGTTCGTGGCAGCATGAGCGGGTGAACCCCGAGACGCTCCAGTACATCGAACGCGGTCGGCTTGCCCTCGCCGACGAACTCGAGGCGCTCGCCCTCCAGGACTGGACGACCCCGTCGTGGTGCGCCGGGTGGAGCATCCACCTCGTGGTCGCACACCTCGTCGATCTCGCCGAGGCGACGATGGGGCCGATGCTGCGCGACCTCGCCCGGTCGGGCTTCCGGCTCGACCCGACGCTCGATCGTCGGGCCCGCGCCGCGGCCGTCGCGTCGCCCGAGGATCTGATCAACCGCTTGCGGATCGCGGCCCGGGGCACGTTCCGGGCGCCGGGCGCGCCGCTCGAAGCCACGCTCGGAGAGGTGATCGTGCACGGCGTCGACGCGCTCGGTCCGCTCGGCCGCGAGATCGCCGTCCCGCCCGAGGCCGTCGCCCTCGTGCTCCCCGTCTACCGGCGGCTCGGACGCTTCGGGTTCGGGGCCCGGGGCACGAAACGGGTGCGGATGGTGACGACCGACGTCGACTGGACGGCGGGATCGGGCCCCGAGGTGCGGGGCCGGGCGCTCGACCTGCTGCTCGTGATGGCCAACCGCGGTGTGGCCCTGACCCGACTCGACGGGCCCGGCGTCGACCAGCTGCGGGCCGCGGCGCGCTGACCCGGCCCCCGGAGATCCGGCGCGGCCGCGCCGCCGGTCAGTCGCGGATGCGGGACGCGGGCTGATAGTTCGGGCCGGCGGTGAGATCGACCCGGGCGAGCAGCAGCTCGCAGGGCGGCTCCAGCGCCTCGGCCAGCGCGAGCGTGCGCTCGGCGCCGAGGAGCGCCCACGGGGTGACGGTCAGGCGGTCGGTGTCGTCCTCGATGCGCTGCCGTAGCGCGCGTCCTGCGTGCGTCGCGCCGTGCTCGTCGATGAGCCCTCGGGCCCGGAGCGCGGCACGGGCGGTCGCGATCTCGTCAGGAGTGCTGCCCCGGGAGCGGGGGAGCCAGTCGGGCTCGTAGCCGAGCCACTCGTTGTGGAGCACCGACGCCTCGGGGCCCGAGAGGCCCGCGGCCACGACCAGCGCCCAGTGCGTGTCGCCCCGCCATTCGCGCAGGCAGTTCACGGCGTGCCAACCGGCGAGTACCGGATCGGTGGGTCGGGGGCGCGCCGCGTGGGCGGCGAACAGCACCCGACCGGCCCGGGGGAGGCGTTCGACGACCGACCAGAGCTCGGGGCCGAACCCGGCGAGCGGGGCGCAGATGGCCGGTGCGTGCTCGGCGAGACCGGCCAGCACCGCCGCGTCACGAGCGGCGTGCACGGCCGCGAACGACGTTCGCTCGGCGACGAGATCGCACGCGGCGGTGATGGCGGCCGGTGAGATGGAGCCGAACGCGGCGACGATCGCGTCGGGCCCGGCGGGTCCGAGCGGCCCGGCCCGAGCCGCGATGTAGCCGAGCGGGCCGGGGAGGCCGAGGGTCTCGTAGTGGGTGACCGCCCCCGGATCCCAGAAGATCCAGCCGATCGTGGTCTGCACCGACCGGGCGATACGGCGGGTCAGTGCGACGAGATCGGGATCACTTCCGGTGCGGGGGTCGGCGACAGTGGTGTCGGCGGTCACCGGGCGATTCCACCACGTCGGCCTACGCTCGACCCCTTCCCCGCAACCGGAGGAACCGCATGCCCCGTCTCGTGCCCCCCGAACTCGTCGAACCGGTCGTACGGGGTCTCGTCGGCGCAGTCGACGTCGACGGCGGTCCGACCGACGTGCAGCTCGCGGTGCTGCGGGCCGTCACGACCCACCTCTGGGCCCGACCCGATCTCGACCCGGCAACGGTCCGGCCCCTCGGTCCGACCGAGACCGCCGCGGCAATCACCGATCCCGCCGCCCGGCGCCGGTTCCACACGGTGCTGTTCACGATCGAGCAGTGCCGCCACCCGCTCACCGCGGCGCAGGTGAACCGGGTGGAGGAGTACGCGACGGCACTCGGGATCGACGGTCCCGACCTGGTGATGTTCCGCGACCTCGTCGAGCAGGGTCGGACCCGGGCCGCCGCCGACTTCTCGCGCTTCTTCAACGCCATGATCCCGGCCCGGGCCGAACCGAGCCTGCGGGCGATGACCGAACGGGCCCCGGCCCCCGACCCGGCGCTCGTGGCCCGGCTCGAGGCCCTGCACGAGCTGCCCGAAGGGTCGCTCGGCTGGTCGTTCACGGAGTTCTACCGGCGGGCCGGGATCGCGATGCCGGGCCTCGACGGATCGGCGCTCGACCCGCTGTACGTCGCGCACGACATGATCCACGTCATCGCGGGCTTCGCCCCGACCGGCGAAGGCGAGATCGCGCTCGGAGCATTCCATGTGGGGATGGACGACAACCCGGCGAACTCGTTCGCGTTCCTCTCACCCCTCATCGTGCACGAGGCGGGTTTCGCCGGGGTCGACACCATCGAGCAGACGGCAGGCACGCTCTCCCGGCCGTACGCGGCAGAGCTGCTCGGCCGATCGATGGCCCGGGGTGCGGCGACCACCGCCGACTTCGCGTTCGTCGACCACTTCGCGCTCGCCCCGCGTCCACTCGCCGAAGTGCGTGAACGCTTCGGGGTGCGGCCGCCCGAGGATCCGGGTGACGGCCACCACCTCTTCTGGGACTGACGTCAGGTGCGAACGAGCGTGCAGTCGTCGACGAGGAAGGCCGTTGCGAGCGAGTCGTCTTCCTGGCCCGTGAAAGACAGACGGAGACTCTGACCCCGGAACGCAGAGAGGTTGAAGGACCGTTGCCCGTAGCCCGTTCCGGCGTTCACGTTCGAGTAGCTCGCGAGCGAGGTGATGACGGCGTTCGTGCTCGGATTGCGGAGTTGGACCGCCAGGGTGTCGTAAGCGGTCGAACCGGTCTCCTCGGTGCTGATCCGCAGCCAGCAGGCGAGGGTGATCTGCGCGGCATTGGCGGGCAGGGCGAGGGTCTGGGTGAGCGTCCAGGCACCGGCCCCGCCAGTGCCGCCGAACCGCGCCTTCCAGGCGCCGGTCCGGGCCGGAAACGCTCCCGAGTCGGTGATGACCCCGGCCGATGCGGTCCAGGGTGCCGGACTGCCGCCGCCGCTCTCGAAGCCGCCGTTCGTCATCATCTGCACCGACAGCGCGAAGTCGTCGAGCACGAACGCAGTGGCGAGCGACCCGTTTTCCTGGCTCGTCAGCGCGATCCGGACCGACTGTCCTGCGTACGGCGTGAGGTTGGCGAAGCGAGCGACATATGAACTTCCGGCGTCGCGGTTGGAGAACGAGGCGAGCGTGGTGATGACCGCGTTCGTGCTCGGGTTCCGGAGTCGCAGGGTGAGCGTGTCGTTGACGACGGTTCCG
>JBJSXF010000024.1:0-11898 GCA_046086225.1 Actinomycetota bacterium | reverse complement strand
GCGTACCCCAGACCGAGCTGGCGGAACTTGCGGCTGTTCGCGCCGATCGGCTCCGTGGGGTAGTCGGCGTTGCCGACGAGGATCTCCTGGGCCGTGAACATGACCTCGATCGTGTGGCGGTACGCCTCGATGTCGAAGGTGCCGTCGTTCTCGAGGTACTTCAGCAGGTTGATGCTCGCGAGGTTGCACGCCGAGTTGTCGATGTGCATGTACTCCGAGCACGGGTTCGAGCCGTTGATGCGGGCCGTGTTCGGCGCGGTGTGCCACTTGTTGATCGTGGTGTCGAACTGCATGCCCGGGTCGGCGCACTCCCAGGTGGCGGTCGAGATCTGCCGCATGAGATCACGGGCCCGCAGGGTCTTGACCGGCTCACCGGTCTTGACCTCGCGCAGCGCCCACTCCTTGTCGTCCACGACGGCCTGCATGAACTCGTCGGTGACGCGCACCGAGTTGTTCGCGTTCTGGTACTGGATCGAGTGGGAGTCCTTGCCGTCGAGGTCCATGTCGAACCCGGCGTCGCGCAGGGCCCGGGCCTTGCGCTCCTCGATGGTCTTGCACCAGATGAACTCCTCTACGTCCGGGTGATCGGCGTTGAGGATGACCATCTTCGCTGCACGACGGGTCTTGCCGCCGCTCTTGATCGTCCCGGCGGAGGCGTCGGCCCCACGCATGAAGCTGACCGGACCCGAGGCGGTGCCGCCACCCTTCAGGTGCTCCCGCGACGAGCGGATACGGGAGAGGTTGACCCCGGCGCCGGAGCCACCCTTGAAGATGACGCCCTCTTCCCGGTACCAGTTGAGGATCGAGTCCATGGTGTCGTCGACGGCGAGGATGAAGCAGGCACTCGCCTGGGCGGGCACGCCCTTCACGCCGATGTTGAACCACACCGGCGAGTTGAACGCGGCCCGCTGGTTGACGAGGAGGTACTTCAGCTCGTCGCGGAACGCGGCGGCCTCTTCGTCGTCGACGAAGTAGCCGTCCTTCACGCCCCAGTCGGCGATGGTGTCGGCCACACGGTCGATGACCTGCCGCAGCGACCACTCGCGCTCGGGGGTGCCGAGGGTGCCCCGGAAGTACTTCTGGGCGACGATGTTGCTCGCGTTGAGCGACCAGTTGGCGGGGAACTCGACCTCGCCCTGGAAGAAGGCGTCTCCACCCTCCTTGAAGTTGGGGATGCGAGCGTCGCGCCGCTCCCAGTTGGTCGACTCGTACGGGTCGCCTCCCGATCGGGTGAACCGACGGGTGATCCCGATTCCCAGCTGCTGCGGTGTCATGGCCATGTAGGTGTTCCCTCCCCCTGTTCCGGACCGACCCGCTGACCGGGCCCGGTCCGACTCCCCCGGATGTTGTGGTACGTGCCTTCGGTGCTCGAACTGATGCGGTCGTGGTTCTCGGGCTTGACTTCTCGGACTTGGCTTCTCGGGTTTGCCGGGTCCGGAGGCCGCCAAGCCCAGGACCACAACATCTTGTGGTTTGTCCTCATCCCGACCGCGAGATGGGGGCGCATTACATCACTGTGGTTTGTCGGTGTCAACGATTTCGGGCGGTCCCGGCCTCGACCGTGACCGGGAGTTCACACGCCCGACACGAACCCCATCCGCCCCGTCAGCCCCATCGGTCCACCGACGGCCCGACGGGGCTCCCGAACGTCAGCGGCTGGGCCGACGGCGCTTGGGCTCGGTCGTCTTCTGGAGTTCGCCGACCTCGCGCTCGAAGTCGGCGAGATCCTCGAACCCCTTGTAGACCGAGGCGAACCGCAGGTAGGCGACGGGATCCGCCGTGCGGAGCCGCTCGAGCACGGCGACCCCCACGCGGTCGCTCGGCAACTCGCCGCCGGCAGCCCGGAGATCTTCCTCGACCCCGACCACGACCGCATCGATTGCCGCCTCGTCGAGCCGCCCGCTGGCCGCCCGCTCGACGCCGGACCGGAGCTTCGCCCGGTCGAACGGCTCCGTCGTCCCCGAGCGCTTCCGGATGAGGACCGGGACGTCCTCCACCCGCTCGTAGGTGGTGTAACGACGACCGCAGGCGAGGCACTCCCGACGGCGACGGATGGCCGCCGCTTCCTCGGCCGGCCGGGAGTCGACGACCTTGTCGTCGTCGGCCTGACAGAACGGGCAGCGCACACGATCACGGTACCGCCGGTCGGTTCGGACGCTGCGGCTCAGGCGTCGAGCCAGGTGATCGCCTCACCGGGCATCAGGACGGTGGAGCCCCGAGCCTCGGCGATGGCATCGACCACCTCACGACGATCGCGCTCGGGGGCGAGCTCGGCGGCGATCGCCCAGAGCGTGTCGCCCGGCTCGACGATCACCGTGCGTTCGTGCGGGAGGCGCTCCGAGGTCGGGACGGACGACCCCGCGAGCGCCACCCCCGCACGAGCCACCGTCAGGACGAGGCCCAGGCCGACCAGCGCGGCCAGGAGCCGACGCCGTCGCAGGACGGCGGGGCTCGGGCGGCGCGCCGGCCGGGGGCGGGCCTGACGGCGGACCACGACCGGGTGGGGAGCCGGTCGGAGCGTTGCGGCGGAGAGGGGAACTGCGGTCATCTCTGGCTCCGGGAGGAGATCGGTGTTTCGGGTTGATCGGTGGTCACGCCGGAGAGCGAACCACCGGGGTGGGACGGTCATGGTGGACGAACAGGTGTTCGGTTGTCAAGGAGAAATCGAACGGGTGTTTGTGGCGAACGTCTGATCGTGTTACGGTGCCCGGCATGGCCAGCACCCCCCAGCGCACCCCCCGGCAGAGCCCGCCCGCCGACCTCACGCCCCGTCAGCGCCAGGTCCTCGACTTCGTCGTGGGCGAGGTCGACCGGCGGGGCTACCCGCCCAGCGTCCGCGAGATCGGCGAGGCGCTCGGCCTCTCCTCCCCGTCCACGGTGTTCGCCCACCTCGGCGCCCTCCAGGACAAGGGTTACCTGCGCCGGGATCCGAGCAAGCCCCGGGCCATCGAGGTGGCGCTCGAGCCCACCACCGGCTCGGCCGCCGAGCGACGCCCGGTCCGGCACGTGCCGCTGCTCGGCGATGTCGCCGCCGGCACCGGCGTGCTCGCCGCCGAGCACGTGGAGGAGGTGCTTCCCCTCCCGGCCGACCTCACCGGCGACGGTGAGCTGTTCATGCTCCGGGTTCGGGGCGAGTCGATGATCGAGGCCGGGATCTTCGACGGCGATTTCGTCGTCGTGCGCGCCCAGGTCACGGCCGACAACGGCGACGTCGTGGTTGCCGGCCTTCCCGGCGAGGAAGCCACGGTGAAGACCTTCCTCCGCAAGGACGGGAAGATCATCCTGCGACCCGCCAACGCCGACTTCTCCGACATCGTCATCGAGCCCTCGGAGGCGACGATCTACGGCCGGGTCGTCACGGTGATGCGCCGGCTCTGATCGGGCCTCTCCCGAGCCCGATCAGGCGAGGCCGAGGAACGAGCCGAGCACCGCGGCGCAGCCGTCGAGATCCGACCGCTCCACTGCTTCGTCGGCCGTGTGGGCGAGCTCCGGATCCCCCGGACCGAGATTGCAGGCCGGGATGCCGGCGGCGGCGAAGCGGGCCACATCGGTCCAGCCGAGCTTCGCTCGGATCGGCAGGTTGTAGACACCGGTGAGCTCCGCGATGAGCGGGTCGAAGAGATTCGGTGGTGCCGCCGCCGAGGCGTTGAGCACCTCGACCCGATCGGCACCCGCACACCAGCCGTGCACCTCGGCGAGCGCTTCGTCGAGCGTGCGCACCGGAGCGAACCGCCGATTGACCACAACTGCGCACCGGTCGGGGACGACATTGTTGGCGACTCCGCCCTCGACCCGCACCACCTGGAGCGCTTCCCGGTAGGAGAGTCCGTCGACGTCCACGGTCGCCGCTTCGAACCCGGCGATCCGGGCGAGGAGCTCGGCTGCTCGGTGGATGGCGTTCACGCCCGTCCACGACCGGGCCGAGTGGGCCCGAGCGCCGTCGAACTCGGCCCGCACCGTGATCGAGCCCTGGCAACCCGCCTCCAGCCACCCGCCGGTCGGCTCGAGCAGCACAGCGAGGTCGGCGCTCACGAGGTCCGAGCGCTCGGCGAAGAGCCGGCGCAGACCGTTGTGCTGCTCGGCGATCTCCTCGGCCTCGTAGAAGACGAAGGTCGCGTCGTGCCGGGGCGCCCCCGACGCCGCCACTGCGGCGAGGTGGAGCATCACCGCCAGGCCGCCCTTCATGTCGGCGGCCCCGAGTCCGTGCAAGGTGTCGCCATCGATGCGGGGCTCGGCATTCCCGTTCGGCGGAACCGTGTCGAGGTGGCCGCCGAGGAGGATGCGACGGCCGGCGCCCGTCATCGTGCGGGCCACGACGTTGTCGCCCACGCGGTCGATGGTCAACTCCCCCGGCGTCGCCCGGAGCCGAGCTTCGATCGCGTCGGCCATCGCCGTCTCGGCGAGGCTCACCGAGGGGATCGCACACAGCTCCTCGGTGAGCGCGAGCAGATCGGTCACGAGACGACGCCGTGCTCGCGCAGGATCGCGTTGAGCCGGAGCCGGTCGTGCTCCTCCCCCGGCTCGAGATAACGGAGGACCAGCGCGCAGGGCAGACCGAAGGTGCCGCCTGCGAACTCGCGGTTGCGAGTGCCCTGCACCACGATCGCCCGTTCCGGAATGACTCCCCGGGCGACCTCCCGGCCGGTCTCGGCCTCGATGACGGGGGTCGTGTCGGTGAGTATGAGCCCCGCGCCGAGCTTCGCCCCGGCCCGCACCCGGGCCCCGTTCACGATCATGCAGCGCGAGCCCACGAAGCAGTCGTCTTCCACCACGACGGGCTTCGCCTGCGGCGGCTCGAGCACGCCACCGATCCCGACACCTCCCGAGAGGTGCACGTTCCGGCCGATCTGAGCACAGGACGCGACCGTCGCCCAGGTGTCGACCATCGTGCCCGAGTCGACGTACGCGCCGATATTCACGTAGCTCGGCATCATCACGACCCCGGGGGCGAGGTAGGCGCCGAACCGGGCCGAAGCCCCGGGAACGACCCGGACCCCCGCCGCCTCGTAGCCCGACTTCAGCGGGAGCTTGTCGTGGTACTCGAATGGCCCCGCCTCGGCCACCGCCATGGTGTTCACCCGGAACCACATGAGGATGGCGTGCTTCGCCCACTCGTGGACGACGACCTCACCGTCGATCACCTCGGCGACCCGGGCCTCGCCCCGGTCGAGGAGACCGATGACGGTCCGCACCGCTTCGTGGGCCTCGTCGGGACCGAGGACGTCCCGCCAGTCGTCACCGGCCTCGAAGAGCCGGGTCATCAATCGGGCACGGTCGTCCACATTGCTCCTTCCGCAGCAGCCTGCTCCAGGCGGGCGCACACCCGCTCGAACGCATCGTCGGGTTGCACGAGCGCCAGGCGCACGTGGTCTGAACCGGCAGCACCGTAGAGGTCACCGGGGGCGACGAGCAGACCACCGGCCGCCGCGAGCCCCGCCGCCAGGGCCCAGCCGTCGGGACCCCCGGGGGTGGCCGCGCGCAGCCAGAGGTAGAACGCCATGTCTCCGCCGGAGTGCACCAATCCGAGCGAACGCAAGGCGGCGAGCACCATCGCCCGTCGATCGCGATACCGGGCCCGTTGGATCTCGACGTGGTCGTCGTCGCCGAGCGCGGCCGTGGCCGCCGCCTGCACCGGTGACGGGGCCATGAGTCCGGCGTGCTTCCGGGTCTCGACGAGGTACTCGACGAGCGCGGGATCGCCGGCGTAGAAGCCGACGCGCATACCGGCGAGGTTCGAACGCTTCGACACGCTGTGCACCGCGAGCACTCCGTCGACACCCGCCGCCAGGATCGTCGCCGGCGTCGGCGCGAACTCGACGTAGCACTCGTCGCTCGCGACCACGACTCCCTGCCGGCGACCCCACTCGGCGTACCGGCCGAACCGGGCCGCGTCGGCGGTCTGGCCCGCCGGATTCCCCGGCTCGTTGATCCACAGGAGGAGCGCCCGGGCGGCATCGGCCGGATCGATGGCGTCGAGATCGAGGTGCCAGTCGGCGTCGACCGGGACGGGCACGGGCCGCAGTCCGGCCAGGATCGCGCCCATCTCGTAGGTGGGGTAAGCGACCGCCGGGTAGAGCACCGTGTCGCGGTCCGGGTTGCGGAGGCGGAGCAGGTGCGGGAGTGATGCAACGAGCTCCTTCGTCCCCACGCAGGCGCCGATCGCCGAGGGCGGGAGCCCCACACCGAAGCGCCGGTCGATCCAGCCGGCAGCGGCCTCACGCAGGGCCCCCGTGCCCGCCGAGGGCGGATAGCCGTTCGCCGCGCCCAGCGCGGCGGCCGCGGCATCGACCGCGACCTCCGGCACCGGATCGCACGGCGTGCCGATCGAGCAATCGACGATGCCGCCGTCGTGCCGGTCGGCGGTCGCCCGGAGGGCGTCGAGCCGGTCGTACGGGTACGGAGGGGGGACGAAGCCCGCGGCGCCGACCATCGCCGGGCGAGCCTAGGTGACGACGAACTCGGCGAATCGACCGAGCGCTGCTCTCGGGATACGGATCCGCACACGCGTGACCTCGGCCTCGTGGACCTCGACGAGAACCTCGGCCTCCCGGTGGAGGGCGGCGAGGACATCACCCCGGTCGTACGGCACCGCGAGCTCGACGACCCGCGACAGCTCGCGGAGTCGCTCGCCGATCGACGCGAGCAGCGTCGCCATCCCGTCTCCGGTCGCGCCGGAGACGGCGACCGAGCCGGGGTGGACGGCGAGGAGATCGGCAACCGTGCTCGGATCGACGGCGTCGGACTTGTTCCAGACCAGGAGCACCGGGAGACCGTCTGCCCCGATGGACGCCAGCACCGTCTCCACGGCGGCGATGCGCTCGGCCGGGTCGGGCGCGCTTGCATCGACCACGTGGAGGAGGAGATCGGCCTCGGCGACCTCTTCGAGCGTCGAGCGGAACGCCTCGACGAGCTCGTGGGGCAACCGCCGCACGAAGCCGACGGTGTCGGAGCAGAGCACGACCGCTCCCCCCGGCAGAACGAGCCGACGCACCGTGGGATCGAGCGTCGAGAAGAGCTGGTCCTCGACCAGGACGTCGGCTCGGGTCAGGCGGTTCAGCAGGGTCGACTTGCCCGCGTTCGTGTAGCCCACGAGCGCGACCTGGCGGAGATCACGCCGGGTCCGGGCCTTGCGCTGGGTCGCCCGGGTCGCACCGAGGCCCCGGAGATCGCGTTCGAGCTTCTGCGTGCGCCGCAGCAGGCGCCGTCGGTCGACCTCGAGCTGAGTCTCGCCCGGACCCCGGGTTCCGATTCCCGCACCCTGCTGGCTCAGCTGGAGTCCCCGTCCCCGCAATCGGGGCAGGCGGTAGCGCAGCTGGGCGAGCTCGACCTGCACTGCACCCTCTTGGCTCGTGGCGTGCTGAGCGAAGATGTCGAGGATCAGTGCGACCCGGTCGACGACGTCGACGGCGAAGATCTTCTCGAGGTTCCGCTGCTGAGCCGGTGAGAGCTCGTCGTCGAACACGACGACATCGACGTCGAGCGCCTCGGTGACGGCCTGCAGCTCGGCCGCCTTGCCACTGCCGATGTAGGTGGCCGGGTCGGGCACGGTGCGGCGCTGCAACTCCCGGGCGACGACGTCGGCCCCGGCCGTGTCGGCGAGCAGTTCGAGCTCGTCGAGGGACGATTCGTCGGTCGTGCCCACCAGCAGCGCCCGTTGCCGGACCCGGGAGAGGTCGACCTCGGTTGCGGCGAGGCGACGCCGCTGCCGGTTCGTATGGCTGCGCGACGAGGTCACGAGCGCAGGAGGCCGTCGGCGTCGACCTCGACCTCGCACACCGCCACGGCCGGGCCGGCGAGCCGGGCGGTCTCGCCGAGCGTGACGGTGAGCTCGCCGCCGGGGACTCGCACCGTCACGGTGTCGCCGACGAGACCGCGTGCGTGCGCAGCAGCCGCGGCCGCGCACGCCCCGCTCCCGCACGAGAGCGTGGGTCCGACCCCGCGCTCCCAGATGTGCATCGTGATCGTGGCCGGATCCTCGACCCGCACGAAATGGACGTTGGTGCGTTCAGGGAACTGAGGCGCGTGCTCGATCCCGGGCCCGATCCGGTCGAGGTCGACCGCCGCCGGATCGGGGACGAAGCACACGTAGTGAGGATTCCCCACCGACACGACGTCGCCTCGGTGCGTCGAACCCGCCACTGCCACCTCGAGGTCGGACGGGCCGATAGTCACCGGACCCATGTCGACTTCGGCCGCGATCACCGAGCCTGACGGATCGCGATCGAGCCGGATCACCCGACGTCCGCTCCCGGTGTCGACGACGAGCGTCGTTTCGGTGCCGAGTCCGGCGGCGGCCGCCACGAGCGCGACCGCCCGGGCCCCGTTCCCGCTGATTTCGGCCGGGCCGCCGTCCGCGTTCTGGAGGAGCATCGTGCAGTCGGCACCGTCCACCCCGGGACCGATGGTGATCACGCCGTCGGCTCCGACCCCGCGGTGCCGGTCGCACAGGGCAGCCACGAGTGCCGGAGGCAACGGGGCCGTGGCCGGCTCGAGTCGAACCAGGAAATCGTTGCCCGTCGCCTCGACCTTCGTGAACCGCATCACCGAACCGCTCCCGCCGGGGCGGCGGCGCCCCACACCCGGACCACTTCGTGAGCGACGGTGGCCGGGGCGCCGTCGCCCGGGATCCAGATCGTGCGAGGGTCGCGCCGGAACCAGGCGCGCTGACGTCGGGCGAACTGTCGGGTGCGCACCACTGTCCGATCCAGGGCCGCTTCGAGACTCATCCCGCCGTCGAGGTGATCGACCATCTCGGCGTAGCCGATCGCCTTGCGGGCGGTGCGCGACCAGCCGCCGGGTCGACCGACGAGCGCCCGGACCTCGTCGAGGAGTCCGGCGGCACTCATGGCGGCCACTCGATCCGCGATCCGGAGGGCGAGCACCGCCGCCGGAACCTCGATTCCGACCATCACGACCGGCACTGCGGGCGGGCCGTACTCATCGAGGCCGGGTCCCGACGCCGAGAAGGGCTCCCCCGTCACAGTGATCGCCTCGAGCGCGCGCACGATCCGACGTCGGTTTCCGGGCTCGATCCGGCTCGCCGCGACGGGATCGAGATCGGCGAGTCGGTTCCGGGCCGCCGCGAGTCCCTCCGGGGTGGCCGTCTCGGCCTCGAGCGCCGCTCGGACCGCGGGATCGCTTCCGGGAACCGCGAGATCGTCGATGACGGCCCGCACGTAGAGCCCCGTGCCCCCGACCAGGATCGCCCGCCGCCCCCGTGCCTCGATGTCGGCGATCGCATACCGGGCCGCGTCCTGGGTCAGCCGGACGGACCACTCCGCATCGGGATCGGCCACATCGACGAGATGGTGGGCCACCGCGGCCCGATCGGAGACCGTCGGCTTCGCAGTGCCGATATCCATCTCGCGGTAGACCTGGAACGCATCGAGGGACACGAGCTCGCAATCACCCCGGCTCTCGGCGATCCGCTGGGCCACCGCCGATTTCCCACTGGCGGTCGGCCCGATCAGCGCCAGATGCTTGGTCACACGGCCTCGACCGGAATGCGGACCCGTCGACGCGGGGCCTCCCGGACCAACCGATCGACCTCGCCCCGGAGCCAATGCGGCGCCGCAGCCGTGATGCGCACGTCGACGAGCGCACCGGCGGCGATTCCGTCCGGAGGATCGAAATGGACGAGCTTCCCCTGCCGAGTGCGGCCCGACCAGACGGCGGGATCCTTCTTCGACGGACCCTCGACGAGCACCGACTCCGTCCGCCCGATGCGCGCAGTGTGGCGAGCCAGAGCGTGACGCTCGATGACCTCGACGAGCCGATCCATCCGCTCTCGCACCACCTCCGGCGCGACGAACTCGTCGACCAGAGCCGCCGCTTCCGTCCCCGGTCGGGGCGAGAACACGAAGGTGTAGGCGGTGTCGTACGCCGCGATCTCGGCGATCTCCAACGTCCGGGCGAAATCGTCTTCGGTCTCGCCCGGGAAACCGACGATGATGTCGGTCGTGACCGCCAGGTCGGGCACTGCGGTCCGCGCCGCCGCGAGGCGCTCGAGGTAGCGCTCGGCGGTGTATCCGCGATGCATCCGGGCGAGGATCCGGTCGCTGCCCGACTGGAGCGGGAGGTGGAGGTGCTCGCAGACCGACGCGCATTCCGCCATGGCCGCGATGGTCTCGGGCCGTAGGTCCTTCGGATGGGGCGAGGTGAACCGGATCCGTTCGAGGCCTTCGATGGCATCGAGCGAACGGAGGAGGTCAGCGAACCGAGGCCGGAACTCTCCGGCCCCGAGGTCACGGCCGTAGGAGTTGACGTTCTGGCCGAGCAGGGTGACCTCGACGACCCCATCGGCGACGAAGCCCTCGACCTCACCCACGATGTCACCCGACCGTCGGCTGACCTCCGCGCCGCGAACCTGCGGCACGATGCAGAAGGCACACGAGTTGTCGCAGCCGATCTGGATCGTCACCCACGCCGAGTGCGGCGACTCCCGACGAGCCGGAAGCACCGACGGGTAGGTTTCGTGCTCCTCGAGGATCTCCATGAGCGGACCCTCGTCCCGGGCCCGTTCGAGCAGTTCCGGGGCATTGACCAGGTTGTGGGTCCCGAAGACGACGTCGACGTGCGGGGCCCGGGACTGGATGAGATCACGGTCCTTCTGGGCCAGGCAGCCCCCGACCGCGATCTGGAGGTCGGGACGACGGGCCTTGAGCGACTTGAGGTGCCCGAGGGTGCCGTAGAGCCGGTTGTCGGCGTTCTCGCGGATGCAGCAGGTGTTGAGGACCACGACGTCGGCCGCCTCGAGGTCGTCGGTCGGCTCCATGCCGTCGGCCGCGAGCAGTCCGGCGATGCGCTCGGAGTCGTGCTCGTTCATCTGGCACCCGAAGGTGCGCACGAGGAAGCGCCGGGGCGCCGGATCGGTCACGGAGCGGGAGTCTACGGCTCCCCTACGATCGCCCCTCGGGCCGACCCGGAGGGACGCACCGTGCACCTGAGCATGTGGGAGTGGGCGGCCTGCCTCGCGCTCGTGGCGTTCGGCGCCACCGCGCAGGGCGTCGTCGGCCTCGGCCTCAACCTCCACGCCGTCCCGCTCGTGGCGATCATCGACCCCGGTGCGGTGCCGGGCGCGTTCGTCCTCATGGGCATCCCGCTCTCGGCGGCGATCGCGGTGCGCGAACGGCACGAGATCGACCACGCGGGCCTCCGGTGGGTCATCGCCATGCGGATCCCCGGCACCGTGCTCGGCGTCGTGATCGTGAGCCTCGTCTCACAATCGACGCTGCTCGTCGCGGTGGGGATCGCGATCGTGCTCGGCGTGGCCCTGCTGCGGTTCCGGGCGCCGGCCGAGATCACCGCAGGCGAGGCGGGTGCGGCCGGGTTCGCCGCCGGGGTCATGGGCACCACCGCCGCGGTCGACGGACCACCCCTCGCCCTGCTGTACCAGCAACACGCCGGGCCGCGGCTGCGGGCGACGCTCGCGGTTGCATTCATCGTCGGGAGCGTCATGTCGGCGAGCGCGCTCGCGATCGGCGGCCAGCTCACGTGGCACCAGGGCGTGTTCGCCGCCGCGATGCTGCCGGCGGTCGGGCTCGGCTACGCGATCTCGCATCTGATCGCCCGGCGCGTGCACAGCACCCACCTGCGCACCGCGGTGCTGGCCCTCGCGTTCGCCGCCGGCATCGCGGCGATCCTCCGCGGGCTGCTCTAGGACGCCGTTCCCCGACCGCCGAACGGGAACGGCCCGGACTCCCGGCGCCTAGAGGGCGTCAGGGGAACGGGCCGTGCACGTTGGATCCGGGCGGCGGGCTGACGCCGTCAGCACACCCGACGACTGACGCTGGGCGTCAACCGTCACCACACCCGACGACTGACGCTGCGCGTCAACCGTCACCACACCCGACGACTGACGCTGCGCGTCAGCCGTCACCACACCCGACGACTGACGCT
>JBJSXF010000023.1:0-5573 GCA_046086225.1 Actinomycetota bacterium | reverse complement strand
CAGCGCTTCGGCGAGATGGAGGTGTGGGCGCTCGAGGCCTACGGCGCCGCGTACGCGCTGCAGGAGATCCTGACCATCAAGTCCGACGACGTCCTCGGCCGGGTCAAGGTCTACGAGGCCATCGTCAAGGGTGAGAACATCCCCGAGCCCGGCATCCCCGAGAGCTTCAAGGTGCTCATCAAGGAGATGCAGGCGCTCTGCCTCAACGTCCGCGTGATGAACGAGCAGGGTCAGGAGATCGAGATCCGCGAGCTCGACGAGGACGCGTTCCGCACGACCGAGGCACTCGGCATCGACCTCTCCCGGCCCGAACGGGGCACGGACGAGGACGACGCCGCGGCCGGTCGCTAGCACTCCGAGGGAAACGGGAGCACCCACGTGTTCGACGTGAACGAGAGCCATCTGCTCACCATCAACCTGGCGGCGGCGGGGGACATCCTCACCTGGTCGAACGGCGAGGTGAAGAAGCCGGAGACGATCAACTACCGCACGCTCAAGCCCGAGAAGGACGGCCTCTTCTGCGAGAAGATCTTCGGTCCGACCAAGGACTGGGAGTGCTACTGCGGGAAGTACAAGCGCGTCCGGTTCAAGGGCATCATCTGCGAGCGCTGTGGTGTCGAGGTCACCCGCTCGAAGGTTCGGCGCGAGCGCATGGGGCACATCCAGCTCGCCGCGCCCGTCACCCACATCTGGTACTTCAAGGGTGTCCCGAGCCGGCTCGGGTACCTCCTCGACGTCGCTCCGAAGAGCCTCGAGAAGGTCATCTACTTCGCCGCGCACCTCATCACGTGGGTCGACGACGAGCGTCTCCACGCCGATCTCCCCGAGCTCGAGGTCGAACTCCGCGAGGAGATCCGGCTCGTGGAGGACGAGCGTGAGGCCAAGCTCCGCGAGCGTGACGACGAGTACGTGAAGGAGCTCGAGGATCTCGAGGGCCGGGGCGCCAAGAAGAACGAGATCGAGCGGGCCGAGAAGGGTCGCAACCGCGACTTCGAGGACATCCGGGCCCGTTACGACGAGGACATCGCGCAGCTCCAGACCGTCTGGGACACCTTCCGGTCGCTCAAGCCGCGTCAGCTCATCGACGACGAGCGGGTGTGGCGCGAGTTGCGGTACCGCTGGCCCGGCTACTTCGCCGGCGGCATGGGTGCCGAGTCGGTGAAGGACTTCGTGGGTCGGCTCGACCTCCCGGCCGTGGAGATCGAGTTGAAGGAGACCATCGCGACGGCCAAGGGCCAGCGCAAGGCCAAGGCGATCAAGCGCCTCAAGGTCGTGTCGGCGTTCAACCGCACCGGCCCCGACGGCCGCACGGTCAACTCGCCGATGGGCATGATCCTCGACGTCATCCCGGTGATCCCGCCCGACCTGCGCCCGATGGTCCAGCTCGACGGTGGCCGCTTCGCCACCTCCGACCTCAACGACCTCTACCGCCGCGTCATCAACCGGAACAACCGGCTGAAGCGCCTCCTCGACCTCGGCGCCCCCGAGATCATCATCAACAACGAGAAGCGGATGCTCCAGGAGGCCGTCGACGCGCTGTTCGACAACGGCCGCCGCGGTCGTCCGGTCACCGGCGTCGGTAACCGGGCGCTCAAGTCGCTCTCCGACATGCTGAAGGGCAAGCAGGGCCGGTTCCGCCAGAACCTGCTCGGCAAGCGCGTCGACTACTCGGGCCGGTCCGTGATCGTGGCCGGGCCGCAGCTGCGGCTCCAGCAGTGCGGGCTCCCGAAGCAGATGGCCCTCGAACTCTTCAAGCCCTTCGTGATGAAGCGGCTCGTCGATCTCGAGTACGCGCAGAACATCAAGTCGGCGAAGCGGATGGTCGAACGGTCCCGGCCTCAGGTGTGGGACGTGCTCGAGGAGGCCATCAAGGAGCACCCGGTGCTCCTGAACCGGGCGCCGACCCTCCACCGGCTCGGCATCCAGGCGTTCGAGCCCGTGCTCGTCGAGGGCAAGGCGATCCAGCTGCACCCGCTCGTGTGCTCGGCGTTCAACGCCGACTTCGACGGCGACCAGATGGCCGTCCACCTGCCCCTGTCGGCCGAGGCCCAGGCCGAGGCCCGGATGCTCATGCTGAGCGCCCACAACGTGCTCTCGCCCGCCTCGGGCCGCCCGATCGCGGTCCCGAGCCAGGACATGATCATCGGGCTCTACTACATCTCCGAGGTCATCGACGGGTCCGTCGGCGAGGGCCGGGTCTTCGGCTCGCTCGACGAGGCGCGGGCGGCCTACGAGGAGCGGTTCGGAGCGAACGGCGAGACGGTCTCGGCTCACGCCCGGATCAAGGTGCGGATGCCGGCGGCGAAGTTCCCGGCCGACCGATTCACCCGGCCGGACGCCGACGGCACGACGCACAGCATCGTGCTGCGCGAGTACGGCACCAACGGCTCGGCCGAGGTGCTCGTCGAGACCTCGCTCGGTCGGCTCCTGCTCAACGACGCGTTGCCCGAGGACTTCCCCTTCGTCGACCAGGTGATGAAGAAGCGGGACATCACCGAGACGGTCAGCGAGCTCGTCAACGACTACGACAAGGCGGTCGTGGCCACGAGCCTCGACGCGATGAAGGCGCTCGGCTACGAGTGGTCGACCCGGGCCGGGCTGACCATCTCCATCGCCGACGTCACGACCCCGCCGGCCAAGGCGGGTCTGCTCGAGCAGTTCGAGGCCGAGGCCGCGACGATCGAGCAGCAGTTCGAGAAGGGCATCATCAGCGACGACGAGCGGCGCCAGCGGGAGATCGAGATCTGGACCGACGCCACGAACCAGGTCACGCACGCGATGCAGGACCTGCTCATGTCGAGCCCGTTCAACCCGATCGACATGATGGTCAACTCGGGTGCCCGTGGCAACGTCATGCAGGTTCGCCAGATCGCCGGCATGCGCGGCCTGGTGGCCAACCCGAAGGGCGAGATCATCCCCCGCCCGATCAAGAGCAACTTCCGTGAGGGCCTGTCGGTGCTCGAGTACTTCATCTCGACCCACGGTGCCCGGAAGGGACTCGCCGACACCGCGCTCCGCACCGCCGACTCGGGATACCTCACCCGGCGACTCGTCGACGTGGCTCAGGAGCTCATCATCCGCGAGGACGACTGCGGCTCGACCCGGGGCATCTGGGTCGAGGGCGTCGAAGCGGTGAACGCCCGGGAGCTCGAGACGAGCCTCCTCGGCCGCTGCCTCGCCGAGGACGTCACCCTCGCCGACGGGCGGGTACTCGAGCGCGGGAGCGAGGTCGACGAGGACGCCGTGGCGGCCCTCACCGACGACCCGGCGATCACGCGGGTCCGGGTCCGCTCGGTACTGACCTGCGACCACGTGGCGGGCGTCTGCTCGCGCTGCTACGGCCGCATGCTGGCGTCGGGCATCCTCGCCGAGCTCGGCGAGGCGGTCGGCATCATCGCCGCCCAGTCGATCGGTGAGCCGGGAACCCAGCTCACGATGCGGACGTTCCACACCGGTGGCGTCGCGGGTGAGGACATCACCCACGGCCTCCCGCGGGTCGTCGAGCTCTTCGAGGCCCGCAACCCCAAGAGCGCGGCGGTGCTCGCCGAGGCTTCGGGTGTCGTGCGGCTCGAGCAGAACGAGAAGGGTGAGCGGGTCATCAACCTGGTCACCGACGACGGGACCGAGATCCCGACCGCCGTCTCGCGCAAGACGCACATCGCGGTGAGCGACGGCCAGGAGGTCTCGGTGGGCGAGCAGCTCACCGGCGACGAGAAGAGCCCGCTCGCTCCGAAGAAGCTCCTCGAGGTCCGAGGCCTGCGGGCGACCCAGCAGTACCTCGTCGACGAGGTGCAGCGCGTGTACCGCGACCAGGGCGTGTCGATCCACGACAAGCACATCGAGGTGATCGTCCGGCAGATGCTGCGGCGGGTCACGGTGTCGGAGCCCGGCGACAGCAAGTTCCTCCCGGGGGAGACGGTCGACGCCCGGCGCTACGCCGACGAGAACCGCCGCCTCGTGGACGAGGGTCAGCGTCCGGCCGAGGGTCGGGTCGAGCTCATGGGGATCACGAAGGCTTCGCTCGCCACCGACTCGTGGCTCTCGGCCGCCTCCTTCCAGGAGACGACCCGGGTGCTCACCGAGGCGGCGATCGAGGGTCGGGCCGACGGGCTCGAGGGCCTGAAGGAGAACGTGATCATCGGCAAGCTCATCCCGGCCGGGACGGGCATGCCCGCCTATCGCGAGATCCGCACCGAAGCGCCCGACTACGAGCCGCTGCCGTACTACACGTCGGAGTCCGAGGACGGCATGGACCTCGCCACCTGGCTGGCGTCGGAGAGCGCGAGCCGTCAGGTCGGCACCGATCTCGGGATCCTGGCGTCCGGCTCGTCGGTCGAGGGGGCCCCCGAAGCGACGTTCGAGCCGACCGGCGAGGTCGAGCTCGGCGGCGAGGACGCGGTCGGCTGACCGCGTGCGGCTCAGGACCGGCGGCGACGTCCGGTCACGAGCCGCGGCCATGCCGATCGGCGGGGCGGCTCCTCGACGGCGAACGGGATCACGGCGCGGCGTCCCCGGGCGCGGTCGAACGCGATCAGCTCGACGGTCGTCGCCTCGGGCGGGATTCCGAGCGTCCCGACGAACCCGGCTCTCCGGTCGGCGATCCGCCCGGTCGACCGGGCCGCCTCGTCCCGGTGAACCCGGGGCACGAGGGGAACGACCCGGTCTCCGGCGCGGACGAGGACCGCGTCGGGCGCGTGCCCGTCGACGAGCACCCAGCCGCTGATGCGACCGCGCACCCCCGGCGCCGGACGTCGGATCGGGCCGACGAGGTCACGCCGCAGGAAGCGGACTGCGCCCGTCGCCCCGGCCTCGGCGAGGGGGAGATCGAGCAGCGTCGTGGTGAAGCGCTCGACCCGTTCGGCGAGCACCCGGTCGGCGTGGGCCCGGAGCCGGACGTCGAACCCGTTGTGCGCCTCGGCGGCGGTCCGGAACGCAGCCGAGCGGAGGTCGTCGTCACCCGTCGGCGCCGCGGCGTTCGTGACCCCGAAGCGCACGGCCCCGAACCGGAACCGCTCGGAGCCCAGGGCGACCGCGAGGTCGAGGTCCTCGGTCGAGCCGAAGGCCATGCGGTCGAGCGTCGCGCACGCGGCCCCGAGCGCGCCCTCGTCGGCGGGCTCGTCGATCGGATGACCGGCGAGCAGCTTGGTCTGCAGGTCGGCGAGCCGGGGGAGCCGGCCGAAGAGCGCATCGGGGTCGGTGACGGGCGCCGCGAGGGTCGACTGCAGCGGGCCGGGGCGGGCCCGGACGTGGCGCGCCTGCGACACCACGCGGGCGACGGGGTCGCGCAGCAGCGTCACGGCGTTGGCGGGCCAGTCCGGACCGAATGCACGGGCGAAGAACGGGGCGGACACGTGGCCCTCGATCACGGCGAGGCCGGATCCGGCGAGCGGCTCGGTCGGGAAGCGGTGCGCGTCGAGGAGGGTGCGGTCGGCGCCGTGGACGTCCCGGAGCATGAACTTGAGGGTCGAGCCTCCGGTGCGCGGTACGTGGAGCAGCAGGATGGGGACGTCGGGGTCGGGCCGTCCGGGGACGGGGTCGGCCGGATGCGCTGCGGATTCCGGTGGCCTCGGCAT
>JBJSXF010000022.1:0-6310 GCA_046086225.1 Actinomycetota bacterium | reverse complement strand
ATCGTGAACCGAGGAGGGGAGTGGTCGAATGGATTCGCAAGCACCCGAGCGCGGGGGCTTCCGTTCGCCGGAGGCAGCTCGGGAACAATGTGGTCACAAAGAAGTGTATTGTGGTCACATGGATATCGGGGTTCGCGAACTCAAGTCCACTCTGTCGGCAGTCCTCCAGCGAGCGGCCGCCGGCGAGCACATCACGGTGACCGATCGTGGGCGTCCGATCGCGGTCATCGGTCCCCCGGCCGGAATCGTCGACCTCGACGCCGCGATTGCCGCGGGTTGGGTGACGCCGGCATCCTCGACCGGGCTCGCTCCGACTCGTCGGTACCCGTCGCTCCGGCCCGTTCTCGATGCGCTCGCCGAGGATCGGTCGGAGTGACCCTTTACGCGGATGCCAGTGTCATCCTGAAGCGCTATGTCGACGAGCCGGATTCCGACCGGGCGATCGAGATCCTGGCGAGTGACTCCACTCTCACGACGGCGCGCCATGCAATCGTCGAAGTGCGGCGAAACCTCGCTCGCGTGCTTTCTCCGACCGATGCAACGGCTGTGCGGAGAACGTTCACGAATGACCTGACCGCCTTCGCAATCGTCGAACTCGATGCGTCGACGTGCGAGCTCGCCGCGGCGATCGGCGAGCAGAGCGGCGTTCGCACCCTCGACGCGTTGCACCTGGCTGCCGCGCGTCGATTGGGAACTACTCTCACGTTCGCCACCTTCGACATCCGTCAGGCTCAGGCGGCGCGAACGCTCGGCTTCGCGGTCATCGGCGCGTAGCCGGCGGTCGCTGCGGGACGCTACGGTCCCGGTCGCTTCCCCTCCACTTCCTCCGTCGAGAGATCACGACTGGCCCTCACGGCCCGTGATCGTGAACCGAGGAGAGGAGTGGTCGAATGGATGCGCAGGCGCCCGAGCGCGGAGTTCGATTCGGGTCGGTCGTCGAGGACCTCGCCGATCGCTGGCGTGACGGTCGGCGGACGGTCGCAACCGTCGGGATCGCGGCGCTCGTCACTGCGGCCGGGGTCGCCTGGTGGCGATCGGGTTCGGCGTCGGAGGCGTTGCCGCCGCTACCCGATCCCCAGCCGGTTGTCACGAGCAGTACGACCGTCGCGGTCGATCTCGTCGTGCATGTGGTGGGCGCGGTGCGCACGCCGGGGGTCGTGCGCTTGCGGGACGGGTCGAGGGTGCTCGATGCGGTCGGTGCCGCCGGAGGTGCGACGCCCGCGGCCGATCTCGCTCGGCTCAACCTGGCCGCGCCCCTCGCCGACGGCACGCGCGTCGTCGTGCCTCGGGTCGGGGAGCCGACACCCGTTGCCGAACCGGGTGATCTCGCGCCCCCGGGGGCGGAGGTCGCCGGTTCGTCGCCGGGACCGATCGATGTGAACCGGGCGACGGCGGCCGAGCTCGAGGCCCTCCCGGGAGTCGGGCCCGCGACCGCAGCCGCGATCGTGCGGGAGCGCGAGGAGCACGGGCCGTTCCGATCACCCGACGACCTCGAGCGGGTGCGGGGGATCGGCCCGGCCAAGCTCGCGGCCTTGCGTGATCAGATCCGGGTGTGACCGACCGGTACGCCGTCGGCCCGATGCTGGCCGTCATCGGGGCGGTCGTCGGCTGTCTGGTGGGGCCGCGTCTCGGTCCGGGGGCGGCCACGACGGCCCTGCTCGGCGCGGTCGTCGGCGCCGGCTTCTGCGGGTTCCGGGCCGCTCGGGTCGGGCGGTCGACCGTGGCTGCGGTGGTCGTGCTCGCGGCCGCTGCGCTCTCGGCTCGGGCTCATGACGGTGTTCGTCGGTCGCCGTTCGCCGGCGCCGTGGCCGAGGCGGCGACGCTCACCCTCTCGGGGCGTGCCATCGATGACGCGGATCCCGGCCGCTTCTCGGCCTCGGTACTGATCCGGGCCGGGGCAGGCGCCGCCGGATTCCGGACGGTCCTCGTGCGGGCGGCCGGTGACGAGGCGACGCGCCTGGCGCGAGTGCAGGCGGGCGACGCGGTCGTCGTACGGGGCCGGGTCGCGCCATTGCGCGACCCGTTCGACCGTCGGGCCCGCCTCCGCCACGCCGTTGCCCGCCTCGAAGGGGCTCGGCTCCTCGCCTTCGCTCCGCCCGAGGGCATCCGGGCCACCGTCGAGGTCGTGCGTAGTCGGGTGCTGCGGGGCGTGGCCGGTCTGGCCCCCGCCCACCGAGGGCTGCTCGCCGGCTTCCTCCTCGGCGAAACCCGGGAGGTGCCGGCCGCGGTGGTCGCCGATTTCCGGGCATCCGGGCTCTCCCACCTCCTGGCGGTGTCGGGGGCGAACGTGGCGTTCGTCCTCGCCGTCGCCGACCCGTTCCTCCGCCGACTCCGCCTCGGGGCGCGCACGACGTTCGCCCTCGGACTCGTGGCGGCCTTCGCGGTCATGACCCGCGGCGAGCCCTCGGTGCTGCGGGCCTCGGCCCTCGCCGGTCTGTCCGTTCTCGCCGTGGCCGCCGGCCGCCCGACGAACCGCGTGCGCCTCCTCGCGTATGCGGTCGCCGGGCTCCTCCTCGTCGACCCGTTCCTCGTTCGCTCGCCGGGCTTCTGGCTCTCGGTCGGGGCGAGCGGCGGGATCGTGCTCTGGGCACCGACGATCGAGCGTCGGCTCCGCGGCCCGGCGCCCGTGCGTACCGCGCTGGCCGTATCACTCGCCGCCCAGCTCGGGGTCGCGCCGGTGCTGGCCGTGGCGATCGGCTCGGTGCCCGCCGTCACCCCGCTCGCCAACCTGGCAGTCGCACCGGTGGCCGAACTGCTGGGCACGGTCGGGTTGGTCCTCGCGGTCGGTGCGGGCTACATCCCGGTGCTCGGGCCGATCGGCCGTCCGTTCGTCTCCGCGCTGCTGATCTGGGTGAGCGGCGTGGCCCGGGTCGGCGCCGCAGTGCCGCTCACGCTCGACCGGAAGGGAACCGCGGTTGTGCTCGGTGGTGCTGCGGTTCTCGGTCTCGGGGCGTCGGTAGCCTGCCGCCGTGGCAGTCGCGCCCGCACCCGCACTCCGACTCGGTGAGCGGACCCTCGACATCTCGGCCCACACCGTGGTGATGGGCATCTTGAACCGCACGCCCGATTCCTTCTACGACCGCGGCGCGACCTGGGCGTTCGACGCGTTCCTGCGGCGGGCCGAGGAGCTCGTCACCGCAGGTGCCGGCCTGCTCGACGTCGGCGGGGTGAAAGCCGGGCCCGGACCGGAAGTGACCGAACCCGAGGAGCTCGAACGGGTCATCCCGGCGATCGAGGCCCTGCGGGCCCGCTTCGATGTGGCGCTCTCGGTCGACACCTGGCGGGCTTCGGTCCTCGACGCGGCCTGCGCGGCCGGCGCGGTCGTTGGCAACGACATCTCGGGCTTCGCCGATCCCGAGTACCTACCCATCGCCGCCAAGCACGCAGCGACGGTGGTCGCCACCCACATCCGGCTGCGGCCCCGGGTCGCCGACCCCGACCCGGTGTACGCCGATCTCGTGGCCGACGTCACCACGATGCTGCTCGACCGGGCCGAGCGGGCGACGGCGGCCGGGCTCGCCCCCGACCAGATCGTCCTCGACGCCGGTCTCGACCTCGGCAAGACGCCGGCCCAGAGCGCCGTGCTGCTGCGGGAGACGGCGGTCCATGCTTCGCTCGGCTACCCGTTCCTGCTGTCGGCGTCCAACAAGCGCTTCATCGGTGACCTGCTCGGCCTCGAGGTCGACGATCGCCGTCCGGAGTCGCTCGCCTCCGTCGCCTACGGCGTGATCAATGGCGCTCGCATCGTCCGGGTCCACGACGTCGCCGGCACGGCGCGCGTCTGCCGGACGATCGAGGCGCTCCTGTGACGGCGCATCTCGTCCAGGGCGCCGAGCCCACGCTGCGCGACCGCGAGGTGCACCGGCTCGTCGAGCAGCTGCTCGACGGCGCCGACCGGGCGTTCGCCCTCGAAGACCACGTCGTCACGTCGGGGCGGAGCAGCGGCGACGATGACGAGGGGGGCGCCGACGTGCCCGCCTTCTCGGCGATCACGAACGCGTTGGCGAGCCCGCCTTTCATGACGCCGGTCCGGGTCGTCGTCGTCCACGACATCGGCAACCTCCGAGCCGACCAGGCCCAGTGGCTGGCCGGGTGGATCGCCGAGCCGCTCGAGGGGGTACACCTCGTGCTCGTCGCCGGCGGGGGTCGCACGCCGGCCGCGCTCGAGAAAGCGTGCGGCGCGCACGGCGAGGTCACGAAGCCGCCTGCCGAGGACACGGGAGCGGTACTCGACGCCGAGCTCCGGG
Organism: Actinomycetota bacterium; assembly: GCA_046086225.1. Taxonomy (GTDB): domain Bacteria; phylum Actinomycetota; class Acidimicrobiia; order IMCC26256; family PALSA-610; genus JBJSXF01. The sequence continues at coordinate 2,063 of JBJSXF010000022.1, read as the reverse complement.
TCGTCCACCTCCGCCTCTCCCGCGACGCGCGCGAGCGGGTGATCGCGCACCTCGGTGAGGATGCCGGCCGGGTGCCGGAGCTCGTCGAGCTGTGGCATTCGGCGTACGGCGACGGGGCCGAGCTGGGCCTGTCGGAGATCGCGCCGTACCTCGGCGAGATGGGCACGGCCGGTCGCTTCGACCTGACCAACGCGATCGAGCAGGGTGATGTCGCCCGTGCGCTCGAGGTGCTTCATCGCCTCCTCGGGTCGTCGAGCGGTCGCGATCCGAAGCCGGCGCACCCGATGCAGATCCTGGCCGGGCTCTGGGGTTCCTATCGTCGGCTGCTCCGGCTCGACGATCCCTCGATCACGACCCCGGAGCAGGCGGCGGCGGTCCTCGGCATGAAGAACCCCCGAGGGGCCCGGTTCCCGCTCGATGCCGCCCGGTCCCTGGGCCGCGACGGTCTGGCCGAGGCGGTGCGGCTCCTCGCCGATGCGGAGCTCGACCTCCGGGGCGCGACCGCAGTCGACGACCGAACGGTCATGGAGGTGTTGGTGGCTCGACTCGCCGCGCTCCGGCGGCGAACGGTGCGGGCCCGGCGCTGATCGGGTCGGGCCGCGCGGCTCGGCGGTTCAGGCCCGGCCGGCCCGCATGAGGCGGGAGGTGCGGCGGGCGGCCGCGTTCTTGTGGAGCACGCCCTTGGCGGCGGCCTTGTTGATGCGCTTCTGGGCGGCCCGCACGAGCTCGGCAGAACCCTCGTCGCCGGCGGTCACGGCCTGCTGAGCGGCCTTCACCCGGGTCTTGATCTCGGAGCGCACGCCCTTGTTGCGCACGCGGCGCTTCTCGTTCTGACGGTTGCGCTTCTTCTGCGACTGAATGTTGGCCATTCGGGCGATTGCTCCGGTTGCGAGGTGAGGGGGAGAGGGTAGCAGACCGGCCTCTCCCGGCCCGGGGTGCGGCTCGGGGCCGCCGGTGGGCGAGAATGACGGGGCCGTGACCCCACTCGACCGCATCCGCTGCCTCAGCATCATCGCCCACATCGACCACGGGAAGTCGACGCTCGCCGACCGCCTGCTGGAGATGACCGGGGCGGTGAGCGCGCGCGAGATGCGGGCCCAGTACCTCGACACGATGGATCTCGAGCGCGAGCGGGGCATCACGAGCAAGGCCCAGAACGTTCGGCGCGAGTGGAACGGTTACGTCATCAACCTGATCGACACGCCCGGTCACGTCGACTTCGGCTACGAGGTCAGCCGGTCGCTCGCCGCGTGCGAGGGGGTCATCCTCCTCGTCGACGCCTCGCAGGGCATCGAGGCGCAGACGCTGGCGAACTGCTACCAGGCACTCGAGCACGACCTCGCGATCGTCGCTGCGCTCAACAAGATCGATCTCCCGGCCGCCGAGCCCGACAAGCGGGCCGGCGAGATCGAGCGGGTGCTCGGTATCCCGGCATCCGATGTGCTGCGCATCTCGGCCAAGACCGGCGAAGGGGTCGACGAGTTGCTCGATGCGGTCGTCAACCGGATCCCGCCGCCGACCGGCGACGCGGACGCCCCGTTGCAGGCGCTCATGTTCGACTCGTACTACGACGCCTACCGCGGCGTGGTTTCCTCGGTGCGGGTCTTCAACGGGGTGATGCGCACGGGCGCGAAGTTGCGGTACGTCAACGCGGCCCGCGACCACGATGCCGATGAGGTCGGTGTGCGACTGCCGACCCCCACGCCGGTCGCGTCGCTCGGTCCCGGTGAGGTCGGGTACCTGATCGCGGGGATCAAGGACGTGGGCGAGGCCAAGGTCGGCGAGACGGTCACCGATGCCGGGAACCGGGCCGGGGCGCTGCCCGGCTACCGCAACCCGAAGCCGATGGTGTTCTGCGGGCTGTATCCGGTCGACGGCGACGAGTACGCCGATCTCCGGGAGGCGCTCGAGAAGTTGCGACTCAACGACGCGTCGTTCACCTATGAGCCCGAGACCTCGGGTGCACTCGGCTTCGGGTTCCGCTGCGGATTCCTCGGGCTGCTGCACATGGAGATCATCCGGGAGCGGCTCGAGCGGGAGTACAACCTCTCGCTCGTGGCGAC
>JBJSXF010000021.1:0-15967 GCA_046086225.1 Actinomycetota bacterium | reverse complement strand
CCGGCACCACCCCACCCAACCTCGTCCACCCCTAGGTGCGTGTCCGCGCACGCGCGCAGGTGTGCACGTGCGTATCTGACCGTCGCCTACGTAGGCGACGGTCAGATACGCACGTCGGGGGTGGGGGGGGTGACGGCGATGGGGGCGGGGTCGAGGGCGAGGAGCTCGAGGGTGGTTCGGCCCGCGGCGAGGTGCGCGAAGAGGTCGGTCTCGGCACCGGTGCGAGCACGAGCCGCGGCGAGCACGTCGGCGAGCGTGGCGTGGGGCACCACGACCACCCCGTCGACGTCGGCGACGATCCAGTCGCCCGGGTCCACGTGCACCTCGCCCACCTGCACGGCCTCGCCGACCGATCCGGACCGGTGCTTAGTCGCGCCGGTGAGGGCGATCCCCGCGGAGAACACCGGGAACCCGTGGGCCGCCAGCGCGGCGACGTCGCGCACGCACCCGTCGATGACCAGCCCGGCGATGCCCCGGGCCTCGGCTGCGGTGGTGAGGACCTCGCCCCAGTACCCGAGCTCGGGCTCGTCGCCGACGTCGACCACGAGCACGCTCGCCCGCCCGGCCCGCGCCACCCCGACGTGGATCGCCAGGTTGTCGCCCGGCGTGCACCGCACCGGCACCGCCCGACCCGTGACCCGCGCCCCGTCCCACACGGGCCGGATGCGGCTGCGCATGCGCCGGGCCCCGCACTCGCCGAGCGTCGCCGTACCGTGGGCCGTCAACTCGGCGGTCGGATCCCCGGCGGGCGCATCCCCGAGTTCGCTCATGGCTCCACACTTTCCAGAATGGCGGAGGGAGAGGGATTTGAACCCTCGAGGAGGCTTTACACCCCCTACTCGCTTAGCAGGCGAGCACTTTCGGCCACTCAGTCATCCCTCCGTGAGCGACGGAGCGTACCCCCGTCGGGGGTGTCCGCGGAACGCGGATCGTCACCGTGCGGGTCGTCACGGGGGGCCGACCCGGTGACGCGCACCACCGGTCGTGCCGTGACCTGGGCTCTCGCCCCGTCCGACCTCGGCCGGCTGCTCGTGGCCACGACCGACCGCGGCCTGTGCCGAGTCGACCTCGGCGACGACGCCGACGCCCTCGAGCGACGCCTCGTCGCTGCGTTCCCCGCCAGCGAGTGCACCCGCGACGACGCCGCGCTCGCCGGGCTCGTCGCCGCCGTGCGCCAGCGGGTCGCCGGGGACCCGGACCCGACCCCGGTGCCGCTCGACATCGCCGGCACCGCGTTCCGGCGGCGCGTCTGGGACGCGCTGGCGCGGATCCCCTACGGCGAGGTCCGCACCTACGGCCAGGACGCCGAGGCCGTCGGCGCCCCGAAGGCGGTCCGCGCGGTCGGCACCGCGTGTGGCGCCAACCCCGTCGGGTTGGTGATCCCGTGCCATCGGGTCGTGCCGGCGCGCGGAGGCATCGGGAGCTACGGGTTCGGCGTGGAGCGAAAGCGCGAACTGCTCCGACGTGAGGGCGCGTCAGTCGTCGGTGACGACGACGAGCCCACCGCGCGCGGGAACCGCGACTGATCCCTGCGCCGGGTCGCCCTCGCCGACGCGGTCGGTGCGCAGCGCGACGCGCGCCCGGTCGAGCACCAGCGGGACCGAAACCGACGTGTCGCCTGGGTTCAGCACCACCTGGACCCCGGCGCCGCGCCGGAAGCTCCAGACCGGACCCTCGACCCCGAGGTCGTGGTACCCGCCCTCTCGCAGGTCGGGGGTCGTGCGGCGCAGCGCGAGCAGGTCGCGCACCAGGTGCAGGACCGAACCCGGATCGGCGCGCTGGTCGGCGACGGTGCCCGCGCCGAGGTCCCCGAACGGCAGCCACGGCTCGACCCCCGCAGCGGTGAAGCCCGCACCAGGCGCAGTCGACCACGGCATCGGCGTGCGCGCCGCGTCGCGGTCGATGATCCCGGCAAACGCGATGGTCACCGGATCGAGTTGCCGCTCGGGGGGCACCACGGTGTCGACCATCCCGAGCTCGTCGCCGTAATAGAGGACCGGGGTCCCCCGCAGCGTCAGCAGCAGCAGCAGCGCAACCCGCGTCAGCCCCGGGTCACCGGCGCACCAGCGTGTCGCGAACCGGCTCACATCGTGGTTCGACATCGCCCAGACCGGCCAGGCGTCGGCGGGGAGCGCGGCCTCGGTTGCGGCGACAATGGCGCGCAGCGTCTCGGCGCCGAAGTCCGCGTGCAGGAACGGGAAATTGAAGGCGAGGCCGAGTTCGTCGTCGTGTCCGTAGAACGAGGCCAGGCCCGGGAGGTCGAACAGGAGGGTCTCACCGAGGAGCAGCCGAGGAGGGTCGTACGTGTTCGCGATCCGGCGCCACCGTCGGTACACCTCGTGCACGTCGGGGCGGCACGCGTTGTAGACCTGGCGCTGACCGAGCAGCCGGTCCATCCAATGGTCGCGGTCACCGGCGGGCGGGTTGTCGCGCAGGTCCGCGTCCTTCACCAGCATGTGCGCGACATCGATGCGGAAGCCGGTGACGCCCCGGTCGAACCAGAAGCGCAGGATTCGGTCGAACTCGTCGCGCACCTCGTCGTTCCACCAGTTGAGGTCGGGCTGCTCCGGCAGGAAGTTGTGCAGGAAGTACTGGCCGGTGCCGGCGTCGAGCTCCCAGGCCGGGCCGACGAACGTACTGACCCAGTTGTTGGGCGGACCGCCGTCGGGCGCCGGGTCGGCCCACACGTACCAGTCGCGGTGCGCGGCGTCACGCGACGTGCGGGCTTCCACGAACCACGGGTGCGCGATGCTCGTGTGGTTCGGGACGAGGTCGAGCAGGACCCGGATGCCCCGCTCGCCCGCCGCCCCGAGCAACGCGTCGAGGTCGGCCGTGGTGCCCAGCGACGGGTCGACGGCGCAGTAGTCGGCGACGTCGTAGCCGTAGTCGGCGTTGGGCGACACGGTGATCGGGCTGAGCCAGATCGTGTCGACGCCCAGCCAGACGAGGTGGTCGAGATGCGCGGTGATGCCGGGCAGGTCACCCACCCCGTCGCCGTCGGAGTCGGCGAACGATCGCGGGTAGATCTGGTACACGACGGCGTCGTTCCACCACGGGCGCATCCGGGCCGAGCCTAGGGTGCGGAGGCGGGAGCCGGACCCGGTGCCGGGCGTAGGGTTGTCGGCCATGACCCCTGTGACCCATCCCCTCGCCATGATCACCGCGGAGGAGATCCGTGCCGCGTCGGACGCAGTGAAGGCCGACGCCCGCTTCCCCGACGGCGCGCTCCTCGCGCACGTGCGCCTGCACGAGCCCACCAAGGCCGTGCTGGCCGCCTGGAGTCCCGGAGATGCCGTCGTCCGTTCCGTCGAGGTCCTGGTGGTGCCGACCGGATCGCTCTCGGTGATCGAGGTCGTCGTCGAGGTCACGTCCGGCACCGTGACGCAGTGGGTTACGCACGAGGGCGAGCGGCCCGCCCTGCTGTTCACCGAGTCGATGTACGCGATCATCGCAGTAAAGGAGCACCCCGACTGGCAGGCCGCGATGCGCCGGCGGGGCATCGAGGACTTCGACCGCGTGCAGGTCGACCCGTGGCCGGCCGGATCGTTCGACTCGCCCCACGAAGAGGGACGGCGCATCAGCCGCTGCATCTCGTTCCTCCGGGACTCCCCCACGGACAACGGCTACGCGCATCCCGTCGAAGGTGTGATCGCGTTCCACGACGGGATCACCAACGAGGTGCTCGAGGTCGTCGACTACGGCGTGGTCCCGATGCCTACCGAGTCGGGCTCGTACCTCCCCGACGACCACGCGCCGCTGCGTACCGACCTGAAGCCGCTCGAGATCGTCCAGCCCGAGGGACCGAGCTTCACCGTGGACGGCAACCTGGTGACCTGGGGTCGTTGGTCGCTGCGGGTGGGCTTCGACCCGTACGAGGGCCTGGTGCTGCATCAGGTCACCTACCACGACGGTGACCGTGCCCGTCCGGTGCTGCACCGGGCGTCGGTCACCGAGATGGTCGTCCCCTACGGCGACCCCGGTCCGCTGCACGGATGGAAGAACGCGTTCGACGCAGGCGAGTGGGGGCTCGGCCGCATGGCCAACTCGCTGAAGCTCGGCTGCGACTGCCTCGGGGAGATCTTCTACTTCGACGCGCAGCTCGCGACCGAGCAGGGCGATCCGTACACGCTCGAGCACGCCATCTGCATGCACGAGGAGGACTACGGGATCCTCTGGAAGCACGTCGACCTGTACGGAGGTCGGGCCGAGGTGCGGCGGAGCCGCCGGCTCGTCGTCAGTTTCATCGCGACCGTCGGCAACTACGAGTACGGCTTCTTCTGGTACTTCTACCTCGACGGCACGGTCCAGCTCGAGGTGAAGCTCACCGGGGTCGTGTCCTCGATGGCGTTCGATCCCGCGGGTCCCGATCCGGCGTTCGCCAACGTGATCGGACGGGGCGTGGCCGCACCGCACCACCAGCACATGTTCAGCGCGCGCCTCGACCTCGACGTCGACGGGGCGGTGAACGAGATCTACGAGGTGGACGCCGAAGCGCTCCCGACCGGACCCGAGAACCCGTGGGGGAACGCGTTCCGGCCCAAGGTCACGCAGCTCGTGAGCGAGCTGGGTGCGCAGCGGGAGACGAACGCAGCGACCTCCCGGTCGTGGCGGATCGTGAACCCCGAGGCGCGCAACGGCCTCGGCCGGCCGACCGCCTACAAGCTCGTGCCGACGATGTCGACGCCGACGCTGCTCGCCGCCGCTGATTCGCCGATCGGACGCCGGGCCGCGTTCGCGAAGCACAACCTCTGGGTGACGCCTTACTCACCCGATGAGCGCCGGGCGGCGGGCGATTACCCGAACCAGCATCCGGGCGGTGACGGCCTGCCCCGGTGGACCGCAGCCGACCGGTCGATCGAACGGGGCGATCTCGTGGTCTGGTACAGCTTCGGCGTCACGCACTTCGTGCGGCCCGAGGACTGGCCGGTGATGCCGGTCGAGTACACGGGATTCCTGCTCGCGCCCTACGGCTTCTTCGACCGGAATCCCGCGCTCGACGTGCCCCCGAGTCATGCCGGTCACTGCGGCACCTGACCGGCGGTAGGTTCTCCGTTCATGGGACGATTCAGCCGCGACGAGCTCCAGCAGGCCCACGACCGCATGATCGAGGTGGCGAACGCCTCGGCCGTGAGCGGTGACTGGGGGCCCTGGGCCGAGATGTTCACCGAGGACGCCCGGTACGACGAGCACCACTACGGGGTCATGAGCGGTCGGACCGAGATCCTGGCCTGGATCAACGAGACGATGTCGACCTGGCCGAACTCGGAGATGAAGGCCTTCCCGCACGAATGGTGCGTGTGCGATGAGGAGCGCGACCGCTGGATCTGCCAGATCCAGAACCGGTTCGTCGATCCCGGAGACGGCGAGATCTACGAGGCGCCCAACATCACGATCCTCCAGTACGCCGGTGACATGCAGTTCTCGTCGGAGGAGGACGTCTACAACCCGGCTCGGTTCGCCCCGGTCGTGCGGGCCTGGATCGATGCGTCGCGGCGCGCAGCCGACGGCGCCTGATCGCCTGGTAGGATTCACCGTTCCCTGCGACTGCCGTCGCTGCTGCTCGCCCGACCCGGTTCTGCCGGGTCGATCCGCATCCCGAGGTGCTGGAGATCGATGAAGTTCAAGGTCGGTGACCGGGTCGTCTACCCCCACCACGGTGCGGCGGTCGTCGAGAAGAAGGAATCCGCAGTCTTCGACGGCAAGAAGCGCGAGTACCTGGTGCTGCGGGTCACCCAGGGTGATCTCATCCTCAAGGTGCCGTCCGACAAGGCGGAGGAGGTCGGTATGCGACCCCCGATCTCGGCCGACGACATCGACGATCTCTTCGTGCTCCTCGCCAAGAAGGACATCCGCGAGCCCACCAACTGGAGCCGACGGTTCAAGAACCACCAGGAGAAGCTGAAGAGCGGCGACGTGTACCAGGTCGCCGAGGTGGTCCGGAACCTGGCGCTCCGCGAGGCCACCAAGGGGCTCTCGGCGGGCGAGAAGTCGATGTTGGTCCGGGCCCGGGGCATTCTCGTCTCCGAGCTGAGCTTCGCGCTCGACGTGAGCGAGGAAGAGGCCCTCGCCCGGCTCGAGCAGCAGCTCGCCTGATCGGTCCCGTTCCGTGCGGGCGTTGCGGGTCCACTCGCTCGGCGAGCCCGAGGCGGTCCTCGTCGCCGAGGACGTCCCCGAGCCGGAGCCCGGCCCCGGTGAGGTGCGGGTGCAGGTGCGGGCCGCCGCGCTGAACTTCCCCGACGTCCTCATGTGCCGGGGCGAGTACCAGGTGAAGCCGCGGCTCCCGTTCACGCCCGGGGCCGAGGTGGCGGGCACGATCGCCGCGGTCGGCGACGGGGTCACGGGCCTCGCGATCGGACAGCGGGTGCTCGCCATCCCGCAGTTCGGCCCCGGCGGATTCGCCGAGGTCACGGTCGCCCGGGCTGCGGGGAGCGTATTTCCGGTGCCCGATGCGATGTCGTTCGTCGACGCGGCCGCCCTCCACGTCGTGTACCAGACCGGGCATCTGGCGCTGCACCGCCGGGCGGGCCTGCGGGCGGGAGAGACCCTGCTCGTGCACGCCGGGGCCGGTGGTGTGGGCAGCGCGGCGATCCAGCTCGGTCGGGCTGCGGGAGCACGGGTGATCGCGACGGCCGGTGGGCCCGAGAAGGTCGCGGTCTGCGAGCGGCTCGGCGCCGACCTCGTCATCGACTACCGAGAGCACGACTTCGTCGACGCGGTGAAGGAATTCACCGGCGGTCGGGGCGCCGATGTGATCTACGACCCGGTCGGCGGTGACACCTTCGACCGTTCCACGAAGTGCATCGCGTTCGAGGGCCGCATCCTCGTGATCGGGTTCACCGGAGGCCGGTTCGCCGACGCCCGCACCAACCATGTGCTCATCAAGAACTACTCGGTCGTCGGCGTGCATTGGGGCCTCTACAACACGCAGCATCCCGGCCTCGTACGCGAGATCCACGACGAGCTGGTGGCGCTTTACGAACGGGGTGCGATCGCCCCGCTCATCTCGGCGACGGTCGGACTCGACGAGGTGCCCGCGGCCCTCGCCCGGCTCGCCCGCCGGGGCACGTGGGGCAAGGTGGTCTGCGAGCTCTGAGCCGGTCGGCGGGCTCAGGCCCGGAGCCGCTCGGCGAAGAACGCCATCACCCGGTCGAGCGCGATGCGCGTGGGGTGCCCCTCCTCGTCGACGAGGTGCTCGGTGACCACCGAGTGCGCCGCCTTCGGGATGCCGTGCGGGTGGGGCTGGGTGTGGCTGTCGATCTCGATGGCGATGAGGCGGTCGCCGAAGACCTCGCGCAGGTGCTCGAAGCGCTCGGCGGGTACGGCCCGATCGGCAGTGAAGCGCATGGCCAGCAGGCAGAGATCCTCGCGTGCTGCGACGATCGCCAGATCGGCGTCGGAGCAGCCGAGGGCGCGTTTGCGATCGGCGCCGAGGCCGAAGGGCAGCGACGGCTGGCTGAGCACGGGGGCAAGCAGGAACTCGTCGACGGAGAGGGCGAGCGCGAAGCCGCCGGTGAAGCACATGCCGATCGCGCCGACGCCGGGGCCGCCGCAGCGTTCGTGGAGATCGCGGCCGAGGGCCCGGAGCCATTCGATGACCGGTGAGGTGCGGTTGCACGCCCAGGTCGTGAACTCGCGGGAGACGCAGGCCCGGGTGATCGAGCCGAGCACGTAGCCGACCCCCGGCTCCTTGCCCGGCGTGCCGAAGAGGTCGGGCAGCGCGACCGTGTATCCGGCGTCCACGAGCCGCTGAGCGAACTCGACGACCCGTGGGGTGATGCCGGGCATCTCGGTCATCACGAGGATGCCCGGACCGCTCCCGGCCCGGAACACCTGCTTGGTCTCCCCGGCGTGGGTGAACTCGGTCGTCTCGAACCCGGCGAGCACGTCGGTCATGGCCCGAGCCTACGGGCCGGTCGGCAGCCGGCCGAGCTCCTCACGGAGCAGCCCGAGGCCCATGCCGCCGAGGTCGAGTGCGGCGGAATGGAAGGACCGCAGATCGAAGCGCGGCCCGGCCGCGCGGCGGGCCGTCTCCCGGCCTTCGAGCCAGATCCGCTCGCCGACCTTGTAGCTGATCGCCTGGCCCGGCCAACCGAGGTAGCGGTCGACCTCGCTGCGCATGAACTGTTCGGGGAAGCGGCTCCGGCCGATCACGAAGGGCAGGGCGAGCTCGGGAGTCCACGTCTCGCCGGGGTGGAAGTCCTCGTCGGCGGGGATCGGGAGCTCGAGGTGCATCCCGATGTCGACCACGACCCGCACTGCCCGCATCGCCTGGGCGGCGAGCATTCCCATCTCGTGGGCCGGATCCTCGAGGAAGCCGAGTTCGCCCATGAGCCGCTCGGCGTAGAGCGCCCAGCCCTCGCCGTGACCCGACACGAACCCGAAGAGCCGCTGCCACCGAGTGAGGCGGTCGCCGAGGAGGCGGAGCTGGCCGATCTGCAGATGGTGGCCGGGTACCGCTTCGTGGAAGCAGGTGCTCACCTCCCGCCAGGTCGGGAAGCGCTCGGTACCGAGTGTCGGGTACCAGGTGCGCCCGGGCCGGGAGAAGTCCTCGCTCGGGGCGGTGTAGTACATCGTGGCCGCGCCGCCCGGTGGGGCGATCATCGCCTCGCATCGGCGCAGCGGCGGTGCGATGTCGAAGTGCACGCCGTCGAGCGCCGCGATCGTGGTGTCGATGAGCTCCTGGTTCCAGGCCCGGAACGCCTCGGCGCCGACGACCGCGCGATCGGGGTCGGTCTCGAGCATGGCGATGGCTTCGTCGACCGATGCTCCGGGCGCGATGCGCTCGGCGACCGCGACCATCCGGGATTCGATGCGGTGCAGCTCCTCGAAGCCCCAGGCGTAGGTCTCGTCGAGGTCGAGGTCGATTCCGTTGAACGCGGCGGCGAAGCGCCCGTAGCGCTCGCGGCCGACGGGATCGCGGGGATCGGCGACGGGGGCGTACTCGCCGCGCAGGTAGGCGCCGAGTCGGGCGTACGCGGCGGTGGCGGCCTCGGCCGCGGCGGCGAGGCCGTCATCGCCGGGTCGGCGGGACGCGAGAATCCGGAAGTACGGGGACTCACCGCTCCACGCCTCGGCCTGGGCCGCACAGGCGAGCGCCTGGCGTCGGGCGGCCACGAGCCCGACCGCGATGCCGGCCCGGAGCGACTCCTCGATGCGGTCGATCGCCTCGGGGACACGCGCCATGCGCTCGCCGATGACCGTCCAGTCGTCGTCGGTCTCGGTGGGCATCAGATCGAAGCACTGGCGGACGTCCTGCACCGGGCTGCCGATGATCCTGAGCGGGCGCAGGTGCTCGTCGGCTTCGGCGAAAGCGACCTCGACCCGCAGTCGCTCGGCCATGGCCGCCACGGATCGGCGCTCGTCGTCGTTCGCGGGTTCGACCGCGTCGAGCGCGGCGAGCGTGCGCCGGTTGCATTCGAGTCGGGCTGCCGCCCCGGCCGGTGACCAGTCGGTGATCTCGTGGTCGTGCCCGGGGATCCCGGCATCGGTCGCCGCGCACGGATCGAGTCGGGCGAACTCGTCGACGTAGCGATCGGCGATCCCGTGCACCCCGGCAGCCGTCACCGCGTCTCCTCTCGACTCCGATGGTCACGTCGGCCCGGACGGACCCGATGGCGAACCGGTCGCCCGATGCGGCCGGTAGCGTGGCCCGCAGTATGGCGCACCAGTTCATCCTCACGATGCACAACCTGCGGCGGGTGCATCCGCCCGACAAGGAAGTGCTCCGGGGCATCAACATTTCGATGTACCCGGCTGCCAAGATCGGCGTCCTCGGCTCGAACGGATCGGGGAAGTCGACCCTCTTGCGGATCATCGCCGGGGAGGACGACGGCTACCAGGGCGAGTGCCGGGTGACGCCCGGGTTCAGCGTCGGCTACTTGCCCCAGGAGCCCGAGCTCGATCCGGCCAAGGATGTCCTCGGCAACGTCGTCGACGGAGTGGGCCGCACCAAGGAGCTGCTCGACCGGTTCGAGGCGGTCTGCAACGCGATGGGGGAGCCCGACGCCGACTTCGACGCGCTCCTGGCCGAGCAGGCCGACCTCCAGGGCGAAATCGATGCGGTCAACGGGTGGGACCTCGACCGCCAGCTCGAGATCGCGATGGACGCCCTGCGCCTGCCGCCGCCCGACGCCGACGTCACGCTCCTCAGCGGGGGCGAGCGGCGCCGGGTCGCGTTGTGTCGGCTGCTGCTCGGCAAGCCCGACCTGTTGCTTCTCGACGAGCCGACCAACCACCTCGATGCCGAGAGCGTGGCCTGGCTGGAGCGTCACCTGCAGGAGTACCACGGCACCGTCGTCGCGGTCACCCACGACCGCTACTTCCTCGACAACGTGGCCCGGTGGATCCTCGAACTCGATCGCGGTCACGGCGTGCCGTGGGAAGGCAACTACACGAGCTGGCTCGAGCAGAAGGAGCAGCGCCTCGCCGAAGAGGAGAAGACCGACGAGGCTCGCCGCCGCACCCTCGCCCGCGAGCTCGAATGGGTGCGCATGGCACCTCGGGCCCGCCAGGCCAAGGGCAAGGCCCGCATCAATGCCTTCGACAAGTTGGTGGCCGAAGCCGAAGCCGTCGAGCAGCGGGCTGACAAGCTCCAGATCTCGATCCCGCCCGGGCCACGCCTCGGGGACCTCGTCGTGGAGGCTGAGCACCTCACCAAGGGCTACGGCGACCGACTGCTCATCGAGGACCTCTCGTTCTCGCTGCCGCCGGGCGGCATCGTCGGGGTGGTCGGCGCGAACGGCGCAGGCAAGACGACGCTGTTCCGGATGCTCACCGGGGTCGAGGCGCCCGACGGCGGCACGTTGAAGGTCGGACCCACCGTGAGCTTCGCCTACGTCGACCAGTCGCGGGCCGATCTCGATCCCGGCCGCACGATCTACGAGGAGATCACCGGCGGGGTCGACCACCTGAAGGTCGGCACCCGTGAGGTGCACGGCCGCGCCTATGTCGCCGGCTTCAACTTCAAGGGCTCCGACCAGCAGAAGAAGGTGGGCGAGGCCTCGGGTGGTGAGCGCAACCGGGTGCACCTGGCCAAGGCCCTGCTCATGGGCGGCAACGTGCTGCTCCTCGACGAGCCGACCAACGACCTCGACGTCGACACGCTGCGTGCGCTCGAGGACGCCCTGCTCGAGTTCCCGGGCTGCGCCGTCGTCATCAGTCACGACCGGTGGTTCCTCGATCGCATCGCCACCCACGTGCTCGCATTCGAAGGCGACTCGTCGGTCGTGTGGTTCGAGGGCAACTTCTCCGACTACGAAGCCGACCGGCGCAAGCGGCTCGGTGGTGAGGCCGACCAGCCCCACCGCATCAAGTACAAGCCGCTCACTCGCTGACGGAGGTAGGCATGGCGGGCACCGATGGGGAGGCGCTGCGGGTGACGCGGACGCTCGCGATCCCGCTCGCCGAGCTCTCCTGGCAGTTCACGGGCGCGGGTGGGCCCGGCGGTCAGCACGCCAACACTGCGAACACGAAGGCCGAGGTGCGGTTCGACGTCGTCGCCTCGGCGGCTCTCGGTCCGCGCCAACGGGCCCGACTCCTCGAACGGTGCGGGCCGGTGATCAAAGCGACCGCGTCGGAGCGGCGATCGCAGTTGCGCAACCGTGAGCTGGCGCTGGAGCGGCTCGCCGCCCGCATCGCTGCGGCGCTCAAGGTCGAAGCGCCCCGGCACGCGACCAAGCCGTCGGCCGGGGCCCGGCGCCGGCGGGTCGACGACAAGCGGCGGCGGGGCGAGACGAAGGTCGCCCGGCGCCGGCCTAGGCGCGACGAGGAGTAGCGCCCGGCGCGCCGCTTGCCCCGGCGGGGGGAGCGGTGGCGAGGAGCCAGGCCAGGAACCGGTCGACCCCCGCCACTGCGTCGAGCGTGCGGATCGAGTTGAACACCTCGAACGCGTGGTGCGCGCCGGCGAGCTCGGCGTACACGACCGGGTTGCGGCTGACGGCCCGCAGCTCGGCTGCGAACCGTCGGGCCTCCTCGACCGGGGCGAGCGTGTCGCGGTCACCGTGCACGATCAGCGCCGGCGGGGCATCGGCGTGTACGAGGTGCACTGGCGACGCACTGCGGTAGAGCTCGGGAACCTCGGCGTAGGGGCGCTTCACGATGTAGCGGGCGAGAATGTCGGTGAGGGCCTCGCCGTTGCCGCTCTTCGGATCGTCCCATTCGTAGACGCCGTAGAACGGGATCATCGCCCGCACCGACGTGTCGACGTCCTCGAAGCCGGGCTGGTACTGCGGATCGTTCGCGGTCAGGCCGACCATGGCGGTGAGATGGCCGCCGGCCGATCCGCCGGTCGCGACGACGTAGTCGGGGTCGCCGCCGTGTTCGGCGATGTGCGTACGGATCCAGGCGAGGGCCCGCTTGCAGTCGACGAGATGGTCGGGCCAGGTCGCCTTGGGGGAGAGGCGGTAGTTGATCGCGACGCACACCCAGCCGTGGGCGGCGAGGAGGTGCATGAGCGGCTGGCCCTGCTGGCCCTTCTCGCCGATGATCCAGCCGCCGCCGTGGATCTGGAGCAGCACGGGCGCTCCGGGCGGGGTGTCGCGGTGCCGGAATACGTCGAGGCGGAGGCGCTTCGAGGAGTCGCCGTCGACGTACTGGAGGTTGCGGATGCGGATGACGCCGGCCCGGCGGAACCAGAAGGGCAGGAGGACCCGGGCCCACTCGCGGCGCCGACGCCGGTCGAGGGCCGGACCGGTGAGGTCGTTCGCCCACTCGGGACCGAGCCCCTCGGCCAGGGCCGTGGCGATCTCTCGGTCGGTTCCCGACGAGCCCCGCACACTGCGGGCGAGGCCGATCCACGACACGACGGTGACGGCCAAGGCCACCCATCCGTACCAGGTGTCCAGCGCGCCCTGCGAGATGGCGAAGGCCACGAGGACGGCCTGGAAGGCGAGGTGCAGTGGCGCGAGCTCGGTGGTCCACCAGGCTGCGAAGAACCCCGGGGCCATGAGCCAGGCCGGGCGCAGGGGCGGCCGGAAGGAGACCAGGGTCCACAGGGCGCCCCAGACGGCGATGACGACGATTTCCCACGACTGCATCGATAGGGATTCTCGCGCCGCCGACCCGTACCATGCGCTTCGAGCGCGAGGAGGAGCCGTGCAGTATCTGACCGGCCTGGACGCCGCCTTCCTGGCACTCGAGAGCCCGACTGCCCCGATGCAGGTGATGGGCATCGCCATCCTCGACCCGGCGACGGTGCCCGAGCCCGACGACGGCCCGTTCTACGAGCGGGTCCGCGAGCTCATGGGGGCCCGGCTCCACCTGGTGCCGCCGCTCCGCCGTCGTGTCGTCGAGGTGCCCTTCGGGCTCTACGTCCCGGCGTGGGTCGACGATCCCGATTTCGACCTCGACTACCACCTGCGCCGGGCCGCGCTGCCGGCCCCGGGCGGCGAAGCCGAGCTCGACGCGTTCATCGCCGAGGTGGCGAGCCGACCGCTCGATCGCAGTCGGCCCCTCTGGGAGGCGTACGTCGTCGAGGGGCTGGCCGGCGGTCGGCAGGCCTTCGTGGCCAAGCTCCACCACTCGATGATCGACGGCCTGGCCGGCGTGGCGATCCTCGCCGCGCTGTTCGACCTGGCGCCCGACACGCCGTACCGGCCCGAGCGCGGGCCCGATGCCTGGATCCCCGAGCGGGTGCCCGGTGATGCCGAGATGCTCGGTCGGGCGATCGTGTCGATCGCCGAGAACCCGGCCCGGGTGATGCGCGCGCTCGTGTCGTCGGTCTCGGGCGTGATCCGTGCGGTGCGCCGGGCCCGAGACGAGGCGCTCGACGTCGCCCTGCCGCTCACGGCCCCCCGGCTCGCGATGAACCGGTCGATCAGCGCACGGCGCACCGTGGCCTTCTCGTCGCTCTCGCTCGCCGACGTGAAGGCGGTGAAGCAAGCGCACGGGGTCACGGTCAACGACGTCGTCCTCGCCACGCTCGCCGGGGCGTTGCGACGCTACCTCGGGTTCCGGGAGGAGCTGCCCGAGCGGGCGCTCGTCGCCGCGATCCCGACGTCGGTGCGCACCGGCGACCACGACGCCTTCGGCAACCAGGTTTCCTCGATGTTCGCCTCGCTCCCGGTCGAGATCGCCGACCCGGCCGACCGCCTCCAGGCCGTGGCCCGCTCGATGTCGGGGGCCAAGGGCGTGCACGAGGAGGTCGGGCCGTTCACCCTCCAGGAGTGGGCGGCGACCGCGGCTCCGGTGGTGTTCTCCCGGGCGATGCGGGCGTACACCCGGTTGCGGATCGGGGAGCGAATCCGGCCGCTCATCAACCTCGTGGCGTCCAACGTGCCCGGACCGCCGTGGCCTCTCTACTTCGCCGGCGCCCGGCTGGAGGAGCTCCATCCGCTCGGCCCGGTGTTCGACGACTGCGGGCTCAATGTGACCGTGATCTCCTACCTCGATCGGGTCGACTTCGGGTTCATCGCGTGTCGCGAGCTGGTGCCCGACGTCGATGCACTCGCCCGGTTCGTTCCCGCCGCGTTCGCCGAGCTCCGCGACGCAGCGCCGACGGCCTGAGGTGCCGGCGGCTCCGGTCCGTCGGGTCGGCGGTCAGGTGAGACCGTCGAGCAGCCAGGTCTCCTGCGCCGACCGGTCGTCGCGCCGGATGAACCACTCGGCCCCGAACGCGGCTGCGAAGGCCTCGTCGGGCATTGCCAGGAAGAACGACTCGGGGGTGAGCTGGCTCGCATGTGCGGCCATGGCCGCCCGCTTGGTGGCGGTGAAGGCTCGAACGTCGACCGTGGTCGTGATCGCCGTTTCCGGAGAGCCGAACTCGTCCATACCCGCCGGATCGGGAGCCTCGACCCCGTCGGGGAGGTCGCCGGCGAACGCGGCCATCATGCGTTGCAGGTGGTCGCGGTTCATCGTGACTTCGTAGACCCGGGGCGTGCCCGCGAGTTCGGCGGCCCGGATGCCCACGTGGTGCACCTGGATGTGGTCGGGGTGCCCGTATCCCCCGTGGTCGTCGTAGATCGTGAGCACGGCCGCAGCCTCCTCGGCCAGGATCCCGGCGAGCCGTCGGGCGGCATCCTCGCGGTCGGCCCGGGCGAAGCAGTCGGGATGCTCGTTGGTCGCCGCCCCGTCCATGCCCGAATCGCGGTAGCCGAGGAACTCCACGCGGTCGATGCCGAGCGCCCGGGCGGCCGCCCGCTGCTCGGTCTCCCGCCGGGAACCGAGGGTCTCCCCGGCGTCGAGGAACCCGTCCGGGTGCTCGCCCTCTTCGCCGCGGGTGGCGACCACGAGCACGACCCGATGGCCGTCGGCCTTGGCCCGGGCGATCGTGCCGCCGGTCGCGATCGCCTCGTCGTCGGGGTGGGCGTGGAAGAAGGCGAGGGTGCTGGGCATGGGCGCGGTCGGGTGTCCTTGTGGGCCGGGTGAGATGACGTTAGCGTCAGGTTCCGAGTCGACTTTCGGTTGGGGGGAATCACATGCGCGTGCGCATCCTGTCGGTCGTCGCCATCCTCGTGAGCGCGGTCGCGCTCGCGGCCTGCGGCAATTCCTCCTCCGGGGGCTCGTCGTCACCGACGACCGAGCCGTCGGGGGGCGGACCGGCCACCACGGCCTCGCCGTCCGACCTGAAGAAGAACGTGCCGGTCGACGCGCCCGGCGTGAGCGCCACCGAGATCAGCGTCGACGTCATCGCGGCGAAGACCAACAACCCGGTCGGCAGCTACGGCCCGTTCGTCGAGGGCATCAAGGCCTACTTCAACTACCGCAACACCGAGGACGGCGGCATCTACGGTCGCAAGCTGGTCGTCGGCAAGGATCTCGACGACCAACTCGGCAGCAACGCTCAGCGAGTGCAGGAGAGCCTGGCCCAGAACCGGGGCTTCGCCACCTTCGTGGCGACTCCGCTCTTCACCGGGGCCGATGCCCTGGCCCGAGCCGAGCAGCCCACCTTCATCTGGAACATCAACCCCGAGTTCGCGGGCAAGCCGACGTTCTTCGCGAACGTCGGTGCACTCTGCTTCGACTGCCCGGG
>JBJSXF010000020.1:0-7261 GCA_046086225.1 Actinomycetota bacterium | reverse complement strand
GAGCCGGATCCGCTGGGCCTCTCCGCCGACCAGGGTGCCGGATGTGCGGTTGCGGGTCAGATCGTCGAGCCCGCCGTCGAGCATGAACTGAATTCTCTCGAGCACATCCTTGACGACCCGCTCGGCGATCATGCGATCGCGTTCGCCGAGATCGAGACCGGCGAAGAACGCGGCGGCATCGCCGATCGACAACTCCCCCACCTCGTGAATGCTCCGCTCCCCGATGGTCACCGCGAGCGAAGCCGGTCGCAGGCGGGCGCCCCCGCACGCAGCGCAGGGCACCAAGCGCATGTAGCCCTCGATGATCTCCCGGGCCCGGTCGGATTCGCTCTCGGTGTGCCGGCGCTCCACCCACGGAACCACGCCCTCGAACCGCGTCGCGTAGGAGCGCTGGCGGCCGTAGCGGTTCTTGTAGCGGACCGTCACGAGCAGATCTCCGGCACCGTGGAGGATGATCTTCCGGTCGGCGGCTCGGAGCTTGCGCCACGGCGTCGCCGTCGAGAAGCCGTGCTCCTCACCGACGGCGGCCAGCACCCGCTTGAAGTACTCGCCCCGGAATCCCGCCCACGGACCGATCACCCCGTCGTCGATCGAGAGGTCCTCGTCGGCGATCATCAGCTCGGGATCGGCGCGGAAGCGGGTGCCGAGCCCATCGCACTCCTCGCAGGCCCCGTACGGCGAGTTGAAGGAGAAGTTCCGCGGCGCCAGTTCCTCGAACGAGAGGCCGCAGTCGGCGCAGGCGAGATGCTCGCTGAAGACCATCGTCTCGGTCGCCGCGCCGTCCCGCTCCACGATCTCGACCTGCGCGAGACCTCCGGCGAGGCGGAGAGCGGTCTCGAGCGAGTCGGTGAGGCGTCGTTCGATCCCCGTCCGCCGCACGAGTCGGTCGACGACCACCTCGATCGTGTGCTGCTCGTAGCGCTCGAGGCCGAGCTTGGCGGGGAGCTCGACCGTCTCGCCGTCCACCCGGATCCGGGTGTACCCCTGCCCGGCGAGGTCGTCGGCGAGGCGCTGGTGCTCTCCCTTGCGACCCCGCACCACCGGGGCGAGCACCTGGAACCGGGTGCCTTCGGCCAGACCGAGCACCCGATCGACGATCTGCTGGGGGGTTTGCCGGGCGATCTCCCGGCCACAGTCGGGACAGTGCGGTACCCCGATCCGGGCGTAGAGCAGCCGCAGGTAGTCGGAGATCTCGGTGATGGTGCCGACGGTCGACCGGGGATTGCGCGATGCGCTCTTCTGATCGATCGAGATCGCCGGGGACAACCCCTCGATGAAATCGACGTCGGGCTTGTCCATCTGACCGAGGAACTGCCGGGCGTACGCGGAGAGCGACTCGACGTACCGCCGTTGGCCCTCGGCGTAGATCGTGTCGAAAGCGAGGGAGGACTTCCCCGAGCCCGAGAGCCCGGTGAAGACGATGAGCCGCTCCCGGGGCAGGAGGAGGTCGACGTTCTTGAGGTTGTGCTCCCGTGCCCCCCGCACGACGATCTTGTCGTTCATCGGGTCCGAGGGTACCGACGGACGACTCTTCGGCTTCACCCGACCTCGCGGAGCTCGCGCTTGAGCTCGTTGACCTCGTCCCGAAGCCGCGCCGCCTCCTCGAACCGGAGGTCACGCGCCGCATCCTGCATCTCGTCGGTGAGTTCCTGGATCAGGCGGGAGAGCTCGTCGCGCGGCACGCTCAGCCCACCGCGAGCCGCCACTCGACTCCCCCGCTCCGATGCCTTCCGGTCGGCCGATCCCCGGTCGTCATCACTCCGGATCCGGATCATCTCGAGGATGTCGGTGACCCGCTTCCGGACCGTCTGCGGGTCGATGCCGTGCTCGGCGTTGTAGGCGAGCTGTCGCTGGCGTCGACGCATCGTCTCGCTGATCGTGTGCCGCATCGAGTCGGTGACACGGTCGGCGTACATGATCACCTGACCCTCGACGTTGCGCGCAGCCCGCCCGACGGTCTGGATCAGGGAGGTCGAGCTGCGCAGGAAGCCTTCCTTGTCGGCGTCGAGGATGGCGACGAGCGACACCTCGGGCAGGTCGAGCCCCTCTCGCAGCAGGTTGATCCCGACGAGCACGTCGAACTCGCCGAGCCGCAGCGCCCGGAGCAGCCCGACCCGTTCCAGGGTGTCGACGTCGGAATGGAGGTAACGCACCCGGACACCCTGCTCGAGGAGGTAATCGGTGAGGTCCTCGGCCATCTTCTTCGTGAGCGTCGTCACGAGCACCCGGGCGTCCCGCTCGACCCGACCCCGGATCTCGGCGAGCAGATCGTCGATCTGCCCCTCGGTGGGTCGGACCACGATCTCGGGGTCGATGAGGCCGGTCGGCCGCACCACCTGCTCGACGACCCGAGTGGAGACCTCCCGCTCGTACGGCCCCGGCGTCGCCGACATGAAGCAGACCTGGTTCACCCGTTCGACGAACTCCTCGAACCGGAGCGGTCGGTTGTCCATGGCCGACGGGAGCCGGAACCCGTGCTCGACGAGCGTGTCCTTCCGCGAACGGTCTCCTTCGTACTGCCCGTGCAACTGCGGAATGGCGACATGCGATTCGTCGACGACGCAGAGCCAGTCGTCCGGGAAGTAGTCGAGCAACGTGTAGGGCGGCTGGTGCCGGGCCCGGCCGTCGAGGTGCATCGAGTAGTTCTCGACCCCGGAGCACGTGCCGATCTCCCGCAGCATCTCGAGATCATGGTTCGTGCGCATCCGGAGCCGTTGCGCTTCCAGCAGCTTGCCGGACTGCTCCAGCTCCGCGAGCCGCTCACCGAGTTCGGCTTCGATCCCGACGATCGCCGATCGGAGCCGCTCCTCATCGGTGACGTAGTGCGACGCCGGGAACAGGGCGAAGTGCTCCAGATCCTCGAAGACTTCGCCGGTGAGCGGATCGACGGTGGCGATGCGCTCGACCTCGTCGCCGAAGAGCTCGATTCGGGTCGCTCGCTCCTCGTAGGCCGGGAACACCTCGATCGTGTCCCCCCTGACCCGGAACCGGTTGCGGGCGAAGGCGTAGTCGTTGCGCTCGTACTGCAGCTCGACCAGGCGACGCAGGATCTCGCGCTGATCACGCGTCTCACCGGTGCTCAGCATCAGCAGCTGCTTCCCGTACTGCTCCGGCGAACCCAGGCCGTAGATCGCCGACACCGAGGCGACGACGATGACGTCCCGACGGGTGAGCACCGCGCTCGTCGCCGAGTGTCGCAGCCGGTCGATCTCGTCGTTGATCGAGCTGTCCTTCTCGATGAAGGTGTCGGAGGACGGGATGTAGGCCTCGGGCTGGTAGTAGTCGTAATAGCTGACGAAGTACTCGACGCGGTTGCGCGGGAACAGCTCCCGGAACTCGGCCGCCAGCTGGGCCGCCAGCGACTTGTTCGGCGCCAGGACGAGCGTCGGGCGCCCGGTCCGGGCGATGACGTTCGCGATCGTGAAGCTCTTACCCGATCCCGTGATGCCGAGCAGGGTCTGGAACCGGTCACCGCGCCCGAGACCCTCGACCAACTCGGCGATGGCGGTGGGCTGATCTCCCGACGGCGCGAGATCGCTGACCAGCTCGAACTCCGGCACGAGATCGAGCGTACCGACGATTCCCCGCCGGTCAGGCCGACGGTGCGGCGTCAGGACCACCGTCGGACCCGGCGGCGGAACCGGTCGCGGCCACCGCGGTCAATCGAGTCAGCCGTTCGCAGAGCTCCGACCAGATCCGCTCGACCTGAGGCTCGAGCGCTTCGGGCCCATCGGCATTGTCGATGATCCAGGTCGCCACCGCCCGGCGCTGCTCATCGCTCGCCTGCAGGCCGATGCGTCGCTCGGCGTCATCGCGTGGGACGCCCCTGAGCTCCAGACGGTCGAGTCGCACCGGGAGGGGAGCCTCCACCACGATCACCGCTTCGTACTGTCCGCTGCGATCGGCCTCGACGAGGAGAGGCACATCGTGGACGACGATCGATCCGCCCGGGATGGCGGCGAGGCGTCGGAGGTACTCCTCCCCGATCGCCGGATGGGTGATCGCCTCGAGTTCCTTGCGGGTCTCGTCGTCGACGAAGGCCCGGGCCGCCAGCGCACCGCGGTCGAGGCTGCCGTCCGGGCCGAGGATGTCGGCTCCGAAACGCTCCACCAGACGAGCGAGCGTCGGACTCCCGACCCCGACGACGTCCCGAGCGATCCGATCCGCATCGACGATCACGGCACCGTGAGCGGCGAGCAGACCGGCGACGGTCGACTTCCCGGCCCCGATCCCGCCGGTGAGTCCGACGGTGAGCGACGGAACCGTTTGCGGTCCACCGTCTCCACCCCGGGGTTCCTCGGTCTCGCTCACGGACCTCATCGTGCCACGAACCGGCGACTCCGGCTGCTCCCGCCTCGCCTCGCAGCGAGGCCGGTACGCTCGCCCCCGACCGTACCTCCGGGGGCTCGTAGCGCCCCCTGGCCGAGGAGAACGCGACGGACACTCCGCTCCCGCTCGGAATGCTCACCACGGATCGACTCGGCGGAGAGGCGCGCCCGACCGAGGTCCTCAACCGGGACCGGCTCGAGACGAACCTCTCGTACATGGTCCTCGCGGCCCGGGTGACGCTCGTGATGAGCGGGATCCTGCTCGGGGTTCTGGATACTCGTGACGCAACCTTCCGGACGGTCGCGGTCGTGCTCATCGTCTGGACGCTGATCGCTTCGGCCCTCCAGATCCGTATGCCCGGTGGACGCGGCCTCCGGGCCGTCATCCTGGTCGAGCCGATCATCACCATCGGTGCAGTCGCTGCGACCGGGGGCTTCGGGAGCGAGTTCACGCTCCTCCCGGCGATCTCCCTCATCCTGGTCGGATACTTCGTCTCTCGGCGCCCCTTCGTCGCGCTCGTCGTCGTCGGGATCAGCTCGGTGGCGATCACCAGCTGGTTCCAGATCCTCGACACCCAGTCCGGCAATGCCGATATCCAGTTCGCGTTCCTCTACCTCCTCTGCGGCGCCTTCGGCACCCTCGCTCGCCGACTCGTCGGCGAACTCGACGCCAAGCAAGCCGAGGTGAGCGACCAGGCCGGACAGATGTCGGCAGTGAACGACCTGCTCGTCTCGCTCCACGGTCTCGTCCAGACCCTGCCCGCAGCGCTGGATTCCGGAGAGGCCGTCACCTCGATCCGGGATCGCCTCCGGGGCCGATTCCGGTTCCACGGGCTGGTGATCCTCGTCCCGGCCGAAGCCGGGAGCGGCTGGCGCTGCGAGCTCGCCGAAGGGCTCAACGTCGCCCGCCGCCTCACCGACGATCAGCTGCCTGCGGCAGCCCGGCATGCGCTCGCGACCGCCTCGGTGGTGACCGTCACCGACCGGCTCGCCGGCGATGAGCCCGAGGGATTCTCGGCCCTGTGCCGATCGGGCATCTACGCACCGCTCACGACCCGCGGGACGATCTCGGGTCTCCTCGCACTCGAGCACGATCCGCCCGGCGTCTACGGAGCAGTCGAGGCCGAGTTCCTCGACTCGTTCTCCAGCGTCTTCGCCCTCACGCTCGACAACGCACGCTGGTTCGCTCGGCTCCGGGCCCTCGGCGCCGAAGCCGAGCGGAGCCGGATCGCCCGTGAGCTCCACGACCGCATCGCCCAGTCTCTCGCCTACATCGCGTTCGAGCTCGAACGGCTCGAAAGCCTCCCCGGCGACAAGCAGGCCGAGCTCTCCGACCTCCGCGAGGTCGTTCGCAGCGTCGTCGGCGAGCTCCGGGAGACGATCTACCAGCTCCGCACCTCGGTGACCGAGGACGGCGACCTCGGTGGTCTCGTCGACGAGTTCCTCGCCCGCTTCGGCGAGCGGTTCGGCATCGAGACGTCGCTCACGATCGATGTGGCCGGACGACTCGCGCCGCGTACCGAGCAGGAGCTGTGGCGGATCATCCAGGAGGCGCTGAACAACATCGCCAAGCACGCCGACGCCGGCTCGGTCTCCGTGGCCTTGCGGATCGGCAGCGAGGGCACCGCGGTGGAGATCAGTGACGACGGGCGAGGATTCGATCCGGCCGGGGTCCACGGCGAGCATTACGGGATCATCGGCATGCGCGAGCGGGCCGAGGCCATCGGTGCGCAGCTCGCCGTCGTCTCCCGGCCGGGTGCGGGCACGACCGTGCGGGTCGAGATCCCCGGTGAACCGGTACCGATCCCGTCCCGGATTGCACTTCCGGCCCTTCCGGTGCAACCCTGACACCAACCGAGCCAGGAGACGCACCGTGACCGCCAGCGATCAGTCCGCCCCCACGAGCGGCCAAGCGACCCGTCCCGTTCGGGTGCTCCTCGCCGACGACCACCAGCTCCTGCGCCAGGCGATCCGGCGCGCTCTCGAAGATGCCGGCATGGACATCGTCGGCGAGGCCGGTGACGGCGCCGAGGCCCTCCGACTCATCGACCGCACGGCCCCCGACATCGTCATCATGGACGTGTCGATGCCCGTGCTCGACGGAATCGAGGCGACCCGCCGGATCCACGCAGTCGCCCCTGATCTCCCGATCGTCGTCCTCACGATGCACGGGGAGGATCGACTGCGCCGTGAGGCGATCGATGCTGGTGCGGCCGGATTCCTCACCAAGGACGTCTCGATGACCGAGGTTGTCGCAACGGTCCGCGACACCGCAGGTGGGGATGTGGCGCTTTCCCAGGAGATTGCTTCGACGATCCTCTCCGAGCTCCGCGCCGTCGGCGGCCGTCCGATCGAGTCTCCCCTCAGCCCTCGCGAGGAAGAGGTGTTGCAACTCATCGCCGACGGCATGCGCACGAGCGAGGTTGCCGCCGCTCTCTTCATCAGCGGCAAGACCGTGAAGAACCATCTCGCCTCGATCTACACGAAGCTCGGGACCCACGACCGAACGCAGGCAGTGCTCGCCGCCGTGCGCATCGGGATCGTCCGGATCAACTGAACCGGGTGCCCGCCGAACGGGCACCCGATCCGGTCGCTCAGCCTTCGGCGGGTTCGGTCGACTCGGCCGCGACCGCCTCGCCGTCACCGACCTCGACTTCGGCTTCGACTTCGGTTTCGGCTTCGGCCTGGTAGTCGGGACCGATGTAGTTGCCCTGCTCGTCGTAGGCGTGGTCGCCGTAGAACTCGCGGTACTCGGCCGCAACCTCGCCGCCCTCGGCGGCCTGCTTGATCGAGAGCGAGATCCGCCGGCGGTCGAGGTCGATGTCGATGATCTTGACCCACAGCTCCTCGCCGCCCTGCACGACCTGCTCGGGGGCCTCCACGTGGTGGATCGCCATCTCGGAGATGTGGACCAGTCCCTCGATCCCCTCCCC
>JBJSXF010000019.1:0-4145 GCA_046086225.1 Actinomycetota bacterium | reverse complement strand
TCACCGCCGGATGCTCGTCGATCGCCGCCTCGACCTCGGCCGGGTAAACGTTCGAGCCGCCGGTGAGGATCATGTCGGTCTGGCGGTCGGCGAGGTACAGGTAGCCCTCGGCATCGATCGAGCCCATGTCGCCGAGCGATTCCCAGCCCCCGGGGCGCGTGCGGGCCTCGGCCCCGACGTACCGGTACGTCTGCACCGTGCCGTCGGCCGACGGCCGCATGTAGACCTCGCCGATCTCACCGGGCGCAGCGTCGGAGCCGTCGTCGCGCACCACCTTGAAGAGCGCCGGGTCGACCCGCCCGACCGAGCCGCGGTGCGCGAGCCACTCGGTGCCGTTGATCACCGTCGCGGCCTGGGCTTCGGTGCCGGCGTAGAGCTCCCAGATCACCTCGGCCCCGAGCCAGGCGATCCACTCCTCCTTGAGCCAGGGCGGACACGGTGCGGCCAGGTGCCAGACCACCCGCAGCGACGAGACGTCGTAGCGAGCGCGCACGTCGGCCGGGAGCTTCGAGATGCGGTGCATCATCGTCGGCACGACGTAAAGGGAGTCGGGTCGATGGCGGTCGACGAGTGCGAGGGTGCGCTCGGCGTCGAAGCGACCACCGAGCACCACGTGGTTGCCGGCGAGGAGCGCCGTCGTCGTCCAGACGAACGGCCCGTTGTGGTACAGCGGCCCGGGCATGAGATGGGTGCCGTCGAGCCGCATGAGCAGCGTCGGTCGGGCTTCGGGATCGATCTCGGCCGCCTGGGTCGCCTCGATGAGCTTGGGTCGACCGGTCGAGCCACCCGAGGTCATGGCCTTCCACGATGCCGAGACCGCGTCGGGGAGCGGACCGTCGTCGACGCCGGCGACCCCGAGCGCCTCACGCACCACCACCCGAGGCGCCGCCAGGTCGACGATCGCCTTGAGTTCGCGCTCGGGCATTCGGGCCGAGACCGGCTGGGGCACCGCGCCGAGCTTCCAGCAGGCGATGGCCGTCGCCAGGAACGCCACCGAGTTGGGTAACGCAATGGTGACCCGGTCGCCGGGCACCACCCCGAGCCCGGCCAGGACCCGGGCGGTCGCGTTGGCCAACCGATCGAGCTCGCCCCGACTGACGGTGCCCTCCTCGTCGGTGACCGCGGGCCGATCGGGATCGGCGTCGACGAAGGATCGGAGCCGGGCGGGGTAGGAGACGAGGGCCACGGACGGCATCCTCGCGCAGAGCCGCCCCCCTGCCACCGGGGCCCGCACCGGGCGACCGAGCCCCCGCCCTACGATCTGCCCTCATGCAGCTCACCGACGCAACCGCACTCGTCACCGGCGGCGCCTCCGGCATGGGGGAAGCTTCCGCCCGTCGTCTCGCCGAGGCCGGCGCCACCGTGGTGGTGGTCGACCGTGATGCCGGCAAGGGCGAAGCCGTCGCCGCGGAGATCGCGGGTCTCTTCGTACAGGCCGACGTCACCAGTCCCGACGACGTGGCCGCGGCCGTCGCCGCCGCCACCGAGGTCGCGCCGCTGCGGGCCTGCATCCACTGCGCCGGCACGGGCTGGGCCGAGCGCACGATCAACCGTGACGGTTCGCCCCATTCGCTCGAGACCTTCGAGCTCATCATCCGCATCAACCTCATCGGAACCTTCAACGTGCTGCGCCTCGCTGCATCGGGCATGGCCGGCAACGAGCCCGACGCCGACGGGCAACGGGGCGTCATCGTGAACACCGCATCGGTCGCCGCCTTCGACGGCCAGATCGGCCAGGCCGCCTACTCGGCTTCGAAGGGCGGCGTGGTGGCCCTCACCCTCACCGCCGCCCGCGACCTCTCGGCGGCGGGCATCCGGGTCTGCACGATCGCACCCGGCCTGGTCGACACGCCCCTCCTCGGCGGGCTGCCCGAGCCCGCCCGTGAGGCCCTCGCCCAGTCGGTGCTCTTCCCGAAGCGGCTCGGCCGCCCCGACGACTTCGCATCCCTCGCGATGGAGATCGTGCGGAACAGCTACCTGAACGGCGAGACGATCCGCATGGACGCCGGCATCCGGATGCCCCCGAAGTGAGCCACCCCACGCGCGCCGATATCGACCTCGTCGACGGGCACTTCTACGTCGACGACCCGCACGAGAAGTACGCGTGGCTGCGGGCGAACGCCCCGGTCTACTTCGACGCCCCCAACGGCGTCTGGGGCATCGCGTCGTACGAAGCGCTGCTCGCCATGGAGAAGGACCCCCGCACCTTCGCCAACGGCGGCGGCATCCGACCCGAGACCGGTCCGATCCCGATGATGATCGACATGGACGATCCCGAGCACTGGCAGCGCCGCAAGCTCGTGAACAAGGGGTTCACGCCCCGCCGGGTCCGCGACAGCGAGCCGAAGATCCGGGCCGCGTGCGACGAGATCATCGACGCGATCTGTGAGCGGGGCGAGTGCGACTTCGTCGCCGACATCGCCGCCCCGCTGCCGATGATCATGATCGGTGACATGCTCGGCGTCGCCCCCGCCGACCGGGCCGAGCTCCTCCAGTGGTCGGACGACCTGCTCCAGGCCCTCAGCGGCAGCGCCACCGAGGAGCAGATCGGCAAGGCCATGGCCGCCATGACCGGCTACACCGAGTTCTGCTCCCACGCGGTCGCCACCCGGCGGACCGAGCCCACCGACGACCTGATGAGCATCCTCGTGCACGCCGAGGTGGACGGCGACCGGCTCTCACCCGACGACATCCTCCACGAGTCGCTCCTCATCCTCATCGGCGGCGACGAGACGACGCGCCATGTCATCAGCGGCGGGATGGAGCAGCTCCTCATCCACCCCGACCAGCACCGACGGCTCATCGCCGACCGCTCGGGCCTCCCGGTCGCGATCGAGGAGATGCTGCGCTGGGTCACCCCGATCAAGAACATGTGCCGCACGGTCACCGCCGACACCGAGTTCTTCGGCCAGCAGATGTCCGAGGGTCAGAAGTGCATGCTGCTCTTCGAGTCGGCCAACTTCGACGAGTCCCGTTTCGTCGAGCCCGAGCGCTTCGATGCGACCCGCGCCCCCAACGAGCACCTGGCCTTCGGCTTCGGCACCCACTTCTGTCTCGGCCAGGCACTGGCCCGGCTCGAGCTGAAGGTGATGTTCGAGTGCCTGCTCGAGCGGCTCCCCGACCTCACTCTGGCCGCCGACCCGGCCGACCTGCCCCGCCGGCCCGCCAACTTCGTGAGCGGGCTCGAGGCGATGCCCGTGACGTTCACGCCCACGCGGCCGCACGCCCGGACCGGCTCGTGAGCGACGACCTGCGTCGGCTCGTCGAGGACTTCTGGGCCGATCTCTACCGCCGCGACTTCGACGCGGTCGGGGCCCGCTTCGCCCCCGACGGCGAGTACACCGACATGCCGACCCCGCCCGAGGACGTCGCCCGCGGCCCCGAGCAGATCGCGGCGCGCCTTCGCCTCGGGCTCGGGCCCCTGTCGGCGATCTCGCACGACGTGCGCCTCATTGTCTGCGAGGGCGACACCGCGGTGACCGAGCACGTGGAGCACTGGGAGTGGCCGAGCGGCGAACGGGCGAGCCTGCCCTTCGTGTCGGTGCAGCAGGTGCGTGACGGCATGTTCGTGCGCTGGTGGGACTACTGGGACCTCGGCACGCTCATGGGCAACGCGCCGGCCTGGTGGGTCGAGCACATCATGGCCGAGAGCGCCCGCATCGGCCTGCGGGCCGACGACGCGCCCGCCACCGACGCTCAGTAGACGACGACGCTGCGGGCCCCCTCGCCCGCGGCCATCGCCCGGAACGCCTCGGCGAGGTCGTCGAGCCCGACCCGCCGGCTCACGAGCACCTCGAGGTCGAGGCGGCCGGCCTTGGCCAACGCGACCATCGCCGGGAAGTCGCGCTGCGGGTCGGTGGCCCCGTACACGCAGCCCCGCACCGTCTTGGCCTCGACCATGAGGGCCATCGCCCCGAACGCCACCGGGTCATCGAAGCGACCCGCCCCGACGATCGTGCACGTACCTGCCCGGCGGGTCATGGCGAAGGCCGAGCGGATCGTCTCGGAGCGCCCCACCACCTCGAACACGTAATCGGCGCCGCGACCACCGGTGCACTCCTTGACCGCACCCACGGGGTCGCCCGCCGAGGCATCGACCACCTCGGTGGCGCCGCAGGCCCGGGCCAGTTCGAGCTTGGCCGGGA
>JBJSXF010000018.1:0-30855 GCA_046086225.1 Actinomycetota bacterium | reverse complement strand
GCCGAGCCCGGCGATCAGGCGACCCCGATGTACCCGCTGCGCGGTCGCGAACGCGTTCGCCGTCGTCGCCGCGGGACGCAGCGTCGCCCGCACCACGAGCGTCCCGAGGGCCACCGACGTCGTCTCGACGGCGAGCGCACCGAGCAGGGCGAAGCACTCGAGCGCGGGTCGGCGGTTCGGCGGTTCGCCACGCCACAAATGGTCGTAGACGAACACGCCGTCGACGCCCGCGGCTTCCGCAGCCCGGGCCGCCGCGATCGGGAGTTCGGGATCCTCCACGAACTGCGGGAGCGCCAGACCGATCTTCACGCCGCCTCCCGGGCCAGCACGGCCGCGCCGATCGCCCCGGCCCGGGGTCCGAGCGCGGCGGCGACGATCGCCACCGGTGGACGGCGCTCGCCGCCCTCGACGTGACGAAGGAACGCGATCCGCAGCGGAGCCAGGAGGATCTCGCCCAATGCGCTCACGCCGCCGCCGACGACCACCACCGCCGGGTCGAGGACCGCCACGAGCCCGGCGAGACCGATGGCGACCCGGTCCGCGTACTCGGCCACGACCGCGACCGCATCGGGGTCACCGGCCCGGGCCGCCGCGCCGACGATCTCGCCGGTGACGGCCTCCGGGTCGCCACCCGCCCCGGCGACAACCTCCGACAATCCGCCGGCGCGCGCTCGCTCCCGGGCCCGGCGCCCGAACGCGGTCCCCGACGCGAGCGCCTCCCAGTGCCCGGGCGCGCCGCAGGCGCACAGCGGACCGGCGGGATCGACCGTGAAGTGCCCGATCTCCCCGGCGCCGCCGTGGGCGCCGCGATAGCAGCGACCACCGAGCACGAGCCCGCCGCCGATGCCGGTCCCGAGGGTGACGAGCAGCACGTCGGACGCGCCCCGTGCAGCGCCGTAGGTCGCCTCGCCCACGGCCGCCGCGTTCGCGTCGTTGTCGACGACGACCGCGCGTCCGCTCGCGCCCGCGATGGCGTCCCGCATCGGCGCGTCGACGAGCCCGGGCAGGTTCGGTGAGGTGCGCACGACCCCGGACCGATCGACGTAGCCGGCGACACCGACGCCGAGCGACGCCCCGTCGGCGTCGAGCTCGTCGGCGAGGGCCGCCGTCGTCGCGACCAGATCCTCGAAGCTCGTCGCCGGGGACGGCGCCTGCCGCTCGGCGAGCACGGTGCCGTCGGCCGCCAGCAGCACTCCGAGCGCCTTCGTGCCGCCGATGTCGATCCCGACCTGCGGGCCCGCGGCGCTCACTCGTCGTCGAGATCGATCCGCCGCAGGCGCGGCTCGGCGGCGGCGGGGCTCGTCCCCGACCGTTGCTGCTCGACGAGCTCGTCGGCGGCATCGACGAGCTTGCGCACGGCTCGCAGGAACTCGTGGGCCGCGGCCCAGAGGTGATCGACGGCCTCGCCCTCGGGTCGTTCTCCGCTCACACCAGCTCCACGACGAGCCGCCCGGCATCGAACCGGGCGCCGCGCACCTCGCGCCGGATCAGACTGTCGGGGAGCACGATCGCCCGCCGGTGGGGTCCGACGGTGACGACGAGCTCCTCGGGAGTGCGCGCGAGCCCGACCTCACCGGGGCCGACGCCGGGGAGATGGAGCACGAGCCGCACGCCGTCGCCGGTCGGATCGGGCTCGACCCGGAAGGGCTCCACGGCGCAGAGCCGGGCGGCCGGCCCCAGCGGCCCGCGATGCTCGTCGCCGTAGCAGCGCTTGGCGAACGCGGCGAGCGCCTCGGTGCCGACGATCTCCTCGGGCGCCAACTCGGCGGTGAGCACGGGCAACGGCGCGAACACCTCGCGGATGCGGGCGAGGTGCTCGCCCTGGGTGGCGCGCCACTGGTCGAACCACGGATGGTCGACATCCTCGGGGAGCAGACG
Source organism: Actinomycetota bacterium (assembly GCA_046086225.1). Classification (GTDB taxonomy): domain Bacteria; phylum Actinomycetota; class Acidimicrobiia; order IMCC26256; family PALSA-610; genus JBJSXF01. The sequence continues at coordinate 28,977 of JBJSXF010000018.1, read as the reverse complement.
GTTCGCGATCACGGCATCGACGTGGTACCCGAAGAGCGACAGGTAGGTGTAGGTCCGCCGGGCCTCGGCGACGACGAGGCGCTCGGCGTTCACGACGAGGCGAGCGCTGGTGACCTCGCCGTCGGTGAGCACGTCGCGCACGCCGTCGAGCCGGTCGTAGAGCCGTCGGAGCGCGCCGAACACCGGATCGCCGGCCACCGGCACGCCCGCCACGCGCTGCACGAGCGGTCGGGCGAGCCGGGTGAGCCGCCGCTGGGTCTCGAACACCCGCTCCATGTACCAGCCGATCACGTCGGGGAGCGACAGCAGCCGGATCGTCTCGGCGGTCGGCGCGCAGTCGACGATGAGGAGGTCGTACTCCCCCGAGGTCGCGTGCGCCTTGATGTCACCGAGCGCGAACACCTCCTCGAGCCCGGGCACGACCGAGAGCTCCTCGGCTTCCACGGTCTCGGCGCCCGCCCAGTCGAGGAGATCGACCAGGTAGGTGCGGACCTCCGCCCAGGCCTCCTCGAACCGCACGCGGGCGTCGAGCTGCTGGCCCCAGAGGCGCTCGCCCACGGCCGTCGGCCGGTCGCCGAGCGGCTCGTCGAAGGCATCGGCGAGCGAGTGAGCCGGATCGGTCGAGCAGACGAGCGTGCGCAGCCCGGCCTCGGCCGCCCGGACGGCGGTCGCGGCGGCCACCGTCGTCTTCCCGACGCCGCCCTTGCCGGTGAACAACAGGATGCGCATGGCCGCCGGATGCTAACCGGGGGCGTTCGTCGGCGGCTCGGGCGGGTCGGGGCCGCCGACCCGCCCGCCCCACCGGCGGACGGGGCTAGGGACTCGTCGTGGAGGACGGGCTCGGCCGCCCGCTCGCCCCGGCCCGTTCGATCACCTCGATCTGCCTGCGCACGATCCGCCCGAGCTCGTCGAGGTAGGCGTCGGGCTCGGTCCGAGGCCCGCCCGCCGTGGCGACCACCGCGTACCGGCCGACCGCGACCACGGTCGCCGCCGAGGCGTTGCCCTTCGGGGTGCGCCCCACCTCGGCCACGGAGTCGGGTCGACCCGGGAGCGGACGGAACTCCTTGCCCGGCAGGGGCTCCGAGGCGAACTGGTCCTCGAGGTACCGGGCCCCGTCGGGGCTGCCGAAGACCAGCACCGTGAGCAGCACCGAGGAGCGGTCGGGCGCGACGAAGACGCGGTCCCAGCCCCGCTGGAACCCGAGCGCTTCGAGTTGAGCGGCCGTCGTGTACGGCACCTGATCGGTGGCCGGATCGACGGCGCCGGTCCCGGCCTCGGCATCCGGAACGGTCCGGAACGGCTCGGCCGCCGGCAGCACGAGGAGGGCCACCTGCTCGGCCGAGGGGGCCGGCCACGTCGTCGTGGTCGGCGCCTGCGCACCCCCACCGCCCCCGCATGCTCCGAACGCGAACGAGGAGACGAGCACCAGCAGCGCGACCCGGCGCGGGCGAGCGGGTCGGCAGCCCGGGGCGCTCACTCGCCCGCCTCGATGCGCTGCTTCAGCTCCTTCAGAGCACTGCCCATGATCAACCCGGCCGCGCGCCGCTTGACCGCGCCCGGAAGGGGCGCCGCCAGGTCGACCGCCAGCTCGTAGTGCACCCGGGTGCCCGACCCCTGCGGCTCGAACCGGTAGGCCCCGTCGAGTCGGCCCAGGAGCTCGTCGCCCCGATCGAGTCGCCACGAGAACCCGGCGGGCGCGTCGGCGAAGTCGTAGGCGAGCACGTAGCGGATGCTCTTGCCGAGCGCCGCGGCGCGGAACTCGACCCGCGTCCCGCGGCCCTCGGCGTCGCGCTCGAGCACGGTGGCCTCGCGGACGTCGCGGACCCAGCCGGGATAGGCGGCGAAGTCGGTCGCGACGGCCCAGCAGCGCTCGGCCGGGGCCTCGATGCGGATGCGCTCGGACGCGGTCTCGGTCACCGTGACGATCCTCTCATCCCGACGCCCCGTTGGAGGGGGAAGGTCCCGTGCCGAGCCCCCCAGAGCGCGGCGAGCCCGAGGGGGAGCATCGGCACGAGTACTGCGAAGGGATTGCCCACCGCCGAGACCCCGGCGACCACCACCGAGGCGGCGAAGAGACCGAGGAGGCGGCTCCGGACGGCCGGCGGAGCCGCCCCGCCCGCGAGGAACACCCACGAAGCGACGGCGATGTCGTCGCCGTGCGTCGACCGCGAGAGCACGAGACCGAACGCGATGATCCAGACCGGCAACGACACCAGGAAGCAGGCGAGGCTCCACCCGACCGCCACCGCCGAGAATGCCGACGACACGAGGTCGCCGAGGCCGATCAGCGCGGACACCGCGACCACGGCCGCGGCGGCGGACACGATGGGGCGGCCGACCACGAGGGTGAATCTACGGCAACGGTCGGAAGCCCGAGAGGTCACCGCGGGCGACGGGCAGCAGGTCGGCGACGAGCCGGTCGTACGCGAAGCCGTCGACCGCTCGGTGCCGGGCGGCGGCACCCATCGCCGAACGCCGATCGGGCGCCCGGGCGAGCTCGGCGAGCGCGTCGGCGACGGCCCCGACGTCGTGCGGATCGACGACGAACCCGGTCTCCCCGTCGACGACCGCTTCGTGCGAGCCCCCGCTGTGACCGGCGACGGCCGGGACGCCGCTCGCGGCCGCCTCGAGGAGGACGATGCCGAAGCCCTCGGCTTCGAGGCCACCCCAGCGATCGCGGCAACACATGGCGAAGACATCGGCGGCGGCGTGGAGCGGGGCGAGATCGGCCTCGGGGACCGGCCCGAGGAAACGGACGTCGGCTCTGCCCCGGGCCCGCCGTTCGAGTCGCGCCCGATCGCGGCCGCGGCCGGCGATCGCGACCTGCACCGGAAGGTCGAGCCGCCCGGCGGCGTCGATGACGACGTCGAAGCCCTTCCGCGGCACGAGGCGCGAGAGTCCGAGCACCAGCAGACGGTCGGGATCGAGACCGAATCGGCGGCGCACCGCCCGCCGGGCCTCGGCCGAGGCCGGTCGGAACCGATCGACATCGACGCCGGGCGGGATGACGACCCCCGGAACCCGACGTCCGGCGACCGCCGCTGCCTGGGCCGCCGGATACCCGCCGGCGGCGATCACCCCGGCTGCTGCGTCGAGCACCCGCCGACCCGCGGCCCGGAGCCCGGGGAGCCGGGCCGGGAACGTGATCTCGGCCCCGTGGGCGACCACGACCGTCGGGGCGGACCGCACGTGCGGAGCGATCCGCCCGAGCGGGAGCATCGGATCGAGGAAGACGACGTCGGCCCCGACCTCGCGGGCCAAGGCGTCGACGTCCCGGGCGAGGGCCCTCGAGGGCAGCAGCACCGACTTCGGGCTCCGCACGATCCGGAAGGCCTGGGTCGCGTCCCACTCTTCGGCCCCGGCGAACGCCGTCGTGAGCACCGTGGTCTCATCGGCCGGGAGTCGACTCCACAGCTCGTGCAGGTACGACTGGATGCCCCCGACCTTGGGCGGGAAGTCGTTGGTGACCAGCAACGACGGCATCGGCGGAGGCTACGCGGCCGCGACCCGCCGACGGAGGAGCAGCAGACCGACGACGCAGGCCAGCCCCGAGGTGGCGAACGCGCCCCGGTAGCCGGCGATCTCCGCCACCGCCCCGGCGATGATCGCCCCCAACCCGGCCGACGCGTCGAAGAACGAGGAGAACGTGCCGACCACCGACGCCCGCTCCGAGTCGGTGATGCCCGTGAGGGCGAGGAGGAGCATCGCCGGGTAGAGGAGCGACATCCCGCACGCGAGCACGACCGTCCCGGCGAGGAGGCCGAAGGCCGACGGCACCGCGGCCGCGACGATGATCCCGGAGCCGATGAGCGCGAGGGCCAGCCCGCCCGCCTTCCTCGCACCGAGCCGGTCGGGGATGCGGGCCCCCACCAGGCGGACCGTCATGATCAGCACGCCGTAGACGAGGAAGACCGACCCGGCGGAGACGTCGGGGCCGTCGGCGGAGTCGACGTAGAGCGGGAGCAGCGGCGCGAAGGCCGATAGCGGCATGAGCCCGAGGAACAGGATCGTGCCGGGTCGCAGCGCCGCCGGGTGCCAGAGCCGCCGCCCGGACCCGGCCGCCGGGTCGACCGGCGCCCGGGGCACGTCACGCGTGAAGATCCCGAGCACGAACGCGACGCCGGCCAGGCCCGCCGACACCAGGAAGGCGAGCTCGGCGCTGCCGCCCGACTGCACCAGATCACCGAGGTACGGACCGAACGCCAGGCCGCCGTACACCGCCACCGACCAATAGCTCACCGCCTCGCCCCGCCGTTCGGGTGGCGAGAGATCGGTGATCATCGTCGCCGCTCCGACGAAGAAGCCCGCCTCGCCGAAGCCGGTGATCAGCCGCATGAGGACGATCCACCACAGCTCGGAGACGAGGCCGTAGCCGAGGGTCGAGACCGCGACGAGGGCGGCACCGGCGACGATCAGGGCGCGCCGTCCGACCGTGTCACCCAGCCGACCGGCCCAGAGTCGCAGCACGATCGCGCCGATCGCCAGCGCACCTACCGCGATCCCGACCGCGATGTCACCCCGCCCCAGGTCGTCGCGCACGTAGCGCGGTAAGACCGGCTGGAGCATCGTCAAGGCGAGGAAGTAGGAGAGTCCGCACGTCACGACGAGGACGAACCGCGGCGTGACGAGTCGCACCGGTGCGCCGTCGGTCATCGAGCGGCGTGCGCGAGAGCGTCGGCGAGCGGGGCGCGCTCCGCGATGAGCCGCCGGTAGTGCACGACCTGCGGCGCACGGTTGAACCCGAGCGCGCCGACGAGGCGGCCGTTGCGACCGAACAGCGCGACGAAGCGTCGCTCGGCGACCGTGCCGTGCACGATGTGCATCTCGGCGTCGGCCGAGACGCGCCCGACCGTCTGGATCTTGCGGTCGTACTGGTCGGACCACACGAACGGCACCGGTGCGAACGGCTCGGCGTGACCGAGGAGGCGACGGGCCGCGTGGACCCCTTGCTCGGCCGCGTTGGTCCAGTGCTCGAGCCGCATGGATTCGCCGTCGAAGAGCGGATTGGGCCAGCGCGCCACATCTCCGGCGGCAACCACCCCGGGCGCGGCGAGACCCGTCTCGTCGCACACGACCCCGTCGTCGAGGGTGAGCCCCGAGCCGTCGAGCCAGTAGGTGTGGGGTCGGGCGCCGATCCCGACGACGACGGCGTCGGCCGAGACGAACGCGCCGTCGCCGAGACGCACGCCCCGGACCCCGGCCGCGTCGCCCTCGATCGCGTCGATGACCACCCCGGTACGCAGGTCGACGCCGTGATCGCGATGGAGCTCGGCGACCGCAGCACCGAGCTCCGGTCCGAGCCCGCGGATCATGGGCTGCGCCTGCGCCTCGAGCACGGTGACGTCGAGTCCGCGCGCCCGGCAGGTGGCGGCCACCTCCGCGCCGATGAAACCGGCCCCGATCACCACCACCCGGGCGCCGGCGTCGAGGCGGGCCCGCAGGGCGAGCGCGTCGTCGAGGGTGCGCAGCACCGTCAGGCCCGGGAGGTCGGGGGTGCCGGGGAGGGTGCGAGCCGCAGCCCCGGTCGCGATCACGAGACCGTCGAAGCCGACCCGCTCGCCGTCGTCGAGCACGACGGCCCGGTCGCCGAGATCGAGCGCGGTCGCCGACCGGCCGAGCCGCCAGTCGAGATCGAGGTCGTCACAGCCCTGCTTGCGCAGTGTGACGTTCTCGGGTCCCGCCTCGCCCCGCAGCAGGTCCTTCGACAACGGCGGGCGGTCGTAGGGCAGGTGCCGCTCGGCCCCGATCGCGACGATCCGACCCGCGAACCCCTCCCGGCGGAGCGCTTCGACCGTCCGCAGCCCGGCGAGGGACATCCCGACCACGGCCACGGTGCGCACGAGGCGACGCTACCGAATGGCTCCGAAACTGACGCGACTGTCAGAATCCGCTCGTGGCCCGTCGACTCCCCCTCGATGTGAGCGGGCGTCCGCTCCGGCTGCGCGACGTCGACCTCGACACTTTCCTCCACCCCCGCCGCATCGCCGTCGTCGGCGCGTCGGAGCAGTCGGCCCGCCCGAACACGGCGATGACCCGCAAGCTCGCGGCCTGGGCCGACCGCAACGGAGCCGAGTTCCACCCGGTGAACCCGGGCTACACCGAGGTACTCGGACGCCCCTGCGTCGGAACGCTCGCCGAGGTGCCCGGCGCCATCGATCTGGTCATCATCCTCACCGGACGCCCCGAGGCGACGTTCGCCGAAGCCCGGGCCCGGGGCGCCCGGTTCGCCGTGATCTTCGCCGCCGGGTTCTCGGAGACGGGAGCCGAGGGCGCGCAGCGCGAGGCCCGCCTCGTCGACCTCGTCGCCGGCGGTGCGACGCGGCTGCTCGGGCCGAACACCAACCTGAACGCGTTCGAGGACTTCCGCACCGATCTCGAGGGGCCGGCCATCGCCCTGATCACCCAGTCGGGCCACCAGGGCCGACCGGTGTTCCAGGGGCAGGAAGTCGGCATCCGCCTCTCCCACTGGGCCCCGACCGGCAATGAGGTCGATCTCGAGTTCGCGGACTTCGCCCGCTACTTCACCGACCAGCCCGAAGTCGGGGCGCTCGCCTGCTACATCGAGGGCTTCCGCGACGGGCGCACGCTCATGCTCGCCGCCGACCACGCCGCGGCCCGGCGGGTGCCGATCGTCATGGTGAAGGTCGGCCGCAGCGAAGCCGGACGCTCGATGGCCCAGTCGCACACCGGACACCTCACCGGGTCCGACACGGTGGTGGCGGCTGCGTTCGACCAGTTCGGCGTCACCCGGGTGGACGGACTCGACGAGCTGCTCGAGGTCTCGATGGCACTGGCCCGTACGCGACCCGCATCGATCCCGGTCTGGGCCCGCCGGGGCCGTACGCCCGGTGTCGGCGTCTACGCGATCTCGGGCGGTACCGGTGCGCACATGGCCGACCTCCTCGCCGCGGCCGGGCTCGCCCTCCCCGAGCTCACCGGGACCACCCAGCGGACCCTGCACGACGGCCTCATCCCCGACTACCTCCGGGTGTCGAACCCGGTCGACTGCGGCGGTCCGCCCGTCGCCGACCACCGCGGACGTCGAATCCTCGACGCCGTGCTCGCCGATCCTCGGATCGACGTGCTCGTCATCCCGATCACGGGCGCGGTCGCCGCGTTCAGCGAGCCGCTCACCCGTGACATCGTCGACGCCGCGCGCACGACGACGAAGCCGGTCTTCGTGGTCTGGGGCGCGCCGGCGGGAACCGACGACACGTACTACCGCCGCCTCCTCGACGGCGGCCTGCCCGTGTTCCGCACCTTCGGCAACTGCGTCCGGGCGGTCCGGGCCTACACCGACTACTGGAGCTTCGCGGCCCGCCACCGCTCGCCGTTCCGGGCCGCACCGCGGCAGCCCACGCCTGCGGCGGCCAAGGCCCGCCGCATCATCGAGGCGGGAGCCGAACCCGGCGGCGCGCTCTCCGAATGGGACGCCAAGCGGGTGCTCCGCGCCTACGGCATTCGCACGACGCGCGACCGGCTCTGCCGGACCGCGGCCGAGTCGGTGGCCGCGGCCCGCACGCTCGGCTACCCGGTCGTGATGAAGGTCGCCTCGCCCGATCTCGCCCACAAGTCGGAGGCCGGTGCGGTCCGCGTCGGCGTGTCGACGGCCGCCGAGGTGCGCGCTGCGCACGCCGACCTGGTCCGGGCCGCCGAAGCCGCCGGGGCGAGCGTGCAGGGCATCCTCGTCTGCGAGATGGTGACCGACGGCGTGGAGACCCTCGTCGGCTCGACGACCGACGATCTCTTCGGGCCGGTGGTCACCTTCGGGCTCGGTGGCGTGTTCGTCGAGGTCTTCGGCGACGTCGTGACCCGGGTGCCGCCGTTCGCGGAGGACGAGGTCCGCCGGGCGCTCGGGGCGCTCCGAGGCCTGCCCCTCCTGCACGGCACCCGGGGCCGTCGAGCCGTCGACGTCGACGCATTCGTCGCGACCGTGATGAAGGTCCAGACCCTCGTGACCGAGCTGGCCGACGTGGTCGCCGAGCTCGATGTGAATCCGTTGGTAGTGAAGCCGCGCGGCACGGTCGCGCTCGATGCACTGGTGGTGAGGAAGTGAACGACGACGAGCTGCTGCGCCACGTCGAGAACGGCGTGCTGTGGCTGACGATCAACCGGGCCGACAAGGCGAACGCGATCCCGTACTACGTACGTGACGCGCTCACCGAGGCCTTCCGGGACGCGCACGAGGACCTCGCGGTCCGGGCGGTCGTGCTGACCGCGGCCGGCGAGCGCCACTTCTGCACCGGCGCCGATCTCTCGGTGCCGATCCCCCCGCGCCGGGACCGTCCCGAAGGAGCGCCCGACCGGGTGGTCGGCGCGGCCGTGGACATGATGCGCGGCGGCATGCAGCAGCTCATGCAGTCGATCCAGGACTGCGAGAAGCCGGTGATCGCCGCGCTGAACGGCACTGCGGCCGGCGGGGGCGCCATGCTCGTGCTCGCCGCCGATCTCGTGGTCGCGGCCGACACGGCCAAGATCATCCAGGTGTTCGTACGCCGGGGCCTCGTGCCCGATGCCGGCGTCGCGTACCTGCTGCCCCGGATCGTCGGCCTGCACAAGGCGAAGGAGTTGGTGTTCTTCGGTGACGACCTCTCGGCGGCGGATGCCGAGCGGCTCGGCATCGTGAACAAGGTCGTGCCCGCCGCCGACCTGCACGACACCGCGCGTGAGTGGGCCGAGCGGCTCGCCGGTGGCCCGACGAAGGCCATCGGCTGGTCGAAGCGGCTGCTCCACGACGCGTCGGAGCTCTCGCGGCGCGACCTGCTCAACGAGGAGGCGATGCTCGTCGAGCTCAACACCGGCACCGCCGACTCGACCGAGGGGGTCCAGTCGTTCCGCGAGCGCCGTGCACCGGAGTGGAAGGGCTGGTGAGCGCAGGCATCAAGGACCGCACGGCCGTCGTCGGCATCGGCCAGACCGAGCTCGGCAAGGGCCTGCCCGAGTCCGAGCTCGCGCTCGCGTGCCGGGCGATCTCCCTCGCGCTCGACGACGCCGGGATCGCGCCGGAGGAGGTCGACGGGCTCGCCTCCTACACGTTGGAGCCGTTCCGGGAGGTCGAGGTCGCCCGGGCGGTCGGCCTCGGCGACATCACGTTCTTCTCCCAGGTCGGTTACGGGGGCGGGGCCGGCTGCGGGGTCGTCGGTCAGGCCGCCATGGCGGTCGCCACCGGTCAGTGCACGACCGCGGTCGCCTGGCGGGCCCGCAAGCGCTCGGCGGCGGCGTCGCGCCCCTGGGCCCAGGCTGCAGCCCGACTCGCGGACACGCATCAGTGGACCCGTCCCTTCGGGCTGATCCGCCCGGTGGACGAGATCGCCATGCTCACCCGGCGCTACATGCACGAGTACGGGGCGACCCGCGACCACCTCGCCAACGTCGCCCTCGCGTTCCGGGCCCACGCGGCCCGCAACCCCCTCGCCACCATGGGCCACAAGCCCATGACGCGCGACGACTACCTGAGCGCCCGGTGGATCTCCGAGCCACTGTGCCTGTTCGACAACTGCCTGGAGACCGACGGCGCGCTCGCCGTGGTCGTCACCTCGGCCGAGCGAGCGCGTGACCTGCCTCACCCACCGGCGTACATCCACGCGTTCGCGCAGGGGCTGCCGGCTCAGCACCAGACGATGACGAACTACTTCACCGACGACCCGCTGCGGGGCCCGGCCTGGACCGCGGCCCGGCGGATGTGGGACCTCGCCGACGTCACCCCGGCCGACGTGAAGGTCGCCCAGCTCTACGACGCGTTCAGCCCGCTCATCCTGCTCTCGCTCGAGGGCTACGGGTTCTGCGCGCGGGGCGAAGGCGGCCCGTTCACCGACGACGGCGGCATCGAATGGCCGAACGGCCGCCTCCCCGTGAACACGGCGGGCGGCGGGATGAGCGAGGCCTACGTGCACGGGTTCAACCTGGTGCTCGAGGGGGTGCGCCAGATTCGGGGCACCTCGACCGCCCAGGTCGCCGACGCCGACGTGTCGCTCGTCACCTCGGGCGAAGGCGTGCCCACCTCGGCCATCGTGTTCACGAAGGAGGCCTGACGTGGAGACGACGTGGCTGCTCCCCGATCTCGACGACGAGACCGCCGCCGACTTCTGGGCTGCGTGCGCCGAGGGCCGCCTCGTCGTGCAGACCTGCGGGAACTGCGGCGCCCGGCGCATGCCACCCCGCCCGATGTGCCCGCACTGCCGCTCGACCGAGGTCGTGTGGCGCGACACCTCGGGCCGCGGTCGGATCTGGTCGTTCATCGTCGCCCACCCGCCGCTGCTCCCCGCCTTCGCGGCCGAGGCTCCCTACAACGCGATCATCGTCGAGCTCGATGAGGACCCGACGATCCGGTTCGTGGGCAACCTGGTGGCCGCGGCCGACGGACCGATCGGCGAGATCGACCCGACCACGATCGTGATCGGCGAGCCCGTGGAGGTCGTCTTCCACCGGATCGACGACGTCGCTCTCCCCCGCTGGGTGCGCAGGAACGCCTGATCCGCCCCGCCACCGAGCCATCGGACGCCCCGGGACGCGCATCGGCCCCGGCGGGGGGACACCGGGGCCGAACGCTTCGCTGCCGCACGGGGGGAGCGCGGCGGCGGAGAAGGTTGATCAGGCGGCGCGGGCGACCGGCTCCTCGGGCTCGTTGCGCCGCAGCGAGTCGAGCGTGCGCTCCCACCCGAGGCGGGACGCCAGCCACTGGATCGCCTGCGCGGGATCGGGCCGGTGCTCCTGGGGGGAGTGGATCGGTGCGTGGATTCGCATTTCCATCACCTCGTCTCCGGTGCTGGGATCGAACCGGATGAGCATCCGCTCAGAGGAGCGACTCGACGAGCGATCGTTCCCGGGGTGGTTGCTCTTGGTTCGCTGACGTTGAGAGTATATGCTCTCAACGTCAGCGGTGTCAACTCGGGCCGAGGCCCGCTAGCCTCCCCACGCCTATTCCCCGGGGCCCGCCCCCCACGCCCTCCCGGCGCACCCCCTCCGAGCGAACCGTGCCCGACCCCACCCCCGCAGACGAGCCCGTCGCCCCCGAGGCCTGGCGCATCGACGCCCTCGCCCGAATCGGCGGGATCACGGTCGACACGGTGCGGTTCTACGTGCGCGAGGGCCTGCTCCCCCCGGGCGAGAAGCAGGGCCGCCATCGCGTCTACGGGCCCGACCACGCGGCGCGGATCGCCCGGATCCGTGAGCTCCAGGACCGACGGTTCTCACTCGCCGCGATCAAGGCGCTGCTCGACGCCGACCGGCCCGGACTCGAGGATCTCTTCGCGGCCCACGGCCGGACCCGGTCGTTCGCCGACCTGGTCGCCGGATCGGGCCTCGACCCCGACCTCGTCGAGCGGCTGCAGGCGGTCGGATTGCTCGCCGAACCGGCCTCGCTCGGCCACGAGGCCTACGACGACGACGACCTCGGCCTGCTGCGGGCGGTGGCCGAGCTCGCCGCCATCGGGATGACCGAGGAGATCCTCGTCGCCCTCGCCGAGATCTACGTCCGGCACTTCGCCGTGCTCCAAGCCGACGTCCACGCCATGCTTTCCGGCGAGGGGCGCGACTGGGACCGGGCGGCCGTCGAGGCCGTGCAACGCAGCCTCACCGCCAACACCGACCGCATGATCCCGGCCGTGGACCGGGTGCTCAACTACGTGCACCAGCGCACGCTGCAGCGGCTCACGCTCGAGGCGATCCGCACGGCCGAGACCACCGGCACCGGCGTCGGCGGCCTCCGCCTCGACCGTCCGGAGTGAGGCGGGGTCGGTCGACCCGACCCCGACCGCTCAGATCTCCAGACCCCAGATCCGGGCCGCGTTGCCGCCGGTGACGAGCGCCCGCTCCTCCTCGGCGATGCCGCCCATCATCTCCTCGATGGTCTTGCGGGAGTACGGCCAGTCGTTGCCGTGGTGCGGGTAGTCACTCGACCACATCATGTTCTCGACCCCGACCCGGTTGCGCAGCTCCACGCCGGTGCGATCGACGATGAAGGTCGCCGCGTTGTTGCGGAACCAGTAGGTGGAGGGCGGCTCGCTCAGCGGGAGGTCGCCCCACACCCGGTTGCGCCACCAACGGTCGTCGAGGCACTCGAGGAAGTGCGGGATCCAGCCGACCCCGGTCTCGATCCAGACCACCTGCAGTTCGGGGAACCGCTCGAACACCCCGGTGAAGATGAGGTCGGTCATGGCGCCCGTCGTCATGGAGAAGACGTGGCTCATGCCGCCGATCGCCTTGGCCCGGGTCGCTTCGCTCGCCATGTCGTAGAGCTTGTTGCCCTTGGCCGCCGCCGCCCGCCGGGACGCGCTGCGCTGGGCTCGGCTGATGATGTTGATGTGGATCGTGACCGGCATGCCCATCTCGGCCGCGGCCGCCCAGAACGGGTCGTCGTCGCGGGAGAGGTTCGCGTTGCCGGCCGGCCAATTGGAGATGAGCACGCCCTTGGCTCCGCGCTCCGCGGCCAGCTTCAGGCCGGCCACCGCGTGGTCGATGCCCGTGGACGGGATCTGGGCCATGCCGATGAGGCGCATCGGGTCGGGCGCGCAGAACTCCTCGAACAAGAAGTTGTTGTAGGCCTCGACCCCGGCGAGCACGAACTCCTCGTCGTCGTCGCCGAGGAAGTGGCTCAACGTCCGCTGGGGCGGGAAGAGGATCTCGGCGGTCACACCGTCGAGGTCCATGTCGGCAAGCCGGGCCGCGCCGTTGTAGCAACCGGTGCGGGCCTCGTCGTAGGTGACCCCGAACCACCGGAACTTGTCGAAGGGCATGCCCGGGGTGGCCGTGAGCCCGATCGGATCGGGGTCGCCGCCGACCGCGGTGAGCCAGGCGTCACCGCCCTCGTGGTCCTTCACGAGCTGCGGCGCCTTGTCGGCGTACTTGGCCGGCAGCCAGTTCTGCCAGATGTCCGGCGGCTCGAGGATGTGGCAGTCGGCGTCGACGATCGGCTGGCTGGCCATGGGGTACCGTCCCTTCGCTGACACGGGCGTCAGGTTCGTGGGCGCAGTCTACGGAGGGGGACGCGAGCGTGCCGCAACGCCTGCTCGACGGCATCAACGTGCTGGATCTCGGTGACGAGCCCGCCGCCCGAGCCGGGCGCGTGCTCGGTGATCTCGGCGCCGCGGTCGTACGGGTCGTGCCCGCGACCGGCGACCCACTCCCCCGACGCAGCGCCCGGGCCTGGAACGCGGGCAAGGCGGTGCGCGCCCTCGCCGCCGACGACCCCGCGCTCGACGAGCTCCTCGCCCTCGCCGACGTCGTGCTCGACTCCCCCGGCGCCCCGGCGTTCCACCGGCTCGATCCCGGCCGGGCCCCGGGCGCGGTCTGGGTGCACCTCACGCCCTTCGGCGCGACCGGGCCCCGTTCGGCGTGGCGGGGGTCCGACCTCGGGGTGATGGCCGCGAGCGGGAACATGTACGTGACCGGCGACCCCGATCGCCCGCCGATCCGCTGCGCCGAGCCCGCGGCCTACGCGCACTCCGGCCCGGAGGCGGCCTTCGCCGCCCTCACCGCCCTCTGGTGCGGCGCGACCGGCGAGATCGACCACTCCATGCAGGAGACCGTGCTCGTGGCGAGCATGGTCTCGCCCGGGCAGTTCTTCCGCACCGGCGACCGGGGCCGCCGCCGGGGCGCCAACATCGGCCGCACGCGCGAGATCTGGCCCACGAGCGACGGCTTCGTCTCGTTCGGCATCCGCGGCGGCAAGGCCCGGGTCGCCAGCCTCGAGCTCATCGCGTCGAAGGCGGGGCTCCCACCCCGCGACTGGTCGGCGTTCAACCAGAACACCGCCGACGAGGCCGACCTCGCCGCGATCGAGGCGGCCGTCGCCGCGTACTTCGCCGACCACACGATGCAGGAGCTCTACGACCTCGCGTGCGAGACGAACGCGATGCTCGCACCCATCAACTCACCCCGGGAGATCCTCGCCTCGGCCCAGCTCGCCGACCGGGAGTTCTTCGGACCGGTCGAGGGCATCGAGCGCTTCCCCCGCTCGTTCGCCGTCATGCGCAGCGCCGACGGCGCAGTGGCGCCCGCCCGGCCGGAGCCCCCGACCCCCTTCGCCCCCCGATCCGCCCGCAGCGCGTCTCTCCGCAGCCCCGCGCCGGCGTGGGCCGGGTTGCGCATCCTCGAGTTCGGCTCGGGCGCGGCCGGCCCGATCGCCACGCGGTACTTCGTCGAGCACGGGGCCACGGTGCTGCGCATCGAGTCGCGCTCACGCCCCGACTTCCTGCGCACGATGGCCCTCGGGCCCGCCAACCCGCACGGCCTCGAGGGCGCGCCGATGTACGACGGCCTGAACGTCGGTAAGCGCAACCTCACGCTCAACCTCAAGGATCCGGCCGCGGTCGCGCTCGTGCGCCGGCTCGTCGTCGAGTGGGCCGACGCCGTCTGCGAGAACTTCGCCCCGCGGGCCATGAAGGGCTTCGGCCTCGACTACGACTCGCTCGCCGAGCTCCGGCCCGACCTGGTGATGCTCTCGTCGTGCCTGAACGGCCAGACCGGACCCCACCGCGACTACCCCGGATTCGGCGGTCAGGGTGCCGCCCTCTCGGGTTACAACGCCCTCACCGGGTGGCCCGACCGCGAGCCGGTCGGGCCCTACGGCACGATCACCGACTCGCTCGCGCCGCGCTTCGTCTCCACCGCGCTCGCCGCCGGCCTCCATTACCGCCGGCGCACCGGCCGTGGCGTGCACCTCGACGTCTCCCAAGTGGAGTGCGGAAGCTGGTCGCTCGCGCCGTGGCTCCTCGAATACGAGGTCGAGGGCGTCGCCCGAGAGCGGATGGGCAACGACCATCCCGACGCCGTGCTCCACGACGTGTTCCCGTGCACGATCGAGGACGGCATCGATGACCGGTGGGTCGCCATCGCCTGCTGGGACGCCGACGAGCTCGCTCGGCTCCACGCGATCACCGGACCCGACGTCGCCGCGTGGACCGCCGGACGCACCCGCATCGCCGTGGCCGAGCAGCTCCAGGCCGCCGGTCTCGAAGCGGTGCCCGTGCAGGACTTCGGCGACCTCCACGCCGACCCGCAGCTCGCGCACCGCCACCACTTCGAGACCCACGTGCACCCGTTCCTCGGCGAGGGCCGCTACGGCCACAACGGGTTCCGAATCCCCGGCTGCCCGGTGGGCTACGACCGCCCGGGCCCGACCCTCGGCCAGGACAACGCATGGGTACTCGGCGAGGTGCTCGGCCTCGACGCCGCCGAGATCGCAGCCCTCACCGAGCAGGGCGCGCTCGAGTAGCGCGCCGATCTCGGGGTCGGCCGGCGCGTTCGGGGAGCGCGCCGATCTCGGGGTCGGCCGGCGCGGTCGGTAACGTCGGCACCCGATGGACCTGCGCTTCACCCCCGACCAGGAGCGCTTCCGCGACGAGGCCCGGCGCTGGCTCGACGACCGCCTCGGCGGACGCTTCGCGAACGTGCGGGGCCGGGGCGGACCCGGAGAGGAGCACGACTGCTTCGAGGAGCGCTGGGAGTGGGAGCAGGAGCTCGGCCGCCACGGCTGGATCGGGCTCGGCTGGCCGCAGGAGTACGGCGGGCGGGGGGCCACCCTGCTCGAGCAGGTCGTGTTCTACGAGGAGTACGCCCGGGCCGGTGGGCCGGGTCGGGTCGGGATCGTCGGCGAGGGTCTCCTCGGGCCGACCATCGTGCACTTCGGTGACGACGACCAGCGCCGCCGCTTCCTCCCCGGCATCCTCTCCGGTACCGAGCTGTGGTGCCAGGGCTACTCGGAGCCGAACGCCGGCTCCGACCTCGCCAACGTGCAGACCCGGGCCGAGCTCGACGGCGACGAGTGGGTGATCCACGGCCAAAAGGTCTGGACCTCGCTCGCCCACTGGTCGCAGTGGATCTTCGTGCTCTGCCGCACCGACCGCGACGCCCCCAAGCACAAGGGCCTGTCGTACCTGCTCGTGCCGATGGGTCAGCCCGGCATCGAGATCCGACCCATCGTGCAGATCACCGGCCACAGCGAGTTCAACGAGACCTTCTTCGAGGGCGCCCGCACCGCCGAGGCCAACGTCGTGGGCGGGGTCAACAACGGCTGGCGGGTCGCGATGGGCACCCTCGCCTTCGAGCGGGGCGCGTCCACCCTCGGCCAGCAGCTCGCGTTCGAGAACGAGCTGGTCGAGATCACCCGCCGGGCGAACGGCAACGGCGCGGCCGCCGAACCCACCATCCGCCGCCGACTCGCCGACGCCTGGATGACCCTGCGGGTGATGCGCTACCACGCCCTGCGCACCCTGCCCATGCTCGAGCGGGGCGAGATCGCGCCCGCCACGGCGATCCACAAGCTCTTCTGGGCCGGCTTCCACCGCTCGCTCGGCGAGCTCGCGATCGACGTCATCGGGGCCGACGGCCTGGCCGGCGCCACCCCTGACGACGAGCGACTCGTGCGCCTGTTCCTCTCGTCGCGCGCCGACACGATCTACGGCGGCTCCGACGAGATCCAGCGCAACGTCATCGGCGAGCAGGCTCTCGGCCTCCCCCGGGAGCCCCGGTGAGCCACGGCCTCCTCACCGGGAAGTCGGTGCTCGTCACCGCGGCGGCCGGCGCGGGCATCGGCCTGGCCACCGCCCGGCGCTGCGCCGAGGAGGGCGCACGCGTCGTGATCAGCGACATCCACGAACGGCGCCTGGCCGAGGCGGCCGAGGAGCTCGGCGCCCACGCGATCCGGGCGAACGTCACCAACGAGGACGACGTGCAGCGCCTCCTCGCCGAGACGATCGAGGTGTGCGGCGGGCTCGACGTGCTCGTCAACAACGCCGGACTCGGTGGCGAGGTCGAGCTCACCGAGATGACCGACGAGCAGTGGTTCTCGGTGCTCGACGTCACCCTCACCGGCACGATGCGCATGACCCGGGCCGCCCTGCGGCACATGTGCCCGCGCCGCACCGGGGCGATCGTCAACAACGCCTCGGTCATCGGCTGGCGGGCCCAACGGGGCCAGAGCCACTACGCGGCAGCCAAGGCGGGCGTCATGGCCCTCACCCGCTGCTCGGCCGTCGAGGCCGCCCCGCACGGCGTGCGGGTGAACGCCGTCGCGCCGTCGCTCGCCGTGCACCCGTTCCTGGCCAAGGTCACGAGTGAGGAGCTGCTCACCGAGCTCGCGTCACGCGAGGCTTTCGGGCGGGGAGCCGACCCGGTCGAGGTCGCCAACGTGATCGTGTTCCTGGCGAGCGACCTCGCGTCGTACATGACCGGCGAAGTCGTGTCGGTCAGCTCGCAGCACCCGTAGGCCCGGCCCCGGTCTCCCCGACCACCTCGCCGGTGGCCGCCTCGAGGTAGGCCGGTCGCTCGCCGCCGCCGTGCACGAGGATCTCGGCTCCCGTCACGTAGCGCGCCAGGGGCGAGGCGAGGAACACGCAGACGTCGGCGATGTCGGACGGCTCGGCCATGCGTCCGAGCGGCACCGTCGCCCCGACCGCGGCGATGCCCGCCTCGTCGCCGTAGAAGAGGTGCGCCTGCTCGGTGACGACGAGCCCGACCACCACCGCGTTCACCCGCACCCGCGGCGCGTACTCCACGGCCATGGTCTTCGTCGCGTTGAGCAGCCCGGCCTTGGCCGCGCCGTAGGCGAGCGTGGCCGGCGAGGGCCGGACCCCGCTCACGCTCGCGATGTTCACGATCGTCCCGCCGTCGGCTTGGGTCTGCATCACCGCGTTCGCGCGCTGGGCGCACACGAGCGCGGCGGTGAGGTTGAGCCCGATGATCCCGGCGGTGAACCGGGGCGAGGCGGTCGCGCTGTCGGCCGGTGGCGACCCGCCCGCGTTGTTGACGAGCACGTCGAGGCGCCCGAAGCGCTCGACCGTCGCCGCGATCACGGCGTCCACCTGATCGGCGTCGCGGATGTCGGCCTCGACGAAGCACCACCCGTCGGGCCGGTCGGCGGGTTCGTGGCGGCAGCAGATCGCCACGTCGGCTCCGCGCGCGGCGAACCGCTCGGCGATGCCGCGCCCGATCCCCCGGCACCCGCCGGTGACGAGGACCGTCCGCCCGTCGAATCGCAACTCGTCCATGGTGCGGGCATTCTGGCACTCTGGTCGCGGAAGGAGGAACGTGGTCCCCGACAAGCGCATGACGATTGACGACGTGGTCGCCGAGGTGGAGAGCGGCATGACCGTCGGCATCGGGGGCTGGGGCTCCCGGCGCAAGCCGATGGCCCTCGTGCGCGCCCTCGCCCGGTCCTCGGTCACCGACCTGCGGATCGTCTCCTACGGGGGACCCGACGTCGGCCTCCTGTGCCGCACCGGCAAGGTACGCGAGGTGGTCTACGCCTTCGTCTCCCTCGACTCGATCGCGCTCGAGCCGCACTTCCGCAACGCCCGGCAGGCCGGCGCGGTCTCCACGACCGAGCTCGACGAGGGCATGTTCCTCCTCGGCCTCCAAGCCGCGGCCTGGCGGGTGCCGTTCCTGCCGACCCGCGTGGGCCTCGGCTCCGACGTCATGCGCTGCAACCCCGACCTGCGCACCGTGCGCTCGCCCTACGCCGACGGCGAAGAGCTCGTCGCGATGCCCGCACTCGAGCTCGACGTCGCCCTCGTGCACATGCACCGGGGCGATCGGGGCGGCACCGGTCAGTACCTCAACGTCGACCCGTACTTCGACGACCTCTTCTGCCTGGCGGCCCGGCGCCGGTTCATGAGCGTCGAGCAGATCGTGGACACCGCCGAGCTGGCGAGCCTCGGACCGGTGCAGTCCATTCGCATCAACCGGCTCATGACCGACGGCGTGGTCGAGACCCCGCACGGCGCCCACTTCACCGAGTGCGTCCCCGACTACCCCCGCGACGAGGCCTTCCAGCGGGCCTACGCGGCATCGGCCAAGTCGGATGAGGCCTGGGCCGAGTTCGCGGCCCGCTACGTCGATGTCTCCGAGGCGGAGTACCAGCAGGCGGTGGCGCCGTGAGCGGGCCGACCCGGGCCGAGGTGTGCGCGGCCGCGATCGCCGACTGCTTCGCCGACGACGGCGAGATCCTCGCCAACCCCATCGGCACCCTGCCGGTGATCGGCGGGCGGCTGGCCAAGGCCACCGTCGCCCCCGAGCTCGTGATGACCGACGGCGAGGCGCTGCTCGTGGAGAGCATCCTCCCGGTCACCGGCGGCGGCGAGAAGGTCGTGGCCGGTTGGAACCCCTACCGCACCATGTTCGACGTCGTGTGGTCGGGTCGCCGGCACGTGATGATGGGCGCGAGCCAGATCGACCGCTGGGGCAACCAGAACTTCGCGTTCATCGGCTCCCGCGAGCGACCGAAGGCCCAGCTGCTCGGCATGCGCGGCGCGCCGGGCAACACCATCAACGACAAGACCTCGTACTGGATCCCGGCCCACTCGGCGCGCGTGTTCGTACCCGCCGTCGACGTCGTGAGTGGCGTCGGCAACGACCGGGCGCGGGACCTCGGTCCGGTCGCCGGGCGCTTCCACCACCTCGGCCGGGTCGTCACCGACCTCTGCGTGTGCGACTTCGACACCCCCGACGGGCGCATGCGCCTGCGCTCGGTGCACCCGGGCGTCACGGTTGACGAGGTCGTCGCCGCCACCGGCTTCGAGCTGGCGATCGACGGCGACGTGCCGACGTCGCGGCTGCCCACCGACGAGGAGCTCCGCTGGATCCGCGAGGTCATCGACCCCACGGGTGCCCGCGAGGCCGAGGTCCCCAACCCGTGAACCTGCGCACCCCGGCCTGCGACCTCTTCGACACCGAGGTCCCGATCGTCCAGACCGGTATGGGCTGGGTGGCCGGGGCCCGGCTCGTCTCGGCCACCGCGAACGCCGGGGCGCTCGGCATCCTGGCCTCGGCCACGATGACCCTCCCCGAGCTCGAGGCCGCGATCCGGGCCGTGAAGGAACGCACCGACCGGCCCTTCGGCGTCAACCTGCGGGCCGACGCCGAGGACGCGCCCGAGCGGGTCCGGCTGCTCATCCGCGAGGGCGTGAAGGTCGCGTCGTTCGCGCTCGCGCCGCGCGAGGAGCAGATCAAGGCCCTGAAGGACGCCGGGGCCCGGGTCGTGCCGTCGATCGGCGCGCGGCGGCACGCCGAGAAGGTCGCGGCGTGGGGTGCCGACGCCGTCGTCGTGCAGGGCGGCGAGGGTGGCGGCCACACCGGGCCGGTCGCCACGACGCTCCTGCTCCCCCAGGTCGTCGATGCGGTGGACATCCCGGTCATCGCGGCCGGCGGGTTCTTCGACGGGCGGGGCCTCGTCGCCGCGCTCGCGTACGGCGCGGCCGGCGTCGCCATGGGCACCCGGTTCCTGCTCACCCAGGAGAGCACCGTCCCCGAATCGGTGAAGCGCTACTACCTCGAGCGCTCGGTCGCCGACACGGTCGTGACCAGCCGGATCGACGGCGTACCGCACCGGGTGCTGCGCACCGAGCTCGTCGCGGGCCTCGAGCGGGGCAACGCCGTCACCGGCCTCCCCCGTGCGCTGCGCAACGCGGTCGCCTTCAAGAAGATGTCGGGCACCTCGTGGCTGGGCATGCTGCGCGAAGGGCGGGCCATGCGCCGCGAGGCCGAGCTCGCCTGGTCGCAGGTGGCGCTCGCGGCCAACACGCCGATGCTGCTGAAGGCCGGACTCGTCGATGGCCGCCTCGACGCAGGGGTGCTGTCGAGCGGGCAGGCGGTGGGCGTCATCGACGACCTGCCGACGGTCGCCGAGCTGGTCGACCGGATCATGACCGAAGCCGAAGCGGCGCTGAAGCGCCTGGGGGATCTCACGTGAGCAGGACGCGAGTGCCGGCCGTCGAGGGCTGGTTCACGATGGACGAGGCGGCACCCGCGCTGCTCGGGGCCCGGGGCACCGAGACCGGGTCGTACTTCTGGCCGACCGCGCTGGCGGTGTCGGCCAACCCGGCCGCACCCGGTGAGGCCCGCGAGCCGGTCGAGCTCTCCCGTACGGGTCGGCTGTGGTCGTGGACCACCAACCATTACGCCCCGCCCGAGCCCTACGTGAGCCCCGATCCGTTCGTCCCCTACACGGTGTGCGCGGTCGAGCTCACCGCCGAGCAGATGGTGGTGCTCGGGCCGCTCGCGACCGGCGCCGACCCGGCTGCGCTTGCGCTCGGCATGGAGATGGAGCTCGTGCTCGGGCCGCTGTTCACCGACGACGAGCACGAGTACGTGGTGTGGCAGTGGGCCCCGAAGGCGGTGGCGTGATGGCCGACCGGGAGATCGCCGTCCTCGGTGCCGGCATGCACGAGTGGGGCAAGTGGGGCCGCAACTTCGTCGAGTACGGCGTGGTCGCGGCCCAGGCGGCCCTCGCCGACGCCGGGTTGGCCTGGACCGACATCCAGTTCGTCTCGGGGGCCGACACCATGCGCAACGGGTATCCCGGCTACGTGGCCGGCGCGACCTTCGCCCAGGCGCTCGGGTGGAACGGCGCCCAGGTGGCGTCGTCGTACGCGGCATGCGCGTCGGGGGTCACCGCCCTCGCCACGGCCCGGGCCCAGATCCTGGCCGGGTTCTGCGACGTGGCCCTCGTGATCGGCGCCGACACCACCCCGAAGGGGTTCCTCGCCCCCAACAAGGGGGAGCGGGGCGACGATCCCGACTGGCTGCGCTTCCGTCTGCTCGGCGCGACCAACCCCACCTACTTCGGGCTGTACGCCCGTCGGCGCATGGAGGCCTACGGCGCGACCCGGGAGGACTTCGCCCGGGTGAAGGTGAAGAACTCGACGCACGGCCTCGGCAACCCGTACGCCCGCTACCGCAAGGCGGCGACGGTCGAGGACGTGCTGAACGCGCCGATCGTCTCGGATCCGCTCGGCCTCCTCGACATCTGCGCCACGAGCGACGGCGCCGCCGCGCTCGTCGTGTGCTCGCTCGACTACGCCCGGGCGCACGGCGTCGCCGACCCGGTGCGCATCCGGGGCATCTCCACCGTCACCCCGAGCTACCCGCAGACGGTCGTCGAGCTCCCCAACTTCGCGACCGACAGCGCGGCGGGCACCGGCGGCCTGCCCGCCCACGGGTTCAAGGAGTCGATCGCCGTGCGCGCCTACGAGGAGGCGGGCCTCGGCCCCGACGACCTCGACTGCGCCGAGGTGTACGACCTCTCCACCGCGATGGAGCTCGACTGGTACGAGCAGATCGGCCTGTGCCCCGAGGGCGAGGCCGAGCAGTTGCTGCGCTCGGGAGCCACGACCCTCGGGGGCCGTATCCCGGTCAACCCGAGCGGTGGCCTCGCCTGCTTCGGCGAGGCGGTTCCCGCCCAGGCCATCGCCCAGGTGTGCGAGCTCACCTGGCAGGTGCAGGGCCGGGCCGAGGGCCGCCAGGTCGAGGGCGCCCGCATCGGGATGTCGATCAACCAGGGGCTGTTCGGACACGGCTCGGCCGTGATCGTCGGCCGCTGACCAGCACCGTCAACTGGGAGGGACCATGAGCACCCGGGATTCCGTCGCCGACCTCTTCATGAAGGGGATGAACCTCGTCCACCGCGGGGTGCTGAAGGTCTCGGGCGGGCGGCTGCTCGCCGAGCCGCTCGGCATGCCCACCGTCGAGCTCCACACGACGGGCCGCACGAGCGGAAAGCGGCGCAGCGTCATGCTCACGAGCCCGATCCACGACACCGACCGCTACGTGATCATCGCGTCGAAGGGCGGCGACGACCGTCACCCCGAGTGGTACAAGAACCTGGTCGCGAACCCCGAGGTCGAGCTCACGGTGAAGGGCGTCACTCGCAGCTACACGGCCCGCACCGCCACCCCGGAGGAGAAGGCCGAGATGTGGCCGCAGGTGACGGCGAAGTACAAGGGCTACGCCGGCTACCAGAAGCGCACGACCCGCGACATCCCGGTCGTCATCTGCGAGGCGCGGGCGTAGCGAGCGGCGGCGGTACCGGTGCACGGCGCCGCCGCGCTCGGGTCGCTCCTCGGGAATCGAGGCCCGGTCAGTCGCCGAGCAGCGAGCGCAGTAGTTCGGCCAGCCCCTCGGGGTACACGGTCTCCCCCACACCGCCGAGATCGTCGAGGCTCCACCACCGGTGCCCGAGGAGCGACCGGCGCTCGGTGTCGTTCCACCCGTCGGCGACCGGCACGAAGCGGGTCGTGCGCACGAGGAAGAACTCCTCGTGCTGGCGGATCGCCACCCCCTCGAAGGCGAACTCGGTGCGCCGGGAGTGCACGACCGGACCGAGCCCGTCCACCGCCAGGCCGGTCTCCTCCCGCAGTTCGCGACGGGCCGCGTCCGCCGTGCTCTCCCCCGGGTCAGCCCCGCCGCCGGGCGTGAACCACCAGGGTGCGAGGTCGGGCCGGGTGACGTCACGACCGCGGAACAGGAGCACGGCACCGAACTCGTCGACGAGGAGCACCCGGCCCGCGGTTCGGTCGAGCGGGGGCGCTTCGGTCGGCTGCGACTCCATGGGTCCGTCCCGGGGTGGCACCGGTAGTCTCCGCCGGCCCATGGACCTCACCTTCAGCCCCGACGAGGAGCGCTTCCGGGCCGAGTGCCGAGCGTGGCTCGAAGCCAACGTACCCCGGCCCGCGCTGCCCTCGGGCGACACGCGCGAGGGCTTCGCCGCGCACCTCGAGTGGGAGCGCACCCTGTTCGACGCCCGCTACGCCGTGGTGTCGTGGCCCGAGGAGTACGGCGGGCGCGACGCCTCGCTCTGGGAGTGGCTCATCTTCGAAGAGGAGTACTACCGGGCCGGGGCGCCGCAGCGGGTCACCCAGAACGGCATCTTCCTCCTCGCTCCGACCCTGTTCGAGTTCGGCACCGACGACCAGCGAGCCCGCTACCTGGGCAACATGGCCTCCGGCACCCAGACCTGGTGCCAGGGCTGGTCGGAGCCCAACGCGGGCAGCGACCTCGCCGGCATCCGGTCCCAGGCCGTGCGCGACGAGGCCGCCGGGGGTTGGCGCCTCTCGGGGCAGAAGACCTGGACGACCCGCGGCGCCTTCTGCACGCACCTCTTCGGCCTGTTCCGCAGCGACCCCGAAGCCGAGCGGCACCGGGGCCTCACCTACTTCCTCGTCGACCTCTCCACGCCCGGCGTCACCGTGCGCGGGGTCGAGCGCCTCGACGGCGACGAGGGCTTCGCCGAGGTGTTCTTCGATGACGTCTTCGTGGCCGACGCCGACGTGCTCGGCGAGCCCGACCAGGGGTGGGCGGTCGCGATGGCCACCACCGGCTCCGAGCGGGGCCTCACCCTGCGCTCACCGGGCCGCTTCCTCGCCACTGCGAGCCGACTCATCGACCTCGCCCGCGAGCGGGGTGACGACCCCGTGCTGCGCGACCGTCTCGCCGCCGCGTACATCGACGCCGAGGCCTACCGCTGGCAGACGTTCGGCACCGTCACCCGCATCGTCGAGGGGGTGCCGACCGGGCCCGAGTCGTCGATGGTGAAGATCTTCTGGTCGGAGCTCGACGTCGCGCTCCACGACCTCGCCCTCGACCTGCTCGGCCCCCACGCCGAGCTGCTCGACGGCCCCGAGGGTGCGTGGATGAAGGGCTACGAGTTCTCGCTCGCCGGACCGATCTACGCGGGCACCAACGAGATCCAGCGCAACGTGGTGGCCGAGCGCGTCCTGGGACTCCCCCGCCGATGAGGTTCGCCTTCACCGAAGATCAGCTCGCGCTACGCGACGCCGTGCGCGACCTCCTCGAGCGCGAGTGCACGCCGACCCACGTGCGGGCGGCCTGGGCGAACGCCACGGGCCGGGTGCCCGGACTCTGGGCGCACCTCGAGGCCATGGGCGTGCCCGCCCTGCTCGTACCCGAAGCCGACGGCGGACTCGGGTTCACGATGGCCGACCTCGTGCTGGTGCTCGAGGAGACCGGCCGTCATGCGCTGCCCGAGCCGATCGTCGAGACCGCGGCCTTCGGCGCTCCCGTCGTCGGGGCCGGCCTCACCGTCGCGGCCGCCCACGCCCTCGTGCCCTGGGCCGACACCGCCGACGTCATCCTCACGTCGGCCGGTCGCTTCGACCCGGCGGCGGTCGAGCTCGTGCCCCACCCGTCGGTGGACGGTGCGCGACGCGTCTTCGAGGTCCGCGGCGAGGCCGAGCCCTTCCCCGGCGACCTCCACGCCGCCTACATCCGCGGCATCTGCGGCAACGCGGCCCAGCTCTGCGGGCTCTCCGACCGCATGCTCGCTATGACCGCCGACTACGTGAAGGACCGCGAGCAGTTCGGCGTGCCCGTCGGGTCGTTCCAGGCGGTGAAGCACCACCTCGCAAACGCGCGGGTCGCGCTCGAGTTCACCCGTCCGCTCGTCTACCGCGCCGCCTGCACGCTCGACGGCATCCACGTGCACATGGCGATGGCCAAGGCCGCCGACACCGCGATCGCCACCGCCCGGGCCGCGCTCCAGTGCCACGGTGCGATCGGCTATACGACCGAGCACGACCTGCACCTCTACATGAAGCGGGCGTGGGCCCTCGCCCGCGCGTGGGGCGACGCACGCGTGCACCGGGAGCGGGTCGCGAAGGCGATCCTCTAGCCTCACCGCCGTGCCCGAGGCCTACATCGTCGACGCAGTCCGCTCTCCCGTCGGTCGTCGCGGCGGAGGGCTCTCGCACCTCCACCCCGCCGACCTCGGCGCCCACGCCGTCCGCTCGCTCATGGAGCGGGTCGACGTCGATCCGGTCGCGGTCGACGACGTCGTCTTCGGCTGCGTGGACACGATCGGCCCCCAGGCGGGCGACATCGCCCGCACGTGCTGGCTCGTCGCCGGCTACAGCGACGAGGTGCCGGGCACGACCGTCGACCGCCAGTGCGGATCCTCCCAGCAGGCCGTCCACTTCGCGGCCCAGGCGGTGATGTCGGGCACCGCCGATCTCGTCGTTGCGGGCGGCGTGCAGCAGATGAGCGCGATCCCGATCAGCGCGGCGATGCTCGCCGGCGAGCAGTACGGGTTCGCCAACCCCTTCACCGGCTCACCGGGTTGGGAGGCGCGGTACGGCACCCAAGAGGTGTCGCAGTTCCG
The DNA here is from genome assembly GCA_046086225.1 of Actinomycetota bacterium. Lineage (GTDB taxonomy): Bacteria > Actinomycetota > Acidimicrobiia > IMCC26256 > PALSA-610 > JBJSXF01. Next base: position 3,089 of record JBJSXF010000018.1, on the reverse strand, counting down.
CAGCGCCGAGATGATCGCTGAGCGCTGGGACTGCACGCGCGACGACATGGAAGCCTTCGCCGTCACCTCCCACGAGCGGGCCCTGCGGGCCCGGGCCGAGGGCCGCTTCGACCGCGAGATCGTGCCGCTCGAGGGCCTCGCCCACGACGAGGGACCCCGCGAGCCCGACCTCGACAAGATCCGATCGCTGCGCACCCTGGTACCCGACGGCCGCATCACCGCGGCGGTCTCCTCCCAGATCTCCGACGCCTCGGCCGCGCTGCTCATCGCGAGCGAGGACGCGGTGCGCACCCACGGCCTGCGCCCCCGCGCCCGCATCCACCACCTCTCGGTGCGGGGTGCCGACCCGGTGTGGATGCTCACCGCACCCATCCCGGCCACCGCCCACGCATTGCGCCGAGCAGACATGTCCCTCGACGACATCGACCTGGTCGAGATCAACGAGGCCTTCGCCTCGGTCGTGCTCGCGTGGGAACGCGAGACCGGCGCCGACCCCGAGCGGGTGAACGTGAACGGCGGGGCCATCGCCCTCGGGCATCCGCTGGGCGCCACCGGCGCCCGGCTCATGACCACCCTGCTCCACGAACTCGAGCGCACCGGCGGGCGCTTCGGCCTGCAGACCATGTGCGAGGGCGGCGGTCAGGCCAACGTGACCATCATCGAGCGAATCTGATCAGGGCCCGGGCCCCGATCACCACCACCACCGTTCCGCCGATCAGCAGCTTCGCCGCCACCCCCGCGAGGGTCAGATCGCGACCCACCGAACTGGTGGCGACCACGACCCGCTCCGGAGCGGCCGGGTCGTAGCGCACGTCCACGGTCGGTCCCGACCCACGCGGATCACCCTTGCGGGCCGGCTCGGTCGTGATGATCCGCCGACCCGAGCCGTCGAGGAACACGATCCGGCCCCCGGAGATGCGTTCGGCGGTGACCGCCACCGTACGGGCCCGCTCGGCCGACTCGGACCGGTGCACGGTCAGGGTGACGGCGGCCGCCACCAGCCCGCCGAGCACCACGATCGTGCCGGCGAGCACCGCGAGCCCGGCTCGGGCTCGGCTCCGCAGCACCGGACCGCTCGCCGCCGGACCGGAAGCCGCCGCCGCGACCGGGCGGCCGGAGGTCGGCCGCGTGCCGCCGATCGGCGTCGCCGCCCGGACCCGGTCGTACTCGCGCCGCGTGCGCGGATCGGAGAGCACCGAGTAGGCGGCGGCGAGATCCTTGAACCGCTCGACCGCGGCCGGATCGTCGGTTGCGTCGGGGTGCGCAGTCTTGGCTGCGGTCCGGAACGCCCGGGCGATGTCGTCGGCCGAGGCATCGACCGCGACGCCGAGCATGCCGTAGAAGTCGCACGTCGCCCAGTCGCGCACACCCGTGGCCACGAGGCGAGGCTACCGACGCACCTCAGTCGTCCTTCAACGCAACCGCGTTCGGCGTGACGTTCATCTTCGGCACGTACTCGGCGCCCTCGACCGAACGGGCCTCGCCCTGCAGCTCGTCGCGCAGGCGGGCGCAGCATTCGGGGCACGGCCCGGCGAACCGCATCGGCGCCTCCCGGCCGCAGCGCAAGCAGGCCTGCGGCTCGGGCGGGAAGTCGTGGTCGTCGGCACGGACGCAGCCGAGGGCGGGCACGGCGCCATCCTCGCGCGGGCTCCGATCGCCGCCGGGGACCGGTCAGGCGACGGCGACAGCGGCGGCGAGCCGATCGAGCCGACGCCGGGCCTCGTCGGCGTCGGAGCCGGGGAGCCGCAGCACGACCTCCTCGATCCCGAGCGAGGCGTAGTACTCGAGTTTGCCCGGATCGGGCAGGGTGCCGAACGGCACGATGCGCATCGACGCCGGGTCGCGGCCGACCGCCTCGCACGCCCGGGCCAGGTCGCCGAGCGCGGCCTTCACCCCGGCGCCCCCGATCGGGATCCAGCCGTCGGCGTACTCGGCCACCTGGGCGAAGAGCTTCGGACCGGGCGCCCCGCCGATGAGCACCGGCGGCCCTTCGGGCCGGGTCGGCTTCGGCCACGCCCACGACGGCGGGAGCGCCACGTGCGCCCCGGCGAACTCGGCCACCTCGTCGCGCCAGAGGGCCTTCATCGCCAGCATGCGCTCGCGGACGACGGCTCGCCGCTCGGGCATCGTCACCCCGTGGTCGGCGAGCTCGTCCTCGTTCCAGCCGAAGCCGATGCCGAACACGAACCGACCCCCCGAGCAGCGGTCGAGGGTGGCGACCTCCTTGGCGGTCACGATCGGATCGCGCTGCGCCACCAGGCTGATGCCGGTGCCGATCTCGAGCCGCTCGGTGACCGCGGCGGCCATCGCGAGCGCCACGAAGGGGTCGAGCGTGCGCTTGTATTCCTCGGCGAGCTCGGTATCGCCGGTGGGGGGCGGGGTGCGGCGGCTGATCGGAATGTGGGTGTGCTCGGGCACGTACAGCGAGGCGAAGCCCCGCTCCTCGAGCGCCCGGGCGAGCTCGGCCGGACCGATCGTCAGGTCGGTCATGAACATCGTCACGCCGTAGCGCACCCGTGCCTCCTCGTCGCCCACCGCGCCCGGCGGAACCGCCGGAACCTAGCCGGGACCCGCGCCGAGGCGGGCGAGCGCAGCGGTGAGCCGTTCGGAGAACGCGGTGACCGACCCGGCACAGCCCTCGAGCTCCTCGGGACCGAGGAGCACCACCGGGTCGCCGACCGTGAGCTCGGCCACGACGACCGGGACGGTCCCCGCCGCCGCGGCCCGCACCGCCGCGGGCTGGTCGTCGCGGTGGAAGCACTCCACCGGCACGGGGAGCGCGTCGCGACACTCCCGCCACTCGGCCTTCTCCCGCAGCGACCCGTGCGTGATGTCACACAGGGAGCAGTGAGCGCGACCGAACCGGGCCCCGACGAAGTAGACGACCTCACCCCACCAGGTGCCGTCGGCGTCGTACACGCCGACCACCCGCCGGACCTCCGCTCCACTCGTCGTCATCACCACTCCTCCGACCCGGTCGGAGCCTACGGGCGCGCCGGTAGGGTGCGCTCCCGTGGGAATCTGCGACGGACGCATCGTCATCGTCACCGGCGCGGGCCGTGGCCTCGGCCGCGAGCACGCCCTCGCCT
>JBJSXF010000017.1:0-19234 GCA_046086225.1 Actinomycetota bacterium | reverse complement strand
CCCGGCCGGCATGAGCCGGGCGAAGGCGTGTCCCGCCAGCACGATGCCCGCGCCGAAGAGCGGCACGGCGACGAGCGGTGTGGGTGCGGACGCAGCACCGAGTGCGAGTGCGGCACCGAGCGCGAGCAGGAGCGCGCGCGAACGCAGGTCCGGTGACGGCTCGCCCGCAGGCGGCCCGAGCGCACGCAGTGCGGGCGCGGTGACGAACGCATTCACGACGACGAGGGGAAGGAGTCCGAGGAACACCCAGCGCCAGCTCCAGGTTTCCGAGATCGCGGCCGACAGCGCGGGGCTGGCCACGGCAGGCATGACCCAGGCGGTCGAGAACAACGCGAACATCCGCGGCTGCACCGCGGGCGCGTAGGCGCGCACGATCGCCACGTTCGCGGATGCGGGCAGTGCGCCACCGCCGATTCCTTGCACCAGTCGTGCCGCGACGAGCACCGCCATGTTGGGGGCGAGCCCACCGACCAGCAACGACACCGCGAAGAGGGCGAGGCCGGCGGTGAAGGCGCGCGCGGGGCCGTGCCGGTCGGCCGAGTGACCGGCGAACACGATGCCGATGATGTTGCCGAGGAAGAAGGCGCTGAACACCCAGCCGAAGAGCCGCAGGCCGCCGAGCTCGGCGGCCGCCACCGGCATAGCCGTCGTGATCGCGAGCGATTCGAAGCCCACGAGCGTGATCGTGAGCACGAGTCCGAGGGTTCGGATCCGCCACGCCGGCGCCCAGACGCCGACGCGGCCGACCTCGGTCAGGGGAGCGCTCCGGTGCGGGTCAGGCTCGCGGGGTGGTGCTGTCGTCGATCGGCGGTGCCGCGTCCGGCGCGTCGGGGGCGGGCTCGGCCCACACCTCGGGGGAGGCCGGAGGCACGGCGGCGCCCGACCGTCGGGCCAACGTCGCCCGAGCGAGCGGGCTCACGCCCTGCGGCGAGCGCGGTGCCCACAGGGCACCGCCGATGCCGACGGCGAGGCCGATGATCGGGGCCCAGATCAGCCAGGGCGAGTCGAGCGGGAAGGCCCCGGAGCCGAGCAGGACGATGGCGATGGAGAGTCCGAACCCGAACCCGGAGAACGATCCGAGGAGCCAGCGACGACGGGTCTTCACGGCTCAGCCCACCCGGGGCCGCAGCGCGGCGAACAGGCCGAACCCGGAGAGCGCGGCGAGCAGGACGGCCACGAAGACGACCGGGTTGTGGAAGCCACCGCCTTCGAAGCGGACGACGACGGTGCCGGTGCACACGGCGCCCCGTTCACGGTGCACCCCGGTGACCGGGATGTCGAACCCACCGAGCACGGGGCTGAAGGCGTAGTCGTAGGTGCCGGAGTTGCTCTTCAGCGTCGATCGGCTCTGCCACGACCAGATCGTGACGTCGGGCAGGGGTGCCGGGAGGTCGGCCCGGACCGAGCCCGAGACGGGACGGCGGCCGGCGGCCGGGCTGAGCACCGATGCCTGCCAGACGAGCTCGTCCTCACGGGGCAAGGTGACCCGTTCGAGCTTCGCGACGTCGTAGGAGATGGCATTTTCCCAGGATCCGGCGGTAGCCGTGCAGGGTCCGTCGACCGTCGCGGCGGCCGGGCTCGCCGCGAGCACGAGCGGAACGGCCGACCCGACAATCACCGCCATGAGCGTGCGCAGCCTGACCATTCCCCTCCCCGATCCGGACGGCGAGAGGCTACGGGATCAGGCGGCGGGCGCGCGCCTAGCCTCGTTCCGTGGCGCCGACGAGGGGCATGCACCCGGAGGTGACTGGCGGGCTCGATGCCGGAGCGGTCGCTGCGCTCGTGGCCCGGATCGAGGCGGTGGTGGGCCCCGAGGGGCTGCCCGGAGCGCAGCTGGCTCTCGCTCGGCACGGGGAGGTCGTGTTCGAGCGGTCGTTCGGGGTCGCGGCGCCGGATTCCCGATTCGTCGTGTTCTCGGCGACGAAGCCGGTGGTCGCCGCGGCGGTCTGGGCGCTGCTCGGCGAGGCGCGGATCGGCCTCGGCACCCGAATCGCCGAGCTGATACCCGAGTTCGCGGCGAACGGGAAGCACGTGATCACCCTCGAGCAGGTGCTGCTCCACACGGCCGGATTCCCGCACGCGCCGATGGGGCTCGGCGATTGGGACGACCGTGAGCGGCGGCTGGCGCGTTTCGCGGCCTGGCGCTGCAACTGGGAGCCGGGCACGCGGTTCGAGTACCACGCGACGTCGGCGCACTGGGTGCTCGCCGAGCTGATCGAGCGCCTCACCGGCGAGGACTTCCGGGTGCACCTGCGGCGCCGCATCCTCGATCCGCTCGGGCTCGCCCGTTTCGAGCTCGGCGTACCGCCCGAGCGACAGGGCGACGTCAACGAACTGGTCTGCGTGGGGGTCGAGGCGACCGCCGATGAGCTCGAAGCGGCCCTCGGGATTCGGGAGCTCCCGACGACCGAGGTCACCCACGAGGCGCTCATGGCGTTCAACCGGCCCGGGGTGCGCGCGCTCGGGGTGCCGGGCGGTGGCGGCATCTCGACCGCGGCCGACCTCGCCCGCTTCTACCAAGTGCTCCTGCACGGTGATGAGCGGCTCTGCCCCGCCGATCTGCTCGCCGACGTCACGGCCAACGTCCGCACGCGTCTCCCCGATCCGCTCGGCATTCCGGCCGACCGCACGATCGGCCTCATGGTCGCCACCGACGACGGCTGGGCCCACGCCCACGGCATGGGGCGTGCCGCGTCGCCGCGTGCGTTCGGCCACGACGGGGCGGGCGGTCAGATCGCCTTCGCCGATCCGGCGACCGGGCTGTCGGTGTGCTTCCTCACCAACGGCTTCGAGCGCAACTGGTTGAAGGAACGCCGCCGCACCACCGCGATCGCGAGCCTGGCCTCGGTCTGCGCGACGGCGTGACACAGTCGGATCGCGGTCGGGCCGCGGCCCGATCGCGATCCGGTCAGGGCTCGGTGACGGCAGCGAGGATCTCGGCGAAGGCGGCGTCGGCCAGTGCCCGCATCTCGTCGTCGGTGCGGTCCTGGATCGGATGCGGCACGAAGACCCGGGCCGGGTCGGCGCCGAGCGCCTCGGCCTGGGCGGCCGCCGCGTCGACGAACTCCGATGACGCGACGAAGGCCATCGGCACGCCGGCCGCCTCGATGTCGACGGTGTCGTGCACACTGCACGACGTGCACGAGCCTCAGTCGGCGAGGGCCTCGATCACCACGTCGCACTTCGTCGCGATCTCGTGGCGGAGATCGATCGGGGCGGGTTTGGTGAACGTCGGCTTGGCGAAGCGCTCGACCTCGGCGCCCTGATCGCGCAGCAGCGCCTCGAGGCGGTCGAGGAACACATCGCCGCGCGGCTTGCGGATGTCGAGGAGGCCGACGCGCTTCCCCGCGAGCGTCGTCGGTCGGGCCGCCCGGGCCCGGGTTGCGGGCTCGCGCTCGGAGGTCGGGTCGAGCAGGGTCATGATCGCACCTCCCGGGTGACGGGCTCGCTGCCGACGGCACCGCTCGCCCAGCCCCCGATGATGGCCGAGAACAGGCCGGCGCCGCCACCGGCCCGGACGATCTGCAGGCCCCCGGGCCGGAACTTGGGCAGTCGGGTGCCGGGGGCGCACAGGGCCTCGGGCATGCCCTCGGCGATGCCGTCGGCGCCCCGGACGATCTCCTCGGCCGGCAGCTCGAGGAGCGCGCCGAGCTCCTCACGGAGCCGGGCCTTCGACCAGCCCCCCGAGTGGAAGACCCGGGCGTGCTCGGGCGACACCACGAGCATGGCGTCCCAGATGAAGACGTTCTTCGGGTGGGCCACGGTGCGCAGGCACGCGGCGAACGAGCGGGCGAGCGACTCCGGCGTGCGCGAGAGCTGGTCGACGATCCCGCGGGGGCCCTCGGCGGCGAAGAGCGTGACCGCATCGGTGCCGGGCGCGAGGCCCCGCTCCACGGCCAGCGGCTCCCACGGCGATCCGGCCTCGTCTTCCGCGAAGCAGAACGTGTACTTGCCCGGATTGCCGAGCGTGGCCCGGTCGACCCCGCCCGGTCGGCCCCCACCGACGTTGCGCACGACGAGCTGCAGCGCGCGTCCGATGGTGGCGTTCGCGCGGTTGCCCTGACCGAGCGCGTTCACGCCGGAGTTCATGCCGATGCGGCGGGTGATCGGACCGTTCACCACGACGAGCGGACCGGCGAACCAGGTCGTGGCGAGCAGGCCGTGCATGTTGAACTCGTCGGTGCAGGCGGCCTCGACCGCGGCGAGTACCACGGGGAGGTGTTCGGGGCGACACCCCGCCATCACCGCGTTGATGGCGACCTTCTCGACGGTGCACTCCACGAGGTCGGGGGGCACGACCGTCACGATGGCGTCGGGGTCGCGGCTCGTGCCCGCGAGCATGCGGGCGACCCGCTCGACGGTGGGAGGCACCACGGGCAGGCCGTCGGTCCAGCCCCGGGCGTACATCGCCTCGGCTTCGTCCTCGTCGCCCCCGAGCTCGATCCGGCGGGCCCGGAGGCGCGGGGCGGTGGCGGCCACGAGCCGGGCGTCGACGACTTCGGGATCGTGGGTGCGCGAGCCGCAGCCCGGCTTCCACTCGGGGAGGTCGGCCCCGAGGTTCTCGACGCCGGTCACCGCCGCCCAGTGGGCCCGGTCCCAGCCCTCGCAGCGCTCGACGATGCGTCCGTCGCGCACCACGAGGAGGGTCGGGACCGTGGCGATGTCGAGCGCGAACGACACCTCGAGGTCGCGGTCGTCCCGCGTCGCGCAGCCTTCGGGGAAGGTCGGGTCGTCCTGGGAGTAGACGGCCACGGCGGCGCCGAGCCCGACGAGCAGCGGTGCCACGAGGGTGCAGGTCGGGCACTCGCGCTTCACGACGGCGACGAGGCCGTCGGCGACGGGGAGCGGGGCGGCCGGGGCCTCGGTGAGCACGGGGTCAGGGCACCAGCCGCTCGAGCACGAAATCGATCGATGCCGTGAGCCGCTCGACGTCGGCGGGTTCGATGGCGGGGAAGCAGGCGATGCGCAGCTGGTTGCGGCCGAGCTTGCGGTACGGCTCGGTGTCGACGATCCCGTTGGCCCGCAGCACCGCGGCGAGCGCGGCGGCGTCGACTGCTTCGGTGAAGTCGATCGTGGCCGTCACCGGGCTGCGGGCCTCCGGATCGGCGACGAACGGTGAGGCGAGCGGGTGCGCCTCGGCCCAGCCGTAGACGGTCGAGCTCGACGCGTCGCTGCGCCCGGCCGCGAAACCGAGCCCGCCGCCGTCGAGCATCCATTCGATCTGGCGGGCGAGGAGGAACAGGGTGGCCAGCGCCGGGGTGTTGTACGTCTGGTCGAGCCGTGAGTTCTCGAGCGCAAGCCCGAGGTCGAGCATCGGTGGCATCCAGCGTCCGGTGCCCCGGATCCGTTCGATGCGCTCCACTGCGGCGGGCGAGCAGCACGCGAGCCACAGGCCGCCGTCGCTCGCGAAGCACTTCTGGGGTGCGAAGTAGTAGACGTCGAACGTGTGCGGGTCGACCCGCATGCCGCCTGCGGCCGAGGTGGCGTCGACGAGCACGAGGGCGTCACCTCCGGGGCGGTGGAGCGGCACCACGACGCCGGTCGAGGTCTCGTTGTGCGGGTAGCAGTAGGCGTCGACGGCGGACGTCGCGGTGAGCGTCACCGGAGCGGCGCCGGGGGGCGTCTCGGTGACGCTCGGCTCGCCGAGGTGGGGGGCGGCCCGGGTCACGTCGGCGAACTTGGCCGAGAACTCGCCGATCACCAGGTGCGCGCTGCGCTGCTCGACGAGGCCGAATGCGGCGGCATCCCAGAAGAGGGTCGACCCGCCGTTGCCGAGGAGGACCTCGTAGCCGTCGGGGAGGGAGAAGAGCTCGGCGAGGCCGCGTCGCACCCGGCCCACGACGTCGCGGACGGCGTCACGGCGGTGGCTCGTGCCCATCCACTCGGGCGCGACGTCGGCGAGAGCCTCGACGTCGGTCGAACGCACCTTCGACGGGCCGGAGCCGAAGCGACCGTCGTGCGGGCGGAGGTCGACGGGGATCTCGATCGCGGGCGCGTCCACGCGGTGAGGATACCGACCGGGTCGCGCCGGGCTCGGGGTCAGGCCGAGGCGAGCACCTCGTCGAACCCGGCCCGGATCGACGCGACGAGCGCGTCGGGGTCGGGCACCGCCTCGGTGTCGATGACGATCCCGATGCAGCAGGTGTCGCAGTGCGAGATGAGCGACACGTTGAACGCCGCTCCCGAGGGCGGAGCGAACGCGTAGAGGCGCTCGACCCCGGCTCCGGCCACGAACACGGGCACGGGTGCGCCGGGCACGTTGGTCGTCACGAAGTCGCAGCACTTGAGCATCCCGCCGAAGAGCGCGGTCGTCGCCGACGTCGGGAGTCGGTTCAGCACCCCGGCCAGCGTGCTCGTCATTTGCAGGGCCGGCTCCGAACGCCAGTCGCGGACTAGGCCGCCGATCGCGCGCATGCGCTCGTGCGGGTCGGCGATGTGGGCGGGCACCGGGAAGCGGGCCGGCGCGAAGCGATTGCCGCCCGGTCCGTCGCTCCCACCCCGCAGGTTGATCGGCAGGGTCATGCGCAGCGCGTCGGGGGCCGCGTCGTGCCGCTCGTGGTAGTGCCGGGCCCCGCCGATGACGGCCGCCACGAAGGCGTCGTTGACCGTGCAGTCGGCGGCCTTGGCCGCCCGGCGCAGATCGTCGAGCGCGATGTCGAAGGTGGCGAGGTGTCGTCGCAGCCCCCGCTCGCGCATGACGGGGGAGAGCGGCGCACTCGCGGGCGCGATGGTGCGGGCCACCGACCGCGTCGTACGAATCGTCTCGGTGGCGGCACCGACGGGATCGCGCAACGTCGCTGCGACCGCGGCCCGGGCCCGGCCGGGGATGCGGCTCGCGATGCCGACGGCGCGGCGGCGGGCGTGACCGACCGACTCGCGCACGAGCTCGAGCGCTCCGAGGTGCTCGCCGGCCGCGACCGGGGGCAGCCGCGATGCGTCGGGCTCGGGGGTGTCGGGTGCGAGGTCGACGAGGTGCGTGAGGAGCTCCATGCCCCCGACGCCGTCGGTGACCGAGTGGTGCACCTTCAGGACGATCGCGGCCCGGTCGCCCTCGGGTCCGGCGAGTCCCTCGAAGAGGGTGAACTCCCAGAGCGGGCGGGCCCGGTCGAAGCCGGCGGCGGCGATGGGTTGGATCGCGTCGAGGAGCTCGCGCCAGGTGCCCGGTCCCGGGAGCCGGACGCGCCGCAGGTGGTAGTCGAGGTCGAAGGCGGGCTCGGTCGACCAGCGCGGCGGTCCGAGGCGCAGCGGCGGCGACTGCACGCGCTGGCGCAGCCGGGGGATGAGCCGCGTGCCCCGGTCGACGCGACGACGCAGCCGGTCCCAGTCGGGAACGGAATCGAAGACCCCGACGGCCACGATCGTCGATCGCAGCACCGGGTCCTTCTCGATGTTCCACATGAGCGCGTCCTCGTCGCTCATGTGGAGTTCGAAGCGCTCGGCCCGCGCCATGGCAGGGAGGTTACCGGGGTACCCCGTCCGGGCTCCCGGTCGGCTCGGAACCCGGGACCGCGGCCGTCGGTAGGGTGCCGCCCGTGGCCGCCGACCCCATCGCCGAGCACGGGGCGCTCTTCACCCTCGACGGCGATCCGGCCGTCGGCGCAACCGTCGTGCCCACCCCGCTGGCCCGGGGGCCGTGGAGCGCCGACGCCCTGCACGGCGGGGCGGTCGGCTCGCTCTTGGCGACCCTCGGGGAGGCCCACGACGCCGACCGGGTGCCCTTCGTGGCCCGGGTCACGGTCGAACTCATGTCTCCGGTGCCGCTCGCGCCGATGCGGGTCGAGGTCACGACCCTGCGGCCGGGTCGGGTCGTCGAATGGGTCGGGGCGCGCCTCTTCGACGGCTCGGATCGGCAGGTCGCGTGGGCGACGATCCTGCGGATCTCCGGGGGCACCGTCGACACCTCGGGCTCCGCATCACCGGCCGTCCCCGCCCCGCCACCGCCTCCGGCCGGCGATCCCGACTTTCCCTTCGGCGGAGGCGTCACCGGGTTCTGGGACGCCAACGATGTCCGCCTCGTCCGCGGCTCGTGGCTCGAGGCCGGTCCGGGCGCGGCCTGGTTCCGGTTGCGGTGTCCGGTCGTGGCGGGCATGCCGCTCACACCGGTTGCTCGGGTCGCGGCGCACGCCGACTTCGGGAGCGGGGTCGGCAATGCGGTGCGCCTCACGAACGCGGCCGCGATCAACGCCGAGCTCACCGTGCACCTGCACCGTCATCCGCAGGGCGAGTGGGTGTGCGTCGAGTCGGGCGGGTGGGCCGAGCCGAACGGCGTCGGCCTCACCGCCACGGTGCTCCACGACGAGCGGGGTCAGATCGGGCGGGCGGCCCAGTCGATGCTCGTACGGCCGGCGACCACGCTGACGATGCACACGGCGAGCGACGCCGCAGCCGATGCCGGCCGGGCGGAGGCCTGACCGGTCAGTCCTCGGCGATCCGCTCGACGTCGGTCGCCCACAGTTCGAACTCGCCGTTGCGGAAGAGGAGCGCGGCGGGACGCCCGGCGAGCGGCGGGCGCAGGTCGCCCCGGCTGCGGTCGACCCGGACGGCGACGGTCCGGCGACCGGCGGCGGTGACCATCGTGACCCGGTCGCCGGCGGCCGCCCACCGGAACGCCGAGGCGGGGAGGGCGAGCGACTGGAAGTTGGAGAACTTCTGCTGCTTGCCGGTGCGTCGGCGCAGCGCGGCGGCGACCCGTTCGGTGATCGGGCGGACGAGCGCGTCGGGGAGCTTCGCCCGCTCGACCTCGGCCTTCACCACCTCGCGGAGCGCGGCGCCGTCGGTGGCGCCGGCGGCGAGGGCCGCGACCCGGGCGGCGTTGCTCGCGCGGTTCGCCCGCTCGAGCGTGGCCTCGAGCACCTTGCGCTGATCGGGATCGGGGAGGAGGGCGACCTCGTCGACGGTGGCCATGGGGCTGCGATGGTAGCGATCGGTCGCGTCGACGGGGCCGCCGGTCGCAGGTGCGACAATGCGCTGCGTGGCCATCCCCCTCTTCGCCTTCGAGGCCGTGACGGTCGCCGGGGCCGGTGACCGTCACCGGCTCCGCGAGGCGACGGGCGAGGTCGAAGGCTCCGGGGTGACCGCGATCGTCGGCCCGTCCGGTGCGGGCAAGTCGACGCTTCTGCGCTGCTGCAACCGGCTCGAGGCCCCCGACTCGGGGGTCGTGCGCTTCCGGGGGGACGACATCGCCGGACTCGACGTGCTCGCTCACCGGCGGCGGGTCGGGATGGTGTTCCAACGGCCGACGCCGTTCCCGGGCTCGTGTGCCGGGAACCTGCGCGTCGCCGACCCCGCGCTCGGCGACGACGACATCTCCGAGCTGCTCTCGCGCGTCGGGCTCGCATCCGACCTCGCCCCGGCCGACGCGTCGGCGCTCTCGGTGGGCGAGGCCCAGCGACTCTGCACGGCCCGGGCCCTCGCCGCCCGACCCGAGGTGCTCCTGATGGACGAGCCGACCTCGGCCCTCGACCCCGTGGCGCGAACCGGGCTCGAGCGGCTCGTCCGCGCCCTCGCCGCGACCGGCGTCGCCGTGCTCTGGGTGAGTCACGACCGGGCCCAGGTCGAACGGATCGCCGATGCGGTCGTGGTGGTCATCGACGGCCGTGTCGCGGGGCCGACCGAAACCGCGGCCTACCTCGCCGGGAGCGACCGTGCCGAGTGACATCGGCTGGGGCGGTCTCGCCGCTTCCGTCGCGCTCGTCGGGGTCGCCATCGCGATCTCACGTTTCCGCGGGCTCGGTCTCGAGGGTTCGCTGGCGTGGGCGGGGATCCGGGCCGCCGGACAACTCCTGGCCGTCGGGTTTGCGCTCGGGTTCGTCCTCGGACGGGGTCTCGGGTGGTCGGGTGCGTGGATCGCGGCGATGCTGGTCGTGGCGGCCGACACCGTTCGGCGGCGGGCACCGGAGGTGCCGGGTGCGTTCGTCCTCGCCCTCGTCGCCTTCGCGGCGGCCACGGTCGCGAGCCTCGGTGTGCTGTTCGGACTCGGGGTGTTCCCGCTCGAGGCCCGCACCCTCATCCCGCTCGGCGGCATGACGATCGGCAACTCGATGACTGCCACGGTCCTCGTCGCCCGGCGCGTGGTGGAGGACCTCCGCGACAAGCGGGATCAGGTCGAGGCCCGGCTCGCCCTCGGGCTCCCGGCGTCGGCGGCGGCGAAGCCGACGGTCCGCGATGCGGTACGCACGGCGCTCATCCCCCAGATCGAGACGACGAAGGCGGTCGGCCTCGTGTTCCTGCCGGGCTCGATGACCGGCCTCATCCTCGCCGGGGTGCCTGCGCTCGACGCCGTGCGGGTGCAGGCGGCGGTGATGTACCTGATCCTGGCCGCGACCACCACGACGACGGTCGTCGTGGCGCTCGGTGTGCAGCGACGACTGTTCAGCCGCGACCACCGGCTGCTCGGAGCGGCCGGCTCCGGGACCTGACGGCGCGGCGCGGAACGTGCGGGCGGGCTCAGCGCCCGGCGCGCGGCCGCTTGCCGTGGTTGGCCTTGTTGCGGCGGGCCTTCAGCTTGCGCTTCTTCGTCTTCTTGCTCATGGGCGGGGCAGGCTAGGCGATCGGGCCCCGTCGCTAGCCTGCCGGGCCATGGAGCACCTCGGTCTCGTCGGTTTCACGGGCGCCGGGGCCAATCGGCTCTTCGCTGCGCTCACCGGTCTTCCCGCCCCGAGCGAGTATGAGGCGGCGGTCGGGGTCGCCACCGTCCCCGACGAGCGGCTCGACCGGCTAGCCGAGATGTCGGGCTCGAAGCAGGTGGTGCGGGCCGGGTTCGAGCTCGTCCACCTGGCCTTGCCCGCCGGGGCGAAGCCGGGGGAGGGCCTCGGCTCCAAACTGCTCGGCTCGCTGCGCGACTGCGACGCGATCCTCGTCGTGCTCCGGGCCTCGGCCGAAGGTGGCGTCGATCCCGATCCGGCGTCCGACCTCGCCGAGCTCGAGCTCGAGTTGGTCATCGCCGATCTCGCGAGCGTCGAGCAGCGGCTCGACCGTCAGCGCCGGGCCGCGAAGAGCGGCGACAAGGAGCTGGTCGCCGAGGTGCGGGCGCTCGAGGCGGCCCGGGAGGTGCTGAGCGCGGGTACGCCGCTGGCGGCGTCGGGTCTCCCGGCCGAGGACCTCGGCCGGCTCGCCCCGATCTTCCCGCTCACGACCAAGCCGCGGCTGGTCGTGGCGAACACGGGTGAGGAGCCGGCGCCGACGGTGCCGGTACCCGAGGGCGCGTTGGCGGAGCCGGTCGACATCGAGGCCGAGATCGCGGGCTGCGATCCGGCCGATCGAGCCGACATGCGCGAGACCTACGGGCTCGGACCGTCGGCCCTCGACACCGTGGCCAACGCCGCGTACCACCTGCTCGGTCGGCGCACCTTCCTCACCACCGGCGACAAGGAATCGCGAGCCTGGACCTTCCGGGCCGGGGCCCGCGCGCCCGAGTGCGCCGGGGTGATCCACTCCGATCTGCAGCGCGGCTTCATCCGGGCCGAGGTCATCCGCTGGGACGAGCTCCTCGGGATCGGCTCGTGGTCGGGCGCCCGGGACGCCGGTCGCCTCCGGGTCGAGGGGAAGGACTACGAGGTGGCCGACGGCGACGTGCTCGAGATCCGCTTCAACGTCTGAGGGGTACCGGTGGCCTGGCTGGTGCGCGGCGACGAGGTACTGGCGACGGTCGAGGTGGCCGCCGACCGACGGGGCCGGGCGCGCGGGCTCATCGGCCGGTCGGGTCTCGACGGGGCGTTCGTGCTCCGACCCTGCCGTCAGGTCCACACCTTCGGGATGCGGTTCCCGGTCGACGTCGCGTTCTGCGACCGTGACGGGACCGTGCTGCACGTGGCGGCGCTGCGGCCGCGACGGGTGTCGCGGATCGTGACCCGGGCCGCGTTCGCCGTGGAGGCCGAGGCGGGCGCGTTCGCCCGCTGGTGTCTCGCCGTGGGCGACCGGGTCGAGCTCCGCGGCTGATCGGTCAGGCGGCGGGGCCGAGCTCGGCGACGCAGCCGCGGCACACGTGTTTCTCGCCGGCGCGCACCTCGACGAGGTCGTCGGCCCGGCCGCAGATCGCGCAGCTCGCCCCGACCTTGGCCATCACGATGCGCTCGCCCTCGACGTGTACGGCGACGAGGTCGCCCTCGTGCAGGCCGAACGAACGGCGGATGTCGGCGGGAACGACGACTCGTCCGAGCCGATCGATCCGGCGTGGAGTTCCGGATGCGTCCACGGCTGCCCTCCCCTCTCGGAGTCGGCCCGTGTCCTCACCCGATCCCGCCGGAACCGCGGGCCGGTGCGGCCGGGCAGGAAGGCGAGGGTAACGCCGGGTCGGGCGGCGGGGAAGAGGGAGAACGACGTTCCCGGACGGCACGGCGCCGACGCTCGGGCAGAATGCCCCCGGAGATGAGCCGCTTCTACGTCACCACCCCCATCTACTACGTGAACGACGTGCCCCACATCGGCCACGCGTACACCACCGTGGCCGGTGACGTCCTCGCCCGGTGGCGGCGGCTCCACGGCGACGAGGTGCACTACCTCACCGGCACCGACGAGCACGGTCTGAAGGTCCAGCGGGCGGCCGAGGCCAAGGGCCTCGCCCCCCAGCAGCTCGTCGACGAGACCGCCGCCGCCTTCCGACGCACCTGGGACGATCTCGATATCGCGTACGACGACTTCATCCGCACCTCGGAGCCCCGTCACCACGCGGCGGTGCAGCAGTTCCTCCAGGCGGTCTACGACGCGGGCGACATCGAGCTGCGGCGCTACGAGGGCCTCTACTGCGTGGCGTGCGAGGCGTACTACACCGAGGACGAGCTCGCCGCGGGCGGCGAGTGCCCGATCCACCTGCGTCCGGTCGAGCGCATGTCGGAGGAGAACTACTTCTTCCGGCTGTCGCGCTACGAGGAGCGGCTCCTCGCGCACTACGAAGCGCACCCCGAGGCCGTGCGCCCCGAGACCCGGCGCAACGAGGTGCTCGGGTTCATCCGCGGCGGACTGCGCGACTTCTCGATGAGCCGACGCTCGATCTCGTGGGGTGTGCCCCTGCCGTGGGATCCCGACCACGTCGCGTACGTGTGGTTCGACGCGCTCTTCAACTACTGCTCGGCGATCGGCTACGGCGCCGATCCCGACCGCTTCGCGCACTGGTGGCCGGCCGACTACCACCTCGTGGGCAAGGACATCCTGCGCTTCCACGCCGTCTACTGGCCGGCGATGCTCATGTCGGCCGGGCTCGAGCCGCCGAAGTGCGTGTTCGCCCACGGCTGGCTGCTCGTCGGCGGCGAGAAGATGAGCAAGACGCGCCTCAACCAGATCGCGCCCGCCGACCTCGTCGCCGAGGTCGGGGTCGACGGCTTCCGCTACCACTTCATGGCCGATCAGCGCTTCGGTCCCGACGGCGACTTCAGCTACGAGGCGATGGTCGCTCGCTACAACGCCGACCTGGCCAACAACTTCGGCAACTGCGCGTCGCGTGTGCTCAACATGGCCGTCTCCTCCTGCGGGGGCGTCGTGCCCGACGCCCGGGCCGACGGCCCGCTCGTCGACGCGGCGGCCGCCGCGTACGCGGGGTGCGCCGAGGCGATGGACCGGCTCGACTTCCCGGGCGCCACGTCCGCAGTGTGGGATCTCCTGCGGGCCACCAACGCGTACATCGAGGAGCGTCAGCCGTGGGCGCTCGCCAAGCAGGGCGAGGCGACGGCGGCCGCCGAGGTGCTGGGCGACTGCCTCGAGGCGCTGCGCATCACCGCGCTCCTCGCCTCGCCGGTGATCCCGAACGCGGCCGCCGAGCTGTGGCGCCGCCTCGGACTGCCCGGCCGTCCCGAGGAGTCCCGCCTGCCCGCGGCCGCGGCGTGGGGCGGGCTCACCGTCGGCGCGCCGCTCGAGAAGGGTGCCCCGCTCTTCCCCCGGCGGGAGGAAGCGTGAGCGAGCCGACGTCGGAGCCGGGCGCCGCCTGGATCGACGCGCACTGCCACCTGCAGCTTGCGGGGGGCGACGAGCACGTAACCCGGGCCCGGGCCGCGGGCGTGGTGACGATGGTGTGCGTCGGCACCGATGCCGCAACCTCGGCCGAGGCGATCGGCTTCGCGAGCCGACACCCCGACGTCTTCGCCACGGTGGGGCTGCACCCGCATGACGCCGATCGCGTCGACGCCGAATGGGCCGAGCTCGAACGGCTCGCGAACGATCCCCGCTGCGTCGGGATCGGCGAGACCGGCTTCGACCTGCACTACCGAAACTCGTCGATCGCGGGTCAGGAGGATGCCTTCCGGCGGCAGATAGGCCTGGCCATCGGGCTCGGCAAGGCGCTCGTCATCCACTCCCGCGACGCCTGGGCCGACACCTTCCGGGTCCTCGACGACGAGGGCATTCCCGAGCGCACCGTGTTCCACTGCTTTACCGGCGGACCCGACGAGGCCCGGGCCGCGCTCGAGCGGGGCTGTCTCCTGTCGTTCAGCGGGATCGTGTCGTTCAAGAACGCAGCCGACGTGCGGGCGGCCGCAGCCCTCACGCCGGCCGACCGGCTCCTCGTGGAGACCGACTCGCCCTACCTGGCCCCCGAGCCCCATCGCGGCCGCGAGAACGAGCCGGCCTTCGTGGGCGCAGTCGGAGCCGCGCTCGCCGCGGCCCGGGGCGAACCGGTCGGGACCGTCGCCGCGCGCACCCGGACCAACGCCGAGCGGGTCTTCGGCGTGCGGACGTGACGCTCACCGCGACCCGCATCCGCGACCTCCTCGCGGCGCACGATCTCCGGCCGAGCAAGGCGCTCGGCCAGCATTTCCTCGCCGATCCGAACACGGCCCGGCGCATCGTCCGGCTCGCGGGCGTGGAGCCCGGCGACCGGATCGTCGAGGTCGGACCCGGGGTCGGTTCGCTCACCGTTGCGCTCCTCGACGCGGGCGCCCGGGTCACGGCCCTCGAGCTCGACCGCCACATCGTGCCGGTGCTCACCGAGGTGACGGCCGGAGGTCTGATCGAGATAGTCGAGGGCGATGCGCTCGCGGTCGACTGGTCGGCGCTGCTCCCCGATCCGGGGTGGGCGATGGTCGCGAACCTCCCGTACAACGTCGGGACGAGCCTGCTGCTGCGCGCGCTCGAGACCGCGCCGACGATCGACCGCTTCCTCGTGATGGTGCAGCGCGAGGTCGGTGAGCGCCTGGCCGCGGGCGTCGGCGATCCCGCGTACGGTGCGGTGTCGGTGCGCACGGATTGGTTCGCGACGGCGACGGTCGTCGGTCGCGTGCCGCCGACGGTCTTCCTGCCGCCCCCGAAGGTGGAGAGTGCGCTCGTGCGGCTCGAGCGGCGTCCGCACCCGCCGGTGTCGGTGCGCGATCCCGAGCGGATGTTCACGTTGGTGCGAGCCGGGTTCGCCACGCGGCGCAAGACCCTCCGCAACGCGCTCGGGGGTCTCGTCGGCGCCGAGGGGTTCGCGGCCGCGGACGTCGATCCCGGCGCCCGGGCCGAGGCGCTCGGCCTGACCGAGTGGGCGAGGCTCGCCGATGCCGGGTGAGCCGGTGCGCATCGTCGCACCGGCGAAGCTGACCCTCTCGCTGCGGGTCACGGGGGTCCGCCCCGACGGCTACCACGAGATCGACGCGGTGATGACGACCGCGTCGGAGCCGTTCGACGTGGTCGAGCTCGTGCCGGCCGAGCGGATGTCGATCGTGATCGACGGACCGTTCGCCTCGGGGGCCCCGGCCGACGCCACGAACCTCGCCTGGCGGGCGGCCGAGGTGTGCGGGGCCACGCTCGCGATCCGGGTCCGCAAGGGCATTCCGGCCGGAGCCGGGCTGGGGGGTGGGTCAGCCGACGCGGCGGCGGTGCTGGTGGCCCTCGGCGCCGATCCGGTGGTGGGGGCGGCCCTGGGTGCCGACATCCCGTTCTGCATGGCCGGCGGTGCGGCCCGGGTCCGGGGCGTCGGCGAGATCGTGGAACCGGCGACGGTCGAGCCGCGGACGGTCGTGATCGCCACCCCCCGGCTCCACTGCGAGACCGCTGCCGTCTACCGGGCCTGGGATGCCCTCGGCGGACCGTCGACCGGTCCGGGGGCGAACGACCTCGAGCCGGCGGCACACGCGGTCGAACCTCGCCTCGCCGCCTTCAAGGAGGCGGTCGAGGGCGCGGCCGACCGGGCAGCGGTACTCGCGGGCAGCGGCTCGTCCTACGCGGTCGTGTGCGCCGACCCGGGCGACGGGGCCCGGATCAGGTCGGCGATCGCCACGGCGGTCGACGGCTGGGCGTGGCTCGCTACTTGCCCTGCTGGCGACGCTGCCAGCGGGTCTTCTTGAGAAGCTTCTTGTGCTTCTTCTTGCGCATGCGCTTACGGCGCTTCTTGATCAACGAGCCCATGACGGCGGGGGACGCTACCAGACGGCCGTGAGCCGGGCCCGGGGCGGGGATCCGGGCGGTAGGGTCGAGGCCGGTCGGGGGTGGTGTAACGGCAGCACACGGTCCTTTGGAGTCCAGAGTCGAGGTTCGAATCCTCGCCCCCGAGCGAGGCGGGACGGCTCGGGGTCCCGGTCGGCGAGGAGGGAGCACCCATGAGCGACGAGCGACCCCTGGCCGCCGTCGTCCTGGCCGCGGGCGAAGGCACGCGGATGCGCTCCTCGACACCCAAGGTGCTGCACCCGCTCTGTGGCCGGGCCATGCTCCTCCACGTCGTCGATGCGCTCGCCGGGTTACCGCTGGACCGGATCGTGGTCGTCGTGGGTCACCGGGGCGAGGAGGTCGCCGCCGCCCTGCCGTCGACGGCGGGCGCCGGCGTGCCCGTCGTCACGGTCGAGCAGCGCGAGCAGCGCGGCACGGGCGACGCCGTCGCCGCCGCGCTCACGGCGTTCGACGACCTCGACACCGAGGACGACATCCTCGTGATGGCCGCCGACGCGCCGCTCGTGCGGAGCGTCACCCTCGCGGCATTGGCCCGTATCCACGCCGACGAGGATTCGGCGGCCACCGTGCTCACCGCGATCGTCGACGACCCGACCGGTCTCGGCCGCATCGTGCGCGACGCCGACGGGCGCGTCGCCCGCATCGTCGAGCACGCCGACGCCGATGTCGAGGAGCGGGCGATCGCGGAGATCAACACCTCGATCTACTGCTTCCGGCGGAGCCTGCTCGCCCCGGCGCTGCGCCGCCTCAGCCCCGAGAACGCCCAGGGCGAGTACTACCTCACCGACGCGGTCGCCGTGCTGCGCACGGCCGGCCATCGGGTCGTGGGCGTGGCCGCTGCCGACCCGGGAGAGGCGATCATGGTCAACGATCGGGCCGAACTCGCCGAGGCCGAGGCCGAGCTGCGCGCCCGGATCAACCGCGACCTCATGCGGGCCGGGGTGACCATGGTCGATCCGACGGCGACCTACGTCGACGTCGGCGTGGAGATCGCGCCCGACGTCACCCTGCTGCCGGGCACCCGGCTCACCGGCACGACGACGGTCGGTCCGGGGGCGACCATCGGCCCGGACACCTCGCTCACCGACGTCCGGGTCGGGTCGGACGCCCGGGTGACGGTGACGACCGCCGTCGGCTGCGAGATCGGCGCCGGCTGTGAGGTCGGCCCGTACGCGTACCTGCGCCCGGGCACCGTGCTCGCTGCGGCCGCGAAGGTCGGCGCGCACGTGGAGGTGAAGAACTCGCGGATCGGGTCCGGAGCGAAGGTGCCGCACCTCTCCTACATCGGTGACGCCGAGGTCGGGGCCGACGCGAACCTCGGGGCCGACACGACCACCGCCAACTACGACGGGCGGGCGAAGCATCCGACGACGATCGGCGACGGCGTGCACACCGGGGTGCACACGGTGCTCGTCGCCCCGGTCGAGGTCGGCGCCGGTGCCGAGACCGGAGCCGGGTCGGTCGTCACGCGAGACGTGCCGCCCGGTCGCCTGGTGAAGGGTGTCCCCGCCCGCGACGCGCGCCCCGTGCGCGAGGATGAGGAGTGATGGAAGTCACCTCGACCAAGCGGCTCGTCGTCGTGGCGGGCCGGAACCACCCCGAGCTCTCCGACGAGGTGGCCGAGTATCTCCGCGTCCCCCTCGGCGACTGCGTGCTCTCGACCTTCGCCAACGGCGAGATCTACTGCCGCTTCGGCGAGAACATCCGGGGCGGCGACGTCTTCGTGTTCCAGACGCACGGCGGCGCGTCGATCAACGACGCGCTCATCGAGCAGTGCATCATGATCGACGCGGCCAAGCGGGCATCGGCGAAGCGCATCACCGCGGTCGCGCCGTTCTACGGCTACGCCCGCCAGGACCGTAAGGCGACCGGTCGCGAGCCGATCACCGCACGGCTCGTCGCCGACATGCTCACGGTCGCGGGTGCCGATCGGGTCGTGACCGTCGACCTGCACACGGGTCAGGTGCAGGGCTTCTTCGACTTCCCGGTCGATCACCTCACCGCCGTGCCGGTCATCGCGGAGCACCTCAAGTCCTCGATCGACGGCGAATCGGTGATCGTCGCCCCCGACGCGGGCGGCGGCAAGCTCGCCTGGCGCTTCGCCGACCGGCTCGGCGCCGACATCGCCTTCATCGACAAGCGGCGCCCGAAGGGCACCCACAACGTGGCGGTCGCGACCGAGGTCGTGGGTGAGATCGAGGGCCGCAACTGCATCATCGTCGACGACATGATCGACACCGCGGGCACGGTGGTCAGCGCAGCCAACCTGCTCATCGACCGTGGGGCGACCTCGGTGCACGTGGCGGCCACCCACGGGCTCCTGTCGGGCCCGGCCGTCGACCGGCTGAAGAACGCGCCGATCAGCCAGGTCGTGGTCACGAACACCCTGCCGGTGCCCGACGAGAAGCGGTTCGACTCGCTGCGGGTGCTCTCGATCGCCCCGCTGCTCGCCGAGGCCATCCGGGCGGTCTTCGAAGACCGCTCGGTGAGCATGCTCTTCGGCGGCGACAACGTCTGACCGGCCCGGCCCGGCGGCCTCGCTCGGCCGTCGGGTAGCATCGTCGGTCCGCCCACGCGTCACGGAGGGATCCCGCCGCCATGGCCGACGCCACACTCACCGCAGAACACCGCAGCGCCCTGGGCAAGGGCGGCGCCGGCCGCGTCCGTCGGCACGGTCGGGTCCCGGCCGTCGTCTACGGCCTCGGGGGCGAGAGCGTCCCGGTGAGCGTCGGCGCCCGTGAGCTCTCGCGTCTGCTCGCCGGTCCGTCGGGCGTCAACACTCTCATCACGCTCAGCCTCGACGGGGTCGAGGAACTCGCCCTCGCCCGGCAGATCCAGCGCAACCCGCTGAAGGGATCGATCACCCATGTCGACTTCATCCGCG
>JBJSXF010000016.1:0-6105 GCA_046086225.1 Actinomycetota bacterium | reverse complement strand
CCGTGAACGCATTCGTCGGATCCTGATCGTGCAACACCTTCGTGATCGCCGCGGTCAACGTCGTCTTCCCATGATCGATATGACCGATCGTCCCGATGTTCAAATGCGGCTTCGACCGCTCGAACTTCTCCTTGGCCATCTGAGGTGCGCTTTCTCGTTCGTCGTTGTTGCGGTAGCGGAGGCGGGACTCGAACCCGCGACCCCACGATTATGAGCCGTGTGCTCTCACCAACTGAGCTACTCCGCCGGGCGGAGCGGGCTTTGGGGCCCGGCCCGGGCGGAGATGCTACCCGCCGGAGCCGTCCCGGTGCCGGGCCGGGTCGGAACGGACCTGCGCCGCTCAGGCGAGGGCGTAGACGTCGAGGTGGACGCCGACCAGCCCGAAGCGGGTCTCCCGGTCGTCCTTCGGCTGGTTCAGCACCGGCATGTCGTAGTCGACCGTCCCCACGTAGCGGGTACCCGGCCCCGCCGGCGCCGGGCGCTCCGACCCGGTGGACCGCAGGGCCACGAGGGCGCCCGTGCGATACCCGGCCTCGCGCAGCAGGGTGCGGGCGGCGACCGGATCGAGCACCGGGTCCCGGGCGAAGGGGTCGGCCGGGAGGTCGATCACCTGCCGGTCGAAGGTGAGGGTGAGCGGGAGGGCGAAGGCCCGGAAGGTGTTGGCGAAGAACCAGCCCGGGGGCGCCGGCACTGCGCCCGAGTACACGATCGGACCCGCCCCCGCCTCGGTGGCGAGTGCGTCGACCTCGGCCATCGCCGCATACGCCTCGCCGAAGAAGCGCAGCTCGGTGGCCCGCCGGGTCTCGGCGACCGGCCACACCACCCCTGCGACCACCACGACGAGCACGCCCGTGGTCGCGATCCGAACCGCCCGACGCAGGCCGGGCGCGCCCCGGCGGAGCCGGGCGCCCGCCACGACGTGCACGGCCAGGGCGACGAGCACGAGCGCCGCCGGCAGCGCCTCGCTGTACAGGTAGCGGTCCCAGTACAGGTAGTAGGCGTGGCCGCGCGGCGCCGGGTACCGCCGGGCGAAGAGGACGGCGTAGGTGCCGATGACGAGGAGCAGCAGCGCCCCGCTCACCCCGTCGATATCGCGATCCGGACGCACGATCAGCGCCCCGACGCCGACCACGGCGAGCACGAGGAGCGCGACCTGCCACCGGCCGAGGGTCTCGAGCAGCCCCGCCTCCCGCATCACTGCGGCGGTGGCGAGGGTGACCGCCACGACGGCGGCGTAGAAACCCCGCCAGAACCACGTCCGGTGCACTTCGAGCCGGGGCGCTCCGTGCCGCCGGACCAGGCCGCACACTCCGACCACGGCGGCCGTCCCCGCCGCCGCGGCCAGGGCCACCGCCGGGGTCGCGTGGACGAGCCGAGCCGAACGCAGGAGCCGCAGCACGGGGTCGGGGACGAGCAACGGGAACTGCATATCGACGAAGTAGCGGTGGCTCCACTGCACGTCGTACGCGTAGGCGGCGGCGAGCGAGAGCAGGGCCGAGACCGTGAAGAACCGCTGCACCCGGTACCGGTCGGGCTCGTCGACCGCAGCCGACGCGAGCGCGAGCACGACCACGATCGGGGCGAGGAGCAGGCCGTTGCCGCGAACGACGAGCAGGAGTCCGGCGGCGATCCCGGCCACCACCGCGTAGCGGACCGAGCGCTCGGCCCGTGCCGTCGCCAGGAGGACGAGGACGGCGACGAGGAGCGTCGCGTACAGCGACTCGGAGACGGGGAACAAGGAGAACCACACCGCCACCGGGTGCAGGGCCACGGCCAGCGCCGCCGTCAGCACCGCCACGGTCCGGAGCCGGGCGACCCGGGCGTAGGCGGCGACCCCGAGCACCAGGAGCACCCCGAGGGCGGGCACCCCGGCCACGGTGCGGGACCGGCCCAGCAACTCGGCCGTCATCGCCAGGAACACCGTGAATCCGTGGGGGAAGGAGTCGACGAGCCCGCCACCGGCGGCGAGCACGTTCGCCCGGTTCACGTACTCGCCCATGTCGCCGGTCATGAAGATGAAGTACGCCGGGAGGTGCCGCAGCACGACGGCCACCGCCGCGATCGCCGCCACCGCCCCGGCGACGGCATCGGGGCGGGCGATCCGGACGAACGGGGGCCCGCCCCGCCCGAGCACCACGACCCAGGCACCGAGCCAGACGACGGCGAGACCGAGGAGCCCGGGCCGACCGAAGCCGCCGATCCGGAGGGCGAGCAGGCCTCCGATCTGGGTGACGACCAGCCCGAGGACCCCGGCCTCGAACACGAAGCGCACCCAGTCGTCGATCCGGCGCCCGGCGCACCAGCACGCGAGCGGGGCACCGATGATCCCGAGGGCGACGAGGACCGCAACTGCGCCGAGCACGCCGCTCACCGGGACACCGTCCGCCGGTGCGGGCCCGAGCCACCGCACGAGGTCGGGATACCGGGTGGGACCGGTCGCGATCCGGAAGGGCGGGCGACGGTCGCGGCCATGGGTGGCGCGGAGTCTACGGACGCCGTCCGGGGCGGACCCGGCACCGGAGCCGAAGCGAGAGCCCCCTTACGGACTTGAACCGTAGACCCCTTCCTTACCATGGAAGTGCTCTGCCGACTGAGCTAAGGGGGCGAGGCCTCCGACGCTACCAAACCCGGGCCGCAGTCGCCCGCGGCACCCGACCCGGCCCGCGCCGCCGGGCGGGGTTCCCGGCCCCCGGGGCTCCCCCCGGGCCCCCGAGGCGGGCGCGTATTGTGCGCGCCGTGCAGACTCGCCTCGTCGAGCGCCGCGATGCCGACGCGATCCGGGAGATCTACAACCTCGAGGTCACCGAGTCGACGGTGACCTTCGACCTCGTGCCCCGCTCCCCCGCCGATCAGCTCGCCTGGATCGAGGAGCATTCGGGCGGGCATCCGGCGATCGTCGCCGAAGCCGAGGACCGGGTGATCGGATTCGCCGCCCTGAGCCCCTACCGCCCCCGGCCCGCCTACGCCACCACGGTCGAGGACTCGGTCTACGTCCACCGCGACCACCGGGGGACCGGCGTCGGCCGTCACCTCCTCGGCGATCTCGTCGATCGGGCGACCGATCACGGCTTCCACGCCGTGATCGCCCGCATCGTGGGCGGGCACGAGGCGTCGATCGCCCTCCACCGGGCCTGCGGCTTCGCCGAGATCGGGCGGGAGCGAGAGGTCGGCCGCAAGTTCGGGCGCTGGCTCGACGTCGTCCTCATGCAACGGATGCTCTGAGCCGCGCGACCGACCGGAGACCCGACCGAGTTCGCTAGATTGCGACGGGGGTCGGTACCCGAGTGGCCAAAGGGGACGGGCTGTAAACCCGTTGCGTTACCGCTACGTTGGTTCGAATCCAACCCGGCCCACTCCGCACACCCCGTGACCGCCGGAGGCAGCGGCTATGCCGAGTTTCGACGTGGTCTCCGAGCTCGATGAGCAGGAGATCCGCAATGCCGTCGACCAGGCCCGGCGCGAGCTCGGGACCCGCTTCGACTTCAAGGGCACCGACAGCGTCGTCGAGCTGAAGGACAACGCCATCGAGCTCGAGTCGGCATCGGAGGAGCGCCTCCAGGCCGTCGTCGTCGTGCTCCAGGAGAAGCTCGTTCGGCGCAAGGTCTCGCTCAAGGCGCTCGACTTCGGCAAGGTCGAGGCCGCGACCCAGGGCCGGGCCCGCCAGAAGGTGACGATCCACGTCGGGATCAACGCCGACAAGGCGAAGGAGATCGGCAAGTTCCTGAAGGGCCTCGGCCTGAAGGGAGTCTCCCACCAGGCCCAGGGCGATCAGCTCCGGATCACGGGCAAGAAGCGCGACGACCTCCAGGCCGCGATCCAGGCCATGCGCGAGCACGACTTCGGCGTGCCCCTGCAGTTCACGAACTTCCGCGACTGACTCGGCGCCCGCCGGCGCGGCCGACGGTCAGCTCATGCGCCGGAGCCGGGCGATGCGCTCCTCGGTCGGCGGGTGGGTCTGGAAGAGCCCGGCGAACCGCACTCGGCGGCCGGTGAGCGGGTTGATGATGTAGGCGGTCGCCTGGGCCGGGTCGATGTCCATCGGGACCCGGTGGGCGAACCCATCGATCTTCTCGAGCGCCCGGGCCAAGGGTTCCCCGGTGCCGAGCAGCTCGGCGCCGATGCGGTCGGCCTCGTACTCCCGCGACCGCGAGAGCGCCATCTGCAGCATCGTCGCCGCCAGCGGGGCGAGCACCATCATCGCCAGCAGACCGAAGACGTTGTTGTCGCCGTCCCGATCACCGCTCCCCGCGAACATCGCGCCCCACATCAGCATCCGGGCGACGAACGTGATGCCCATGGCGACGGCCGCCGCCACCGCGGTGATCAGGATGTCGCGATTGCGGACGTGCGCCATCTCGTGGGCCAGCACCCCGCGAACCTCGTCCTCGTCGAGCGCGGCAAGGAGCCCGCGGGTGACGGCCACCGCGGCGTGCTGCGGATTGCGGCCGGTCGCGAACGCGTTCGGTTGCTCGGCCGGGCTCAGGAAGACCCGCGGCATCGGCATGCCGCCCCGGTTCGCGAGGTCACGGACGATCGCGTGGAGCTGCGGAGCCTCCGCCTCGCTCACGGGTACCGCCCGGGCCGCCCGGATGGCGAGCGAATCGGAGAACCAGTAGGAGCCCCCGACGAAGACGAGGCCGAGCAGCAGGCCGATGACGAGGCCACCCTGCCCGAACAGCGATCCGATCGCCATGAAGAGCGTGGCCATCGCCGTGAGCAGCACGACCGTCTTGACGTTGTTCCTCAGCATTCCACCCTCACTGGCCCGAGTCGCCGGGTGCCCTCCCCGGTTGCCGCCAGGGTACGCCGCCGGCGGGTCGTCCCCGCCGCGAGGCGCCCGACCGCGCACCACCCCGGGCTCCGCTCAGTCGTAGTAGCCGGAGTGCACGTAGAGGCAGGGGATGCCCTCGGACCGGAACATCGCTACGTTGCGGCGATCGTCCTCGAAGGCGAGCACGAGCTCGAAACCCACCGACCGGAGCTCCCACACGGTCGACTGCTTGAAGTCGCGGGCGACCTCGTAATCGCCCCACGGGCGCATGATCAGGAGGTCCCAGCGGATCCCGTACCGCCGGAGCCAGGCCTCGGTGAGGTGGTGGACCCGATCGGGGCGGGCGGTGAGCACCACGACCTGCAGGTCGGGGTCGAGGAGGTCGAGCAGCGCCCGCACCTCCTCGATGACCGGATCGGCGTCGCACGCGTCGAAGAACGCCCGCCAGTCGCGGCGCGGCGCCTCCAGGTAGTGCTGGCGGATGGAGGCGTCGGACAGCACGCCGTCGATGTCCACGACGGCCGCCCGCCCCGGCGTGAGCGGACCGTCGCGGAGCGTCCAGTGCTCGGGGAGGTACAGGTCAGTCCTCGCTCGGTCGGTCGGTGAGGTAGCGCGCCTTGATGCCGTCGACCACGCTCGGGTCGGCGAGCGTCGTCGTGTCCCCGAGGGCATGATGCTCGGCGACGTCACGGAGCAGCCGGCGCATGATCTTGCCCGAGCGGGTCTTCGGCAGTTCCTCGGTGAAGAGGATCGACGCCGGGCGGGCGATCGGGCCGATGAGCTGCGCAACGTGGTCGCGGAGCTCGGCCACGAGTGCGTCGGCCGGCTCGACTCCACCCCGGAGGGTCACGAACGCCGCGATCGCCTGACCGGTCGTCGGGTCGGCCTTGCCGACCACGGCGGCCTCGGCCACCGCATGGTGATCGACGAGGGCCGACTCGACCTCGGTGGTCGAGATGTTGTGCCCGGAGACGAGCATGATGTCGTCGACCCGGCCGAGGAGCCAGAAGTAGCCCTCGTCGTCGCGCTTGGCCCCGTCGCCCGCGAAGTAGCGCCCGTCGAAGCGCGACCAGTAGGTGTCGCGGTAGCGCTCGGGATCGCCCCAGATGCCCCGCAGCATCGACGGCCAGGGTCGGGTGAGCACGAGGTAGCCGCCGCCGGGGATGCCGACCGCTGCGCCGGCGTCGTCGACGATTCCCGCCTCGATGCCCGGCAGCGGGAAGGTCGCGCTGCCCGGCTTCAGGGTCGTGGCCCCCGGCAGCGCGCTGATCATGATGGCTCCGGTCTCGGTCTGCCACCAGGTGTCCACCACCGGGCACCGACCCCCGCCGATG
>JBJSXF010000015.1:0-3719 GCA_046086225.1 Actinomycetota bacterium | reverse complement strand
CCGGCCCGACACCGCCTCGGGCGCGAGGTTCTTCGAGTAGTCGACCGGGCAGATCGGCTGGGGCGGGTGCAGGTAGTGCCCGCAGTCCCGGCACCGCCAGAAGCGAAGCTCCCCGTGGGCTCCGCCCGTCCAGAAGTCGCGGTTGGTGTCGTCGAGTCGGGGCAGGACGCGGAACGGGGGCGACACGGTCAGTCCTCCTCGGCGGCCCGGGCGGCATCGAAGCCCCGCCGGGCATGGGGGATGGCCTCGACCGCGGGCAGGAGCCCGTGGCCGGGGACGGTGAGCATGATCGAACCGAGGATCTCGTCCCAGGTCGCCCCGACCTCGGCCGCGAGCCGGGCGTGCCGGGCGACACCCGGGCCGTTGCGCAACCCGACGGTCACGACCATCCGGATGAGCTCGTGCGTCTTGCGGTCGGGAGCGGCGAGCGAGTCGATCTGCGAGAGCCAGGCGTTCTGGGCCGCGTGGAGCTGCGGGAACACCTCGTGGAGCGGCTCCTCGAACGGGAAGTTCCAGTCGGCAGCGGTCACGCGTCGACCGGTCGGAACACGGGGATCGTGATGTCGTCGGAGATCGGACGGAAGTCGACGCTCACCCGCATGCCGATCTCGACCGCTTCGGGCGCCACCCCCTCGATGTCGGTCATGACCCGTGGTCCCTCATCGAGCTCGACGATCGCCGCCACGTAGGGAACGCGCTCGTTGAACGGGGGCAGGTCGTTCGAATGGACCACCGAGTAGGTGTAGACGGTGCCGGTACCCGCCGCGGGCCGCCAGGAGACGTCGTCGCTCCAGCACGACGGGCAGAACGGCCGGGGGTAGTAGTGGTCGCGACCACACGCCTCGCAGTGCCGGAGCAGGAACGTGCCTTCACGCAGCCCGGCCCAGAACGGCTCGGTCTCCGAATCGGGGGTCGGCAGGTCGAAGCGCATGAGGGGGTGAGGGATAGCGGCTGACACCGACGGGGCGCAACTCCCCCGGCGCCCGGGTTCGCTGAGCGGGCGGGGCCGAGGCCGGATCGGCTCCCGACCCGGAACCCGCTCAGGGATCGCGGGGCAGGCCGAGCAGGCGCTCGGCGATGACGTTGCGCTGAATCTCGCTGGTTCCGCCCGCGATCGTGAGACACCGGTTGAAGAGGAAGGTCGAGGACCACGCGGCATCCGGCCCCTCGGCGACCATCGCTCCGAGACCCGCGATCGTCATCCCGACCTCCTGGATGTGCTGGTCGTGCTGGACCCCGAGCAACTTGCGGACCGCAGCCTCCGAACCCGAGGGATCGGCACCCCGGAGGGCCTGGAGCGTGAGCCGGAAACCGAGCGCCGCGAGCGCGTGTCCGGTGACGACGAGATCGCCAGCCGCTCGCAGCGCGCCGGAATCATCGGAAAGACCGGCCGCGTCGACGGCCTTGAGCACGCCGACGACCCCACCCCCGATCGTGTTGCCGGCGCCCATCTGGACCCGTTCGTTCGCCAGGGTGGTTCGGGCGCAGCGCCACCCGTCGTTCACGGCACCGACCACACAGTCGTCGGGCACGAACACGCCGTCGAGGAACACCTCGTTGAACATCGCGTGGCCGGTGAGCTCGCGCAGGGGCCGCACATCCACCCCGGGGGCGCTCATCTCGACCATGAAGCAGGTGATGCCCTCGTGCTTCGGCACGTCGGGATCGGTGCGGGCGAGGCAGATCCCCCACTGGGCCTCGGCCGCCATCGACGTCCAGACCTTCTGCCCGTTCAGGATCCAGCCACCGTCCGCCCGTTCGGCCCGCGTGGCGAGCGCGGCGAGGTCGGAGCCCGCCCCCGGCTCGCTGAACAGCTGGCACCAGGTGATCTCGCCCCGCAGGGTCGGCAGCATCCACCGCTCGCGCTGCTCGGCCGTGCCGTAGACGATCAGGTTGGGCAGGGCCCAGGCTCCCACCCCGAGGTTCGCCCGGGGCACCTTCGCCCGCCGGAACTCGTCATCGATCACCGCGAGTTCGAGCGCACCGGCGTCCCGACCCCACGGCTTCGGCCACGACGGCGCGAGGAACCCGGCCTCGGCGACCCGCGCCCGCTGCGTCAGCGGATCGAGCGCCGCCACCGCGTCGACGAAGTCGCGGATCTCGGATCGGATCGCCTCGGCCTCGGGCGGCAGATCGACGGTGAGCCGTCGGCGCGCGCCGCCGATTGCGGATCGAGCGGCCCGGGCCCGCCATTCGTCGGGCGTGCCGGTGAGGTGCCGGAGGGTCATCGCCCGGCGCAGGTAGATGTGCGCGTCGTGCTCCCAGGTGAAGCCGATGCCGCCGAGCGTCTGCACGCAGTCCTTGGCGTTGGCGAAGGCCGCGTCGAACGCGAGGGCGGCGCCCGCGGCGATCGCCAGATCGGCTCCCGCCGACTCGGGATCATCGGCCGCGCGAGCAGCATCCCACACCGCGGCCCGGGCCAGCTCGGTGCGCGCCAGCATGTCGGCGCACCGGTGCTTCACTCCCTGGAACTGTCCGATCGGACGCCCGAACTGCACTCGCACCTTGGCGTACTCCGCCGCGGTGTCCGTGCACCACTGCGCGATGCCGACCGCTTCGGCGGCGAGCAGCACGGCCGCGAGCGCGTGCACCCGCTCGGTCGTCACGCCGTCGAGGCGCGCCGCGGCCGGCGGGTCCGCCGGGAGGTCGATCCGGGCCAGACGCCGGGTCGGGTCGATGCTCGCCACCTCACGAATGCCGAGCGTGGCTGCGTCGAGGGCGTACCAGTCGGAGCCGACCGCCGCGAGCACGAGCTCGGCGTTGACCCCACCGCACACCAGGTCGTCGGCCCCGAGGGCGACGGCCGCGATCCGCCCGGTTCGAGCGCGTCCGGCGAGCGCGAGCACACCGGACACGATCGCGGTCGGGAGGTACGGCCCGGGCGCGCAGGCCCGCCCCAGCTCCTCGCAGATGACGGCCTGCTCGAGCAGTCCGGCGCCGTCGACGTGTGCGTCGAGCCAACCCGGTTCCACGATTGCATCCCAGAACGGGGGAACGACCTCGTCGGCTGCGTCGAGCGCCTCCCGCACGACGTCCGGCGGGATTCGCGTCTCGGCGAAGCGACGGACCGCGACGCGGAGCTCCTCGTGCTCCTCGGTGATGCCGAGCGCCATCAGACCACCCGCTCGCCGGCCCGGGCGAGGACGATCGCGTGGGTCGGGCACCCCTGGGCGGCGAGGACGATCGCGTCCTCGGGCTGGGCTCCGGCGTCGACGACCACCGCGATGCCCTCGTCGTCGAGGTCGAAGACGCCGGGTGCGTAGTAAGCGCACGTCCCCGAGCCCATGCAGACCGCGCGGTCGATCACGATGTCGAGCGACACGAAGGGAACATAGCCCGGTCGGTCTGCCCCGCTCCCGACGGCCGCAGGGTGCGGTGGGCCGGTCCCGCGGGGTCGGTAACCTCGTTGGCGGTGAGTGCCGAGTCGGGAGCATCGACGCTAACGGACGAACCGGAGTCCGGTTCGGTGACCACCGGCCGCTCCACGCTCCCTTACCGGCCGTACCTCGACGGGCTGCGAACCGTCGCGGTGGCGCTCGTCGTGGCGTTCCATTCCGGGCTCGGCCGGTTCGACGGTGGCTACATCGGCGTTGACGTGTTCTTCGTGCTGTCGGGGTTCCTCGTGACCCGACTGCTCCTCGCCGACCTACGCAACGGTGACCGGATCGACCTGCTGCGCTTCTACGCGCGCCGCTTCCGGCGGCTGCTGCCTGCCGCCG
>JBJSXF010000014.1:0-13179 GCA_046086225.1 Actinomycetota bacterium | reverse complement strand
GCGAGGCGCACGACGAGCCCGGCGGCGAAGGCGCCGAGGAGTGCGTCCAACCCGAGGTGGCTGGCGACGAACACGAGGCCGATGACGAGGAGCACGATCACCCGCACCGGGAGCTGCGAGCTCGTGTGTAGACCGGCGGCGAGGAGTCGCCCGAGCCGGGGTGGCCGTGGGCGCAGGGCGGCTGCGGCTGCGCCGATGGCGAGGAGCACGAACAACGCGAGGACGAGGGCGGTGCCTGCCGTACTCCCTTCGGTGGCCAGCAGGGTAACTGCGGTGAGCGGGAGGAACTCGCCGACCGCGCCGATGGCGAGCAGGTGCGCGCCGAACGGCGTGCTCAGCTCGTCGGCGTCGGCGAGGATCGGCACCAGGGTGCCGATCGCGGTTGTCGTGAGCGCGAGACCGATCAGGACGACCGAGACGGCCAGCCCGTCAGCCACGGCCGCGGTCGCGATCGCGAGTCCGAGGAGGAGACTGACCGCCCATCCGATGCCGGCCCGACGCAACGGCAAGCCCCGGATCCGGGCGAGGTCCATCTCGAAGCCGGCCATGAAGAACAGGAAGCTGAGGCCGATCGACCCGAGCGCCTCGACGATGGGCGTGACCGTGGCGAGGCCGAGCACCTGGGGGCCGACGACGATGCCGAGTGCGATCTCCAGCACGACGCCCGGCACCCGGCCCCGGGCGAGCGCGGCGAGGAGCGGCGCGACGACGGCGACCAGCGCGATCAGGGTGATGGTGTCGGCGCTGGCCCGGTCCACGGGGTCACCCTGCCACAGGAGGCGGGGGCCGAGCCGCACCCCGTCGGCAGGTGCACCGGCGCTGCCTTCCCTCGCGACGATGGACGGTACGACGCGGAGAGCCCTCGGGGTGGCGGCGGCGGTCGCCCGTCGCGCGCCGGGCGCGCTCGACGATCTGCTCGACCGCTTGGTGCTCCTCCCCGGGATCCATCGACATCGGCAGCCGGGTCGGGGGCCGGTGCGCGTCCGCGGCTTGCTCGAGGATCTCGGTACGACCGCGATGAAGCTCGGGCAGGTGCTGTCGACCCGACCCGATCTCGTGCCCCCGGCCTACGAAGTCGACCTTGCCCTGCTCGAACGGATCGCCGGGAGCATCGCCCACCGGCCGATCATCCGGCGCTTCGACCCGGTGGGTCTCGCTCGAGAGTTCGCGGCGACGCTGCGGGCCGAGCCGACTACGAGCGCGAAGTGGGCGACGCGGCGGCGGTCGCCGCCGGATTCGCGGCCGATGACCGGATCCACGTGCCTCAGGTGCTCGCTTCGCACTCGTGCGCGACGGTCATCACCGAGGAGTGGGTGCGGGGCTGCAAGATCGACGACCTCGCCGCTCTCGATGCCGCCGGGATCGACCGGCCGGCCGTCGCTCGCCTCTTCGCCGCCGCGTGCCTCACGATGGTCTTCGAGCACGGCTTCTTCCACGCCGACCCCACCCCGGCGACGTGTTCGTCGAGGCCTCCGACCGCATCGGCTTCGTCGATTTCGGGTTGGTGGGTCGGGTCGCCCCGGAGACGATGGTCGGGCTCGGCGTCGTGCTCCTCGCTCTCGCCGGTACCGACGCCGAACGCCTCGTCGACGGGCTGTGCCATCTCGGCGTGGCGGGTGACGGGATCGACGACGACGATCGCGTCGGGTGCGGTCTCGATGGCGCGGCGCAGGAACGCAGCGTCCAGTCGGCTTCCGGGGCGGTTTGGCTGTCCCACGACCGCCCGGAGGCTGCGCCCGATCCGCTCGGTCGCTCCGGTCGTGACCCGGACCGGACGGACGACCCGGTTGCGCCCGAGAGCGGTCATGGTGCACCTCCGTCGTCAGTGACGGCCACCGGTCGGCGGCGCGCTGCCGACCTACCCGGGCCGCGCGGCCCGCCAAACCGAGGTGTTCCGACTCGGTCCGGGTCTAGTGTCCGCGCACCATGACGACCGACTTGCGCTTCGCCGTGATCGGCGGCGGGATGGCGGGCATCCTCGCCACGATCCGGCTCGCGGCAGCCGGGTATGAAGATGTCGTCGTCTTCGAGAAGGGCGACGGGTTCGGCGGAACGTGGCGGGAGAACACGTATCCGGGTCTGGCGTGCGACGTGCCCTCGCACCTGTACTCGTACTCGTTCGCGCTCTCGCCCGACTGGTCGCACCGCTTCTCGCCCGGCCCCGAGATCCGCGCGTACTTCGAGCGCGTCGCCGCGGAGTACGGGGTCGACCGGCGCACCCGGTTCGGTACCGAGGTCGTGGCGTGTGATCGGGTCGAGGGGCGCTGGCACCTCACGACGGCGGCCGGTGAGTACGACGAGTTCGACGTGGTGATCGCGGCGACGGGTGTGCTGCACCGGCCCCGGTACCCGGCGATCACCGGGCTCGACACCTTCGCCGGGCCGTGCTTCCACAGCGCCCGTTGGGATCACTCGGTGGCGCTCGACGGTGCCCGCGTCGGGGTCATCGGCACCGGGTCGACTGCGGTGCAGATCGTCACCGCGCTCGTCGATCGGGTTGCCGAGCTCGTGCTCTTCCAGCGGACCGCCCAGTGGGTGATGCCCCAGGCGAATCCGCCCTACGACGACGGCGAGCGGCGCGAGTTCCGTGAGCAGCCCGATCGGATGCGCGAACTGCACGACGGCCTGCTCGAGTCGTTCGGGCTGTTCGCGAGCGCGTTCGTCGATGCGGATTCGGCCGAGGTGCGCATGATCGAGGATGCCTGCCTCGCGAACCTCGAGACCGTCGAGGAGCCGGGGCTGCGCGAGCGGCTGCGCCCGACCTACCGGGCGGCGTGCAAGCGGCTCGTGATCTCCGACGGCTTCTACGCCGCGATCCAACGTCCGAACGCGGTGCTGGTCACCGAGCCGATCGCAGCCGTCGAGCCGTCCGGGGTGCGAACGACCGACGGTGGGCAGCACGACCTCGACGTGCTCGTGCTGGCGACCGGGTTCGACGCCACCGCGTTCGTTCGGCCGATGCGGGTCACCGGACGCGACGGCCGCACGCTCGACGCCGAGTGGAACCCGCGACCGAACGCGTACCTCTCGATCTCGGTGCCCGACTTCCCCAACTTCTTCATGCTGAACGGTCCGAACGGCCCGGTCGGGAACTTCTCGCTCATCGAGGTCGCCGAGCTGCAGTTCGCCTACATCATGCAGCTCGTCGACCGCTTGGCGAGCGGCGAGTGCACCGAGATCAGCGCTCGGCGCGACGCGATGGAAGCCCACGAGGCCGAGCGGGTCGCCGCGGCGCGGGGCACGATCTGGGTCACGGGCTGCACGAGCTGGTACCTCGACGATCGCGGGGTGCCCGCAGTGTGGCCGTGGAGCTTCGAACGGTTCCGGGCCGAGATGGCGGCGCCGCGGCCCGAAGCGTTCGAGACGCGCGGGCGCCGAGGCTGAGGAGTTGCGGTCCGGGTCAGTCGCCGAGGGCGGGCGTCGGCTCGGAACCGACCGGTGAGACCGCCGCCCGCATGGCGGGCGCGACGAGGCAGGCGGTGGCGAGCAGCGTGGCCACCCCGACGCCCCCGAAGCCGATGCGCGGGGTCCACTGCTGGCAGAGCCACCCGACGAGCGGGCCGCCGATCACCGTCGAACCCATCGTCAGCAGCGTGAAGATCGCCATGACCCGCCCCCGGATGTGGGTGCCCGACCAGAGCTGCATGTGGGCGTTGGCGGTGGTGCCGAAGAAGACGGCGAGCGCTCCGACCGGCACGAGCGCGATCTGGAAGAGCACGACGTTCGGGGCGGCGGCGGCCACGACGAGGCTGGTGCCGAGCAGCGCCGCCGAGCCGAGCACCGAGCGCCGGGTCGGGTTGGCGGCGTGGGCGGCCCGCAGCGCCCCGATCACCGTGCCCGCGCCGAGCACGGCCATGAGCAGACCGGCGAGCGAAGAGCCTCCGTCGAAGGTCTCACGGGCGATGATCGTGAGGAAGGTCGGGAAGTTGAACACGAGGGTGCCGACCACCCCCACGATGATCATCGTGAGGCGGATCTGGGGCACCGACCAGGCGTAGCGGAGCCCCTCGCGCACCCGGGGCCGGTCCTGACGGTGGGGTGGCCGCAGCTCGGCGGTGCGCATCGCGAGGAGCGCGGCGATCATGCCCAGGAACGTGAGGGAGTTCACGATGAAGACGGCGGAGAGCCCGATGGTCGGGATGAGCAGGGCGGCGGCCGCCGGTCCCGAGATGCGGGCCGAGTTCATGACCGCGCCGTTGAGCGCCACCGCGTTCGGCATCTGCTCGGGACCGACCATCTCCTCCACGAACGCATTGCGGCTCGGTTCGTCGACGACGGTCACGAGTCCGAGTGCCGCGGCGAAGGCGTAGACCATCCACACCTCGACGACGCCGGTGCGCACGATCAGGCCGAGGGTGAGGGCGAGCAGCGCCGACAGCGCCTGGGTGACGAGGAGGATCCGCCGCCGGTCGAAGCGGTCGGTGATCGTGCCACCCCACAGTCCGAAGCAGAACACGGGCGCGAAGCGGCAGGCGAAAGTCGTGCCGACCGCGACCGGGCTGTCGGTGAGCTCGAGCACGAGCCAGGCCTCGGCCATCGACTGGGCCCAAGACCCCGTGTGGGAGACGAGGTCGCCCGCGAAGTAGAGCCGGTAGTTACGGGCGGAGAACGAGGAGAAGGTGCGGCGCAGCGTGCCGGCCGGCCCCCGGCGACTCGGCGCGGGTCGTCGGTACGGCGGCATCTCGACGGTCAGGCTACCGAGCGGTCGCCGCGGCGGGCGGCCCGGGCCGCGATCAGCGCGGCGACGGCGAGCACCCCGAGCGACGAGACGAGCACGATGCTCGAGAGCGCATTGATCGACGGCGATACGCCCCGGCGCACCTCGCCGAGGATGTAGAGGGGCAGCGTCGTGCTCCCCGGCCCCGAGGTGAAGAAGGTGATGATGACGTCGTCGAGCGAGATCACGAACGCGAGGAGGGCGCCACCGAGGATCCCGGGCGCAGCGAGCGGGAGCACGACCCGGAGGAAGGTCTGCACCGGGGTGGCTCCGAGATCGGCGGCGGCTTCGCTGAGTGACTCGTCGAAGCGGGCCAGCCGGGCGCGTACGACGACGATCACGAAGGCGAGGCAGAAGGTGACGTGGGCGAGGACCACCGTGCCGAGACCGAGCGGCACGTCGACGATCCGCCGGAAGAAGACGAGGAGCGCGATGCCCATCACGATCTCGGGGGCGACGAGCGAGACGAGCACGAGCGCCGAGTAGACCCGGCGGCCGCGGAAGCGGTGGCGCGCGAGTGCGAAGGCAGCCAGGGTCCCGAGCAGGGTGGCGAGCACCGTCGAGGCGAGGGCGACCTTCAGGGTGTTGCCGAATGCCCGGCGCACGGCGTCGTCACCGGCCAGCTCCGCGTACCAGCGGGTCGAGAAGCCGGTCCAGGTCGTGCCGCTGCGGGCCGCGTTGAAGCTGAACACCACGAGCACGAGGATCGGCGCGAAGAGGAAGGCGTAGACCGCGATGGCGTGGAAGGTGAGGTAGCCGAAGCGACGGCGGTTCACGGCAGTCCGTCCTCGCTGCGGCGCAGCTCGACGATCACACCCACCATGATCACGAACATCAGCAGCACCGCCATGGCCGATCCGAGCGGCCAATTGTTGCCGCCACCCCGGAACTGGTCCTGGATCACGCTGCCGTACATCACCGTGCGGGTGCCGCCCAGGAGCGCCGGGGTGACGAAGTCGCCGAGGGCCGGGATGAACACGAGCAGTGTGCCGGCGACGAGCCCCGGCATCACCGACGGGAGGATCACCCGTCGGAAGGTCGAGATCCGCCCGTGGCCGAGGTCGTGGCTCGCCTCGACGAGCGTCGGATCCATGCGCTCGACGGCTGCGTAGAGCGGGAGCACCATGAACGGCAGGAACCCGTAGGTGAGTCCGAGGATCACGGCGCCCGGGGTGTTGAGGAAGGTGCGGTCGTCACCCAGGCCGAGGCCACCCAATGCGGCGTTGAGCAGGCCGTTGCGCTGCAGAATGAACTGCCAGGCGTACATGCGGATCAGGTAGCTCGTGAGGAAAGGCACGACGGCGAGTACGAGGAGCAGCGTGCGGTGTCGGGGCGGCCGTCGGGCGATCCAGTAGGCGAGCGGGAAGCCGAGCGCGATGCAGCAGACGGTCGCCGTCGCGGCGTAGAGCAGCGAACGTCCGAAGATCGGCAGGAAGTCGGGGTCGAGGGCGCGGCGATAGCTCTCGAGCCGGGGGTGGGCCCAGTCGAAGCGAACCGGAGGGTTGATGCCCCGCGTCCCGAGGCTGAAGGCGATGATGACGACCAGCGGCCCGATGAGGAGCGCGCCGAGCCAGAGGGTCGTCGGCAGGAGCAGGAGGTGTCCCCGCGTCGCCTCGGCCCGGCGGCGCGAGCCCTTCACGCGGTCTTGATCTCGGTCCACCGGTCCGAGTACTCGAGCTCGGTCTCCCCGAGGTCGCGGAGGAACGCGAGCTTGCTCAGGATCTCGGGCGGCGGATAGATCAGCGGGTTGTCGATGAGCTCGCGGTCGATGAAGGGCAGGGCTGCCCGGTTGGGGCTCCCGTACTGCACGTAGTTGGAGAGCGCCGCGCCGACCTCGGGCTCGAGGATGTAGTTCATGAAGGCGTGGGCGTTGTCGGGGTGGGGTGCGTCGGTCGGGATCGCCATGACATCCGCGTACTGGAACGCGCCGGATCTCGGGATCACGTAGCGGACCTTCGGCGCTTCGGCCGCGACCTGGAACGCGTCCCCGGAGAAGGCCTGGGCGAGGATGAGCTCGCCGCTCTTCAGCGGCTCCTGGTAGTCGGAGGTGATGGCCTTCACCCGACCCTTGAGGTCGATGAGGTAATCACGGGCCTCGTCGAGTTGCTCGGGGTCGGTCGTGTTGGGGTCGTGGCCGAGCCGGAACAGGGCGAGACCGAAGGCGTCGCGGGCTTCGTCGAGGAACGAGCTGCGGCCCCGCACGCCGGCGAGCTCGAAGCCGTCCCAGTCGGTGACCTCGGTGCCCACGGCCTCGGGGTCGTAACCGATGCCGGTGGTGCCCCACTGCCAGGGGATCGAGTAGCGGTTCCCGGGGTCGTAGTCGGCGGTGCGGAACCGATCCTCGAGGTTCGTGACGTTCGGGATCTGGGCGAGGTCGAGCTCTCGCAACAGCTCGGACCGCCGGAGCCGGGGGAGGATTCCGTCGGTCGGCACGATGATGTCGTAGCCGACCCCGCCGCCTTCCATCTTGGCGACGAGCTCGTCGTTGGAGGCGAACGTGTCGTAGGTGACGCGGATCCCGGTCTCGCGCTGGAAACCGGGGACGGTCTCCGGCGCGACGTAGTCGGTCCAGTTGAAGAGGTTCAGGGTCTTCGCCTC
This sequence comes from Actinomycetota bacterium, assembly GCA_046086225.1. Lineage (GTDB taxonomy): Bacteria > Actinomycetota > Acidimicrobiia > IMCC26256 > PALSA-610 > JBJSXF01. The sequence goes on along the minus strand of JBJSXF010000014.1, from coordinate 5,864 downwards.
GGTGCCCCCGCCGCTCCCGCTCCCCGAGCCGCCGCAGGCCGCGACGAACCCGGCGGCCGAAGCGAACGCGAGCGTGCCGAGGAAGGTCCGCCGCGAGAACCGGGGCGAGGTCGCATCGAGGACGAACGCCAGGGAGACGCGTTCGGGTTGGCGGGGGCTCATCGACGCACCTCCGTCGGGGTCGGGAACCCGTCGGTGACGGGCTCGGATTCGGTCGGGTCGAGGGCTGCGGTCGGATTCGGGATCGGGTCGGTCGCGTCGGGTCGCGACGCGTCGGTCGGACCGGGCCCTTCGTCGGCGAGGACGACGTTGAACTCGGCGGCCCATTCGAGCTGCACGCGGGTGCCGGGTACGCCGGCGTCGCTCACCCGCTCGTTGTTCTGCCGGAAGACGACGAGCGTCGTCCCCGAATCGGTGCGCACGACGAGCTGGGTCGAGACGCCCTGGTAGACGACGTCGACGACCGTGCCCGCAGTCGCGCAGCGGCCCGGCCCGGGCGTACCGCCCTCGGGCACGACCGAGAGCTTCTCGGGGCGAACGGTGAACGCGATGGGGTCTCCGGGCCGGAGTGTCCGCGTCTCGGGCGGCTCGACGAGGAGGCGCTCGCCGGGAGCACCGTCGAGGCGGAGGAACGCGCCGTCGCGACCGGCGACACGCGCCTCGACGATGTTCGACGTGCCGATGAACCCGGCGACGAACCGGGTGCCCGGTCGCTCGTAGATGTCCTCGGGGTAGCCGACCTGCTCGACCCGCCCGGCGGACATGACGGCGATGCGGTCACCCATGACCAGCGCTTCCTCCTGGTCGTGGGTGACGTAGACGAAGGTGATGCCGACCTCGCGCTGGATACGCATCAGCTCGAGCTGCATCTGCTTGCGGAGCTGGAGGTCGAGGGCGCCGAGCGGCTCGTCGAGGAGGAGGACCGAGGGCTCGAGCGCGAGTGCCCGGGCCAGGGCGACCCGCTGCTGCTATCCGCCCGACAGCTGGCCGGGCCGGCGGTCGTCGTGGTCATGGAGCTGCACGAGCTCGAGGTACCGCCGCACCCGTTCCGTGATGACCTCGCGGGCGAGGCGTCGGCGCCGTAGGCCGAAGGCGACGTTCTCGAACACCGTGAGGTGCGGGAAGAGCGCGTACGACTGGAAGACCGTGTTGACGTTGCGCCGATGGGGCGGCACGCCGCCGATGTCGGTGCCGTCGAGCTCGACCCGGCCCCGGTCGGGCTCCTCGAAGCCGGCGACGAGGCGCAGCAGGGTCGTCTTGCCGCACCCCGAGGGGCCGAGGAGCGCGAAGAACTCTCCCTGCTCGATTTCCAGGGTGACGCCGTCGGCCGCGGTGACCGATCCGAACCGCTTCGTGACGTCGTAGATGCCGACTGCGACGCGTGACGCCGGCGGTGGTGCGTCGTCGGCGGGCATCCGCACATCTTCGCATCTCGCGACGGCCGAAGGGGGACGCGGCGACGGGATCGGCCCCGGGCGCGGCGGTAGCGTCGTCTCGATGCTGCGCCGCACCGCCGTGATCGCGCTCGTGGCGGCCGCGACCGCAGTCGTCGTCGGCGCGATCGCGTTGGGAGTGGTGCTCACCCGGCCGGCGCCGGAGGCATCGGTCTGCCGGGTGGTGGGCGACGCGTTGACGTTCGATCTCGGCCTCGAGGAAGCCGCGAACGCGACGACGATCGCGGCGGTGGTCGCCCGGGAGGGCCTGCCGCCCCGGGCGCTCACGGTCGCGCTCGCAACGGCGTACCAGGAGTCGAACCTGCGGAACCTCGACTACGGCGACCGCGACTCGGTCGGCCTGTTCCAGCAGCGGCCCTCGCAGGGTTGGGGCGCCCGGGCCGATCTGCTCCGGCCCGAGTACGCCACCGCCGCCTTCCTGCGCGAGCTCCGTCGGGTCGACGGCTGGTCGCAGCTCCGGGTCACCGAAGCGGCCCAGGCGGTGCAGCGCAGTGCCGGTCCCGAGGCCTACGCCCGCTGGGAGGCACGGGCCCGGGTGCTCGCCGCGGCGCTCACCGGACCGCCCTACGGGCGGCTCTCGTGCCGGACGCAACCAACGGAGGTCGAGGCCGCAGCTGCGCGCCGGGCGATCGCCGAGGGGTTGCGCCGCGACCTCGGGGTGTCCGACCCCGACGGTCCCTTTCCCCGCGACCGGGCGTGGCTCGTCGCATCCTGGCTCGTCGCCCACGCGTCGGCGACCGGGGTCACCGAGGTCGAGGTCGACGGGCGTCGGTGGTCGGGCGAGCTCGAGTGGGAGCGAATCGGACGTCCGGCCGCGGATGCCGGCGCGGTGCCGGTGCGGTTCCGCACGGGCGACTGAGCGCGCAGGACCTACGGGAACACCTCGTCGCGACCCGAGCGGGCGAGCGAGCGGTAGTCGCGGGCGGCGAACCACCACCGCCCCTCATGGCGCACGTAGGTGTCGTCGTAGCGACCGAAGGCGCGCGTGAAGCGGCCGGAGTCGCGATCCTGGCGCAGCTCGCACATGAAGATGCGGCCGGTCGCGGCGTCGCCCGCGAGGTCGACGACGGCGTTCAGGATCACGAACTCGAAGAACTCGAAGCGGGCGATCGCCTCGCCGATGAACGTGCCGACGGCCTCGGGTCCCTCGAGCGTGATGACGGGGCGGGTGACCGTATCGATCCGCACCGGTGCGCCGGAGCGGAACACCCCCGTGAGCTCCGACCAGGCCCGTCGGTTCACGATGTCGGCGTAGGTGGCCTGGAGTCGCGTGATCGCGACGTAATCGACCGTCTCGGCCGTCGGGTCAGGCATCGGGCACGGAGAAGTCGCGGTTCACGACCGCCGGCGGCACTGCGACGCTCGGCACGGCGCACCGGCTCGCCTTCATGTCCTCGAAGACGTGCACCATGTTGAGGAGATCCTCCTCGTAGCGGAACTTGCCGCCACCCGCGTAGACGATCGTCGAGATGCCCGACTGCTCGTAGGTGCGTCCGTCGTCGCGGCGACCGGGCAGGATCTGGCGCCACTTCACGATGATCGTGTCTCCGGTCACCGCCCAGAAGTCGACGGGGAACTTCCACTCCTCGAGTCCGTCCATCGCGTCGCCGAACACGGTCCGGCGCATCTCGTCGAGGCCCTCGACCCGACCCCACGCGGGGTCGATGAACACGGCGTCCTCGGTGAAGAACTGGGCCAGGTCGGCCCAGGTGCCGTCGCCGGCATCGATGGCGGCGCGCACCTCGAGGTAGCGCGCCATGGTTGCTTCGATCTCTTCGACGGGGTGGACCATGGCGCCAGTCTCGCGAGGTTGCGGTGTCGGGGCCAGCGCCGGCCGGAGCCGGGTCGGATCGCCGCCGGTCGGGCGGTCAGACGGAGGAACGGGTGGCGTGGTCGGCGAGTCGCCGGGCGAGGCCGGCGATGAAGCCCCGGTACGCCCGGGCGAGCAGCGCTCCGGTGCCGGGGACGATCGGGTCGAACTCACCCCGCCAGATGATCCGGGTGCCGTCGCCCTCGGGTTCGAGTCGGACGTCGGCCCGGTAGCCCCGCGCCGGGTTCGGGCCGCCGACGAGCCGGTAGGCGTGGTGGTGGGGCCGATCGGCGACGAGGATCTCCTCGAACCCGTAGATCGGTCGGCGGCCCACCCGGCGGATCGCGCCGACGCCGGCGGGCGGTGGTTCGCCGATCCGACTCCACGATCCCTCGGCGACCAGCGGACCGGCCCAGGTCGGCCAGGCGGTCGCATCGGCGAGGAGGTCGTAGACCCGCTCGGGGGGCGCGGCGGCGTGCTCGATCACCTCGTAGCCGCGCGAGCCCATGGCTCGACGCTACCGGTCGGCCGGTCAGACTGTCGGCGTGGCGGACACCGACCCGAGCCCACCCGATCGTCCGGCCGTCGATGCGGTGGCTGTGCTCGATCGGGTCGTGGCCGGCTTCGGCGGCGAGCAGCGTGAGGGGCAGCGGGTGCTCACCGGTGCGGTCGCCGACGCGATCGCGAACGGTCGTCACCTCGTCGCCGAGGCACCGACCGGATCGGGGAAGAGCCTCGCCTACCTCTCGGCGGCGGTGGCCTCGGGTCGGCGGGTCGTGGTGGCGACCTCGACGATCGCCCTGCAGGCGCAGCTCGTCGAGAAGGATCTCCCCACGCTGGCCCGGCACGGCGGCGTGTCGTTCTCGGTCGCGCTGCTGAAGGGTCGGTCGAATTACCTCTGTCGGGCCAAACTGCGGGCGGCGTCCCGACCCGACGCGCTGTTCGAGGTTGCCCCCGGTCCCGGCTTCGACGGCCACCTCCGAGAGCTCGAGGCATTCGGCCGATCGGCCGCGACCGGCGACCGGGCCGAGCTGCCCGAACCGGTCGGCGATGCGACCTGGGCCGCGGTGAGCTGCACGAGCGCCGAATGCCCGGGGCGACTCCAGTGTGCCGACGGCGAGCACTGCTTCGCCGAGCAGGCCCGGGCGGCGGCGTTCGAGGCCGACGTGCTCGTCGTCAACCACGCGCTCTACTGCGCCGACCTCCGGGCCTTCGGTGCGGTGCTGCCCGACCATGACGTCGTCGTGCTCGACGAGGCCCACGCGTTCGCCGAGAACGCGACGAACGCGTTCGGCGACGACCTGGCGCCCGAAGGTCTGTCCCGGCTCGCCGCCATGCTCAACCGCGCCGGCGTCGATGCCGCGGCGGTTCGGGCGCTCTCCCAGGCGAGCGACGGCCTCGAAGCCCTCCTCGAATCCCGCGACGGGCCGGTGACGGGCGACGGTGAGCTCACCGAGGCGCTCGGCACCGCGGCCGAGACGCTCGCCGCGGCCCAGCGGGCGCTCGGGCAGCCCGAGACCGATCAGGGCAAACGGGCCGGGCAGGTGCTCCGCTCCCGGCTCGACGCGTTGCGGCGCCTTGGCGATCCCGGACCGGGCGACGTGATGTGGATCGAGCGCCAGGGCCGACGGCGGCGGCTGCGGTTGGCGCCGGTCGCGGTGGGCGACACCCTGGCCGAGCGGCTCCTCGGTGATCGCCTGGTGGTGGCCGTCTCGGCGACCCTCGGCGGTCGGCCTCCTTTCGCCGCGTTCACCGCTCAGCTCGGGCTGGGGGCCGCCGAGCACAACGCGATCGACGTGCCGTCGCCGTTCGACTGGTCGGCGCAGGGTCTCCTCTACGTCGCGCGCGACCTACCCGACCCGGGCCGGGAATCCGAGGCCTGGGCCGAGGCGGCAGGCGCCCGGGCCGAGCAGCTCGTCGCCGCCGCCGGCGGTCGCGCCCTCGTGCTGTGCACCTCGAGAGCCGCGGTCGGCCGCTTCGCCGAGCGCCTGCGGGCCGGGGGCGAGCACACGGTACTCGTGCAGGGCGAGGCCGACACCGGACGGCTCGCCCGGGACTTCGTCGCCGACGAGACATCGGTGCTGGTCGGCACCCGTTCGTTCTGGGCGGGGATCGATGCGCCGGGCGCCACCTGCGTGCTCGTGGTGATCGATCGGATCCCGTTTCCCTCGCCCGGTGATCCGCTGCACGCGGCTCGGCGGGGTCGGGCCACAGCCGCGGGCGCCGACGCGTTCGCGACGGTCGATCTCCCGGCCGCGGCCCTCGTACTCGCCCAGGGTGCGGGGCGCCTCCTGCGCACCCGGGACGACCGGGGGGTCGTCGCCGTGCTCGACCCGCGGCTGGCGACCCGCAACTATCGCCGCGAGCTCCTCGCCGGCGTCCCACCGTTGCGGCGTACGGTCGATGCCGACGAGGTGGTGGCGTTCCTCACGACGGCCACCGGTCGATCCTGACCTCGCGAGCGCGGGCGGGGGAGCCGACGGACGCGTCGTAATGTGCGGGCGTGCGACTCGGCGATGTGGCCAACGGGGATGCGGCCCGCTTCGGCAAGCCGCTCGACGGCGTGCGGGTGCTGGCGGCCGAGCAGATGCAGGCCCTCC
>JBJSXF010000013.1:0-10548 GCA_046086225.1 Actinomycetota bacterium | reverse complement strand
CCCCACCGTCGTGCCCGCGCCCGACCGGCCGGTCCGCTCACCGCTCGAGCAGGCCGTGGTCGCGCTCCCCGACCTCGTCGGCGCGGCCGTCGCGGCCTACGTCACCGTGGCTGTGGCCCTGCTCCTGGTCGATCGATACCGGCCCACCCTGGCCCTGCCCCTGGGCGGCCTCGCCGCCGCCGGGGCGGTGGTCGCGGGCCGGCGCCTCCTGCCCCCGACCGGCACCGTCGGACCCGCCGTCGGCGCCCTCCTCACGGCCCTCGCGGGCGGGATCGCCACCGCGGGCTGGTCGGGTCAGTACGTCGACGCCGACCTCGATCCCGGCACCTACGCGAACGCCGGGCTCTGGCTCGTGCGCAACGGCAGCCTGCGGATTGCCGTCGATCCCGGCCTCTTCGGCGGGGCGATCCCCGGCCTGCGCTTCGACGCCGGGGGTTGGTCGATCGTGGGCGACCACCTCGTCGCCCAGGGCAACCACGGGCTGCCGACGCTGCTCGCGCTCGGCGGCTGGGTCGCGGGCCCGGCTGCGCTCCTCCGCACGAACGCGTTGCTCGGCATCACGGCGATCCTCGCCTGCTTCGCGCTCGCTCGTCGCTTCCTGCCCGGCTGGTGGTCGGTGCTCCCTCCGGCGATCCTCGTTGTCGGCCAGCCCTTCCTCGCCTTCGCCCGGGTCACCTATACCGAGCCCCTCGCCGCGACCCTCGCCCTCGGCGGTCTCGCCGCCCTCGCCGCCGCCGCCCGGCGGCCCCGACCCGCGACGCTCGTGCTCGCGGGCTTCGTGACCGGCGCCGCGTGCCTCAGCCGCCCCGACTGCTACTTCGGCGCGCTCGGCGTCGCCGTCGCCGCGGCCGGGGCCGCACGCGTCGCGCCCGAACGGCGGGGCCTCGTGTTCCTCGCCCCGATCGTCGGTTGGATCGTCCCGGCGGCCGTGGCCACGGCCGACCTCCGGGTGCTCTCCCCGGTGTACTTCGACGACCTCGGTCGCGAGATCGGCGCGCAACTGGTGATCGGGGCGATCGCCTTCTTTGCGGCCGCCGCCGTAGTCGCCCTCGGTGGTCGCCTCCCCTCGGCCCCGACCCTCCGACCCCGCATCGGGTGGGCGGGCGGGGTGGTCACCGCCGCCGCCTTCGCGCTGCTCGCGAGCCGTCCGCTCTGGCTCGAACAGCGCCGCCCCGAGCCGAATCCCGGCATCGAGGCCCTCCAGGCCGCGGTCGGGATCGCGGTCGACGGCACCCGGACCTACGGAGAGCGCAGCCTCGCGTGGCTCTCCTGGTACCTCGGGCTGCCGACCGTGGCGCTCGGACTCGCCGGAATCGCCCTGCTCGTCGCCGTCGCCATCGCCCGACGCGCCGACTGGCGGGCGCCGCTCGCCGTGATGCTCGCCCACACCCTGCTATTCGTGGCCCGGCCGAGCATTACGCCGTACCAGCCCTGGGCCGCCCGACGGTTCGTGCCGATCGTCATCCCCGCGCTCTGCATCGGCATCGCCGCCGTCGCGGTCGGACTCGCCCGCCGCGGGCGCGCGGGCCGGGTCGTCGCCGCGTTCGTCGCAGTGGTCGCGCTCGCCTGGCCCGCCGCGATCACCCGACCCGTCTTCGGTATCCGAGAGCACGTGCCCGGCCTGGCTCAGACCCGAGCCCTGTGCGCAGCCATCGGACCCGATGCCGCGGTCCTGACCCTCGACGGCCCGACCCGCCGACTCACCCGCAGCCTCGCCGCCGTCTGCCCGGCCGAGGTGGGATCGGTACTGAACCGTCGACTCGAGCCGGCCACCCTCGCTGCCGCCCACCGGGCGGTCGCCGCCCGCGGTCTGCGCCTCGTCGTGCTGGCGTCGCGGCCCGGGCTGATCCCCTACCGTGACGCCCGGCCGCCGGCGACGACCGCGATGCGGTTCACCGGTTGGCAGGAGGCGCTCCGGCGCGCCCCCCACCGCGAGAAGATGTGGCAGCCCTCCTACTGGGTGGCGGTCGTCGGGCCCGACGGACGGGCCACCAAGGCGTAGGCGCCGCAGACGTCGAGATCGACGTCGAGATCGCCGGTCCCGGTCGGGAACACGATCTCGGCTTCGGGGAACCCGACCTCGCGGGCCAGCACGAGCATCGCCTCGGGATAGAGGGGGCGCACGTGGGTGAGGTCGAGCCAGAAGCTCTTGAACGCGTCGATCGCGTGCGGATTCACCGTCTCCAGGATGCAGATCCCGTCGACCCGCAGCACCCGGCGGACCTCGCCGAGCAGCGGGCGGAGCAGCTCGACCGGGAGGTGCTCGATCACCTGGGTGCTGACCACCGCCCCGACCGACTCGTCGGGGAGTGACCGCAGGTGGTCGAGCAGATCGCGCTCGCGCACGTCGAGCTCCCGGCGCTTGGCCACCGCGAGCATCGACGCGTCGGTGTCGACGCCGTGGGCCTCGATGCCGTGCTCGCGCAGCAGGCCGAGGAGCTCACCCCGACCGCAGCCCAGATCGACGACTGGCCCGCGGTCGGCGAGGAGCGGGAGATACGGCGCGAACGCCGCCGTCACCTGCTCGACCGGACCGCGGAAGATGTCCTCGAAGCTCGCGTAGTCGGCATCGGCGCCGCCCCGGTAGCCGAGTTGTACCCGACCGTCGGAGCCGGTGATCCGCAACGCGCCGGGATCGCTCCGGTACGGCTCGGCCCGGACCCGGGCCTGCAGGGTCTCGAGCCGCCGGGCGATCGCGCCGAGCACCTCGTGCACGTCGCGCTGCCCCGAGCCCAGGGCCTCGATCGCGGCCACGGCCGCGGCCTGACCCTCGTGGAGCGTGCCGGTGGCCGGGAGGAGGTCGGCGTCGACGGTGCGGCGGAGCCCGCGCAGGGCGATCGTCAGCTGCTCCACGTCGTTGCGCACGAGGCCGAGCGAGCGGCGGTGATGATCCCGCATCGCATTGATCTCACCCCGGAGCCGGTCGAGCTCGGTGACCAGCGCGTCGGTCACGTCGGCGAGCGCCTCGAGCCGGACCCGCTCCTGCTCGTCGTGGTGACGCAGCGCCCGGAAGGTGATCGAGCGCAGGGGCCGGGCGATCGCCGGGAACCGGGCCGGCGTGTCAGTGCGGGCCGGCGCCCCGACGACCTCACGGGCCCGGCGGGCCTGGGCCGCCGGCGCCGAGACCGGCGGCGCGGTCGCGCCGCGGCGCCGCTCGAGCACGACCTCGGTGGCGACCCCGATGCGTTCCTGCACGAAGCGGGCCGTCGCGACCGGGCTCGCCACCGCCCGGATCCGCTCCCGCCCGCGCCGCCCGAGCTCACGGGCCCAGTCGGGATCGTGCACGACACGGCGCATCGCGGCGGCCGCCGCCACGACATCGGGATCGGCCCACGTCGCCCCGGCCGGATAGGGGCCGGCATCGGGCGGCACCGGCGCCAACGCGTAGTCGACGAGGACGCCGTCGTCGGCGGTCATGAACTCGAGGTTGCCCGAGAAGCCCGTCGCGATCACCGGCACCCCGAGGGCCATCGATTCGGCGAGCGTGAGCCCGTACCCCTCGGAGCGGTGCAGGGAGACGTAGGCCGTAGCCGCACCGAGCAGCGCCGTGTTGTCCTCGGGACTCAGGTAGTCCTCGAGCAACACGATGTCGGATCGCCCGCGGGCCCGGAACCGCACCCGTTCCCGATCCGACCGGGCCTGATCGCCGTTGATCGACTTGATCACGAGCACCGGGCCCTCGCCGTCGCCGAAGGCCGCGCAGAACGCGTCGATGAGCCCGAGCGGGTTCTTGCGGTCGACGGTGCTGAAGTAGTCGAACATGAAGAGGAGCATCGGGCCGTCGGGGATCCCGAGCCGGTGGCGATCGAAGGGCGGCGGCGCCTCGGGCACGCGCACCGGCATCGGCATGACGTGCACCGGCTTGTCGGTGACGCCGAGGAGCGCCCGCCGCAGGTAATCGGAGGTGACCCACACCTCGTCGACGAGGGTGAGCGAGTGGACGAAGTACTCGGGGAGGTGGGCGAGCTCCCAGAACCAGACGCCGATCGTGTAGCGGTCATCGGTCACCCCGGCACCCGTGGTCGCGGTCCAGGCCGGGAACTGATCGGCGTTGACCACGACGACGTTCACCGGGTGCTCTCCGAACCGACCCCGCTCGTCGTGCCGGATGTCGCGTCGGCTCGCCGTCGCGGTGAAGACCCGCGTCGAGACCGGGAGTCCCGCTTCGTCGCACGCATCGACCAGCAGGCGACCCACCTGGCCGATGCCGAGCGCCGCGGTCAGGTAGCCGGAGAGGTTCACCCCCGGCACCGAACCCGGCTGCACGCGAACATCGATGCGCAGGTCGCGCCGTCGACCCGGGGAGACGAGGAAGCCGACCGGGATGCCCGTCTGACCCTCGGCGTGCTCGAGCGCCCAGGCCGTGAAGTGGTCGCCGCTGCGCCCCTCGGGATCGGGGAACGCACCCCGGAGATCGGGACGTGACCGCCAGAGGCCATCGAGCAGACGACCGACGCGACCGCCGGGCCCGACCGGCTCGCTGAACCAGTGACGCACCGATGCGGGATCGGCGCCGAGCAGCGGCGGCGGCTCGGGCCCGCCCTCATCGGCCCCGAGCACGGCCTCCCGGTACACCGAGCGCATGAGCGGCCCGATCGGAGTGCCGTCGGCGAAGCACCCGAACCCGTAGGCGGTGTCGTCGTCGGGCGCCTCGGCGGCCGTGACCTCGGCGAGGTATCGGTCGCAGAGCTCGGCCGCGACCGGATGCTCGCTCATCACCACCCGGGGCCGGTCGGCGACGTACTTCGACATCACCCACGGCCGGTCGGATTCGAGCCCGCTGAAGTGGAAGAAGCGCAGCGGAACGCCGCTGACCGTCACGGCCTCACCCTCGCGGCGCAACGGCCGCTCGTGGAGGTTCCAGTAGGCGACATTGCAGCCCGCATCGGCGATGACCCGACACCGGAAGAGCGCCGGCGCCTGATCGAGCCACCGCTGATCGACGAACAGCTGCCGCTCGAAGGCGACGAGGCAGTCGCGGCGGAGCCGCTCCTCCCACCAGTGCAGCATCGGGAGCGCGCCGCTCGCGACCGAGACGAAGCCGAGGTTGTAGACCCCGGCCACGGCGAGGTCGGCCTCGGTCGGGCGCAGGCCGTCGCGCGGGATCGGGTGAACGCAATGCGGCGTGAGCCCGATGTCGGCATCGCCGAGGTCGAAGCACACGTCGAGCGGACCGAAGATCGCCACATCGGGATCGATGTAGGCCACCGTTGCGATGCCCTCGGCGAGCATCATCTCGAGCGCCCAGGGCTTGAGTGCCGTGCAGAGCTCGGTGACGTCGTAGATGGTGGCCATCCGGCCGAACTCGGCCGGGTCGAGCGGGAGCGCCGAAGGCGCCACCCAGCGGACCCCGTCGGCTCCGGGGGCGGGCAGCGCCCCCTCACCGTCGACCACCAGGGCGGTGAGCCGGAGCCCGGGGTTGGTGCGCAGCAGCGACGCGCCGAGCACTCGGGCCCGGGACACGTAGTTCCGGGCGACGATCGTGATGACGGCCGCTTCGCTCACCGATCCCCTGCTCCGATGTCCGCGACCCCGGGGTGCGGGCCGGGTAGCCCGGCCCGGCGGGCCCGGGCGATTCCGGCGAAACCGGACGCCTCATGTGTACCACGCCGGTCGGCCGCCGCTGCGGAGATCCGACCCCTTCCGGCCGAACGTCGTTCCCCCCGAACCGGAGAAGGCGTAGGCTCGCAACGCCCCTGACGGGCGTCACCATGGATTCCTCGCGCCGCTCTCGAATGCACGCCCGCCGCCGTCGGCGGAAGGTCGTCGCGGGGGTCGGCGCCGTCATCATCCTCGGGGCCGTGCTCCTGGCCGCGTTCGGGGCCGGGGCCACGCCCCCGGTCACCAACCCCGGTGCCGTCTCCGCCCGGCTCGATCTCTCGCTCCTCACCCTCGGCGAGAACCAGATCGGCATCCGCACGATCGCGCCCGCGGCCGGAACCGTCGAGGGGAACGGCACCTTCACGATTCCCGCCGCCGACCTCGCCTTCGCACCCCGGGCCCTGCGCCTCGACGTGGGCGAACGTGATCCGCTCGTCGTGGTGGTCGAGACCCTCCCGGCGTCCGACGTCCGGGGGCGGCTCGACCCGCGCACCGGCATCGCGATCGTCGGCGGGCTGGTGGAACAGCGGTGGACGGTCAAAGGCTCGGGGGCGACCTGCTCGGTGGGTCCGCTGAAGATCGGGGCCGGCACCGGGGTTCCCGGTGCCCGGCGCTACGACGAGCAGACCGGCGCGGTCACCGTCGTCGACCCGACGCCCGAGCTTGCCGCGGTCGATCCGGCCACTCCCGGCTGCGCCGATCTCGCGCCGCTCGTGAACGACGAGCTGGCCCTGCCCATCGCGACGGCCACCACCACGACGACGACGGTCGCACCGACCTCGACGACGACCACGAGCGCACCGGCCACGACCACGACCGCCGATCCGCTCAAGCTCGCGGCGATGCCCCCACCGGTGCCGTCGTTCGTGCTCACCCTCACGTTCGATCCGGCGCCGAGCGCACGGACCACCCGGTCATCCACGACCACGGCGACCGCGCCCGCCACCACCGCCGCTCCCGAGGCGCCGACCCCGACCACCCGCGCCGCCCAGGCCCGCCCGGCCGCTCCCGCCCGCCCGACCCGCCGCCCGCCCACCACGGTCGCCCGTCCCGTGCAGAGCGAGACCGTCCGGCAGGCGCTCCTGCGGGCCGAGCGCTCCCGCACCGTGCTCGCCATTCCCCCCGCGCTCTCGCAACGTGATCCGGGATGGTTCCCGAGCCTGGGCGACATCGATCCGGCCGAGATCCCCGACGCCCTCCGGGTGCGGCCGACACGCAGCGCCGGTGAGACCTTGCGCGCGCTGCCGGCCGGGGCGATCCGGACCTCGACCACGGGTCCGCTGATCGTCGTGCCCCTCGTCGCGCTCATCGGACTCGGCTACGTCGGGTTCCGCCTGATCCGCAGCGAGCTCACGCGTTCCCGACCGCGCCACCGCTTCACGCCCCCGAGTGCTCCGGCTCCGCCGGGCGAGGACGACTGACCCGATTCGCAGTCGGGCCGACCGCACTCGGGCGCAGTCGGCCGCTCAGCCGCTCACTCGGGCCACGACCAGCAGCGTGTTGCGGGCCAGGCGGTCGGGGAGCACCGCCCGCACCGCGCCCGCAGCAACGGCTCGGAACCGACCCGGCGTGCGATGGCCGACGTACGCGACCTCGGTCACCGCGAACCCGTGTCGGACGAGCAGCTGGGTGAGCGTCGTCTCGTCGTACCAGCACGTGTGACCGGCGTTCACGCGCGGGCGACCGCCGAGTCGGTAGACGAAGTTCGAGATCGCGAACGCGTTCGGCGTGGTGAGCACGAGGAGGCCGCCGGGTTCCAGATGCGCCCGCGCCCGATCGAGGAACGCACCCGCGCTCGACAGGTGCTCGATGATCTCGCCCGCCCAGACGACCGTGAACGTCCGATCCAACGCGAAGGTCTCGGCGTTGCCGTCGCGCACGTCGTAGCCGGCGCTTCTCGCGCGTGCCGCCAGTTTCGGATCGAGTTCGAGGCCGACCGCTTCCGTGGCCACGGCGGCGACTCGGGCGTGCAGCCAATCGGGTCGCCCCACCCCCGATCCCGCCCCGACATCGAGCACGCGCTGCTCGCCGAGGAAGGGTCGGACCCGCTCGAAGCGCTCGGTGTGGCTGCCGCCACCCCAGACCGGTTGCAGCGGATGACGATCGGGCACGCCCTGCGAGCGTAGGGGACGACACCCACGGCTACCATCGGCTCGGCGAGGTGACGAGATGACGACTGCCGACGAATCCACCGACCGGACCGATGACGCGTCCCGCCCCGGTGCCCCCGGATTCATCCCGGCCGACGTCGTCCGCGAGCAGTTCTCCCGGCTCCGGGCCGAGCTCACCGAGGCCCGCCGCGAGGGCGACAAGTGGCGGGTCATCGCCGAGGAACGTGAGCGGGCCCTCGAACGCGCCGACGTCACGATCCAGGCCTTCGCCACGGCGCTGAATGCCGGCCGACCGATCGAGATCGGCGGGGTCTCCTACGAGACCGCCGCGCTGAGTCGGGATGTCACGGCGGCCTCACGCGAGCTGGCGGCGGCATCGCGCGACCTCGCCGAGGTGTCACGCTCGACGCCTCCCGGTGACGTCGGCCCGCCCCCCGGCCCCGATCTTCCGGCCCCCGATCGCCCGGCACCGGTCTTCGACCTCGATCCGGTGGAGGGACCCGCCCCGACAGTGGCGGTCGGCGATCCCCGAACCCGACCCGGTACGCGCGAAGACGACGACGTCGTCGAGATCCCCCGCCACATCCGCGAAGAAGCCGAGCGCTACGCCCAGACGCTCCAGGCGATCTCGGAGTTCAAGGTCGACCTCGCCCGCCCGCACCGGTGGTGGCAGTTCTGGCGTTGAGCGGCGAACGTCGTCGGAGCACGGCGAACCGATCCGCACGTCGAGCCGTCGACATTGCGCCGTGCGGAACCGCGTACGGCGGGCTCCGGAGAGTTCAGCGACGCGGGAGGCTGCGCGACCGGATCACTCCGGCGGCATCGTGATCTCGAGCCAGCTCCGCGGCCCGGCCCGGCCCGGCGTGCGGGCCCGACGGCGACGGCGGTCCTCCCCGAGGAGCCCGAGGCCGCCACCGATGAGCAGCGCCTCCGCCCCCACGACCGCGCCCCAGGTGCCGATTCCTGTGTTCGGCAGGGGGCCGGGCGGGGGTCCGGGAACCGTCGTCGGCGGGATGGTCGGCAGGACGGGAGCGAGTGTCGTGGCAGTCGTCGGCGGCACCGTCGGCGGCGTCGAGGTGGAAGGCGTCGGGAAGGTCGGCGGCGTATCGGGGGTGACGAGCTGCATGCTCGACGCATTGGTGAACGAGGCCTTCACCGCCGGGTTGTCCGTCGTGCACAGCGCGTCCGTCTTCGTGTTTTGCAGCGTGAAGCGCAGGTACGACCACACCAGCAGGTTGCGGTACGGGCCGCTCGTGATCGCGCCGCCCACGAGGTACTTCTGCGGCGCGAAATCCTGCTGCTGGAACACCAACGTGGCACCGGACGTCTGCCCGTCGGCCCAGGCGAACGTGCCCGTGCCCTGCATCGAGTAGGAACCGCAGGTCGCGGCGGTCATGGTGAGCGAAGCCGTGAAGTTCGCGCTCCCACCCGACTTGTTGCACCCGTAGATGCGGCCGGTGATCGTCGCGGACTGATCGCCCGCCGGAGCGGTGAGGAGCCCGGGGGTCATACGCATGGTGCCCCGCCAGAAGTTGCAGGCGATCGCTGCGGTGCCACCCGACGATTCGGCGCCGCCCGCCGTCTGCGCGAGCGCGACCGACGCCGGCAGCAGCAGCGCTGCCACCAACATCAACCGAGCCAGAACCCGCATGACACTCTCCCGTTCCGGAATCGGACTCCCCCCTGGGAGACCTGTCTCCGGACTTGGGCGGGATCCTAACCCGGAATGGGCGATTTGACTATGAGGACATCGGGCCACCCACGAAGCTGACGGCCCGGCGGCGGCCGGCACCCGGAGACTGTCCGAATCTTCCGCATTCGGCACACTCCGGCCCTCACCGACCCCGGTCGGGACCCGAACCTGGACGCCACCCCGCCCACCCGCTAATACTGGGCAATCGACCCGTCCCGGCCCCGACGGCCCTCCCGGCTCCGCGCGGCTGCCGCGATCGCGACCCTCGTCGCCCTGCTCGGCGCCGGAACCGCGGCCGACTGGCCGATGTTCCGCTTCGGCCCCGACCACACGGGTCGGAACGCAGCCGACGCCGTCCTGAACGTCGGGAACGTCGGCTCGCTGCGCGAGCGCTGGACCGGTCCGACCGGCGCCTCCCCCGCAACGCGCGGCGCCGTACTCTCGTCTCCCGCAGTCGTCGGGGGCCGGGTGTACGTCGGCTCCGACAACGGCAAGCTCCTCGCGTACGACGCCGCCGGCGTGAACGGCTGCTCGGGTACGCCGCGCCGCTGCCAGCCGCTGTGGACGGCGATGACCGGCGGGCCGATCACCTCGTCACCCGCCGTGGTCGGCGGTCGGGTCTTCGTCGGCTCGGCCGACAAGAGCATCTACGCGTTCGACGCGGCGGGCGTCACCGGCTGCGGCGGCACCCCCCGGGTTTGCAACCCGCTCTGGAAGTTCACGACGAGCGGCGCGATCTCGTCGTCCCCGGCCGTCGTCGGTGGCGTCGTGTACGTGGCCACCGGTGGTGGCTTCCTCGTCGCACTGTCGGCCACGGGCACCTTCCGCTGGCGGGCGAGCCTCACGATCGCCTCGCAATCGTCGCCCGCAGTGGCCAACGGCTTCGTGTACGTGGGCTCGAACAACGGCTTCCTCTACGCATTCGATGCGGCCGGTATCCAGGGTTGCAGCGGGAGCCCGAAGACGTGCCTTCCCCGCTGGATCGCACGGACGGGCTATCCGGTCTCGGGTGCACCCCTCGTTGCGAACGGGCGGGTCTGGGTGGGAACCGACAACGGAGTCTGGGTATACGACGCAGCCGGTCTGCTGGGCTGCACGGGCACCCCGAAGTTCTGTTATCCCCTCTGGTCGGGCACGACGCTG
>JBJSXF010000012.1:0-7096 GCA_046086225.1 Actinomycetota bacterium | reverse complement strand
GGCGTCGCCGGACTCGTCGGAGCGAGCGTTATCTCTGCTGGCGGTGATCACACCTGCGCCCGAGTCGGGAACGGATCGGTCCGGTGCTGGGGTGACAATGGGACCGGACAACTCGGCAATGGCTCAACCACGAACGCGTCGATGCCCGTTGTCGTCTCGGGGATCGCGAATGCCGCCGAGGTCACGACAGGATCGAAGCATTCGTGCATCCGGACTCCCAATGGTTCGGCTCGGTGTTGGGGAAGCAATGCGACCGGAGCCCTGGGCGACGGCAGCACCTCCTCGTCCTACGTGCCGACCACCGTCACGAACCTGACCGGCGTCGTCGCACTTGCGGCCGGAAGCGAGTTCTCCTGTGCCCGCATCGCTTCCGGGACCGCCAAGTGCTGGGGTCGCAACGATTCCGGCCAACTGGGGATCGGAACGACGAACGCTGCGCTCAGCCCCACTGTCGTCAGCGGGAGTTGAGTCTCCTTCGGGAAGTCCCAGACGCACGGGGGCAGGGGCGGGCCTGGAGACCCCGAACCCACCGTGGTGCGTCCGGTCAGCGGATGGGTGCCGCGTCGGGCGTGATCGGCGCGGGCAGGAGCGTGTCGCCCATAAGCGAGCGATCGACCGCCGCCGCGCACGAGCGCCCCTCGGCGATCGCCCACACGATGAGGCTCTGGCCCCGCCCCATGTCGCCACAGGTGTAGACGCCGGCCTTGCTGGTGGCGAACGTTCCGTCGCGGGCCACGTTGCCGCGAGCGTCGAGCTCGACGCCGAGCTGCTCGAGCAGGCCCGGCCGCTGCGGCCCGACGAAGCCCATGGCCAGGAAGACCAACTCGCAACGCAGCTCGAACTCGGAGCCCTCGACCTTCACGAACTCCATGCGACCGTCGGTGACCCGCTGCTCCACCTCGTGGGCGCGCAGGGCGCGCACGGTGCCCGCCTCGTCGCCGAGGAAGCACTCGGTGTTGACCGCGTACACGCGCTCGACACCCTCCTCGTGCGCGGAGGCCACCCGGTACACCATCGGGTAGGTGGGCCAGGGCATGGCGTCGGTGCGCGCCTCGGGCGGCCGGGGCATGATCTCGAACTGGTGCACGCTCGCCGCACCCTGGCGGATCGCGGTGCCGAGGCAGTCGGCCCCGGTGTCGCCGCCGCCGATGATCACGACCCGCTTGCCGTGGGCGTCGATCGGTGCCTCGGCGAGGTCGCCCTCCTGCACCCGGTTCCCCCAGGGCAGGTACTCCATCGCCTGGTGGATGCCGGCGAGCTCGCGGCCCGGCACCGGCAGGTCACGCCACGCCGTCGCCCCACCGGCGAGCACCACCGCGTCGTAGCCGTCGAGGTCGGAGACCGGCACGTTCTCGCCGACGTTGGCGTTGGTCACGAAGGTCGTGCCCTCGGCCTCCATCTGGGCCAGGCGCCGGTCGAGGTGACGCTTCTCCATCTTGAACTCGGGGATGCCGTAGCGCAGCAGGCCACCGAGGCGGTCGGCCCGCTCGTAGACGGTGACGTCGTGCCCGGCCCGGGTGAGCTGCTGGGCGCAGGCGAGCCCGGCCGGCCCGCTGCCCACCACCGCCACCCGCTTGCCGGTGCGCTGCTCGGGCACGACCGGGACGATGTAGCCCCGCTCCCACCCCGCATCGACGATCTCCACCTCGATCTGCTTGATCGCCACCGGCGGCTCGTTGATGCCGAGCACACACGCCGCCTCGCACGGCGCCGGGCAGAGCCGGCCGGTGAACTCGGGGAAGTTGTTGGTGGCGTGGAGCCGCTCGCTCGCCGCTTCCCACCGGTCGCGGTAGACGAGGTCGTTCCACTCGGGGATGAGGTTCCCGAGCGGGCAGCCGGTGTGGCAGAACGGGATGCCGCAGTCCATGCACCGCGCCCCCTGGGTGCGCACCTTGTCGGCCGGGAAGTCCTCGTAGACCTCCTTCCAGTCGAGGATGCGCACGGGGACGGGCCGCCGGGTCGGCAGCTCCCGCTCGTACTTCATGAAGCCGGTCGTCTCGCCCACGTCAGCCCCTCGCTGCGGCCATGATCGCCTCGTCGACGTCGACGCCGCGCTCGATCGCCTGACGGCGGGCCTCGATGACCCGCTTGAAGTCCTTCGGGAAGATCTTGGCGAACTGCCCCACCGCATCCCACCAGTCGTCGAGGATCCGCTGGGCGACGGCCGAGCCGGTGAGGTCGGCGTGCATCGTCACGACCGACCGCAGCCACTCGGCATCCTCGTCGTCGAGCGGGTCGAGGTCGACCATCTCGTGGTTCATCCGCAGGTACAGGGTGCGGTCGGGATCCCACACGAAGGCGAGACCGCCGCTCATGCCCGCCGCGAAGTTGCGGCCGGTCGGACCGAGGATCACGGCCCGGCCGCCGGTCATGTACTCGCACGCGTGATCGCCGACGCCCTCGACCACCGCGGTGGCGCCGGAGTTGCGCACGCAGAACCGCTCGCCCACCAGACCCCGGATGAACGCGTTGCCGCCCGTGGCCCCGTAGAGGATCACGTTGCCCGCGATGACGTTCTCCTCGGCGACGAGGGGTGACGACACCGGTGGGCGCAGCACGATCGTGCCGCCCGAGAGCCCCTTGCCCAGGTAGTCGTTGGCGTCGCCCTCGAGCCGCAGCAGCACGCCCCGCGGCACGAAGGCCCCGAAGCTCTGCCCGGCCGAGCCCCGCAGCGTGAGGTCGATCGTGCCGTCGGGCAGCCCGTCGCCTCCGTGGCGTCGGGTCACCTCGGCGCCGAGCATCGTGCCGACCGTGCGGTTCACGTTGCGGATCACGAACTCGGCCTTCACCGCCTCGCCCCGCTCGAGCGCCGGTGCGGCCGCGGCGATGAGCTCGTTGTCGAGCGCCCGCTCGAGACCGTGATCCTGACCGCGGGAGCAGTGCAGGGTCTGGCCGTACTTGTTGACCGGCGGAGCGAGGATCGGCGAGAGGTCGAGCCCCTTCGCCTTCCAGTGGTCGACGGCAGCCCGGGTCTCGAGCACCTCGACGTGACCGATCGCCTCCTCGAGCGTGCGGAACCCGAGGGCCGCGAGGTGCTCGCGCACCTCCTCGGCGATGAACTCCATGAAGTGCACGACGAACTCGGGCTTGCCCGAGAACTTGCGCCGCAGCTCGGGGTTCTGGGTCGCCACGCCCACCGGGCAGGTGTCGAGGTGGCAGACCCGCATCATGATGCAGCCGCTCACGACGAGCGGCGCGGTCGCGAACCCGAACTCCTCGGCGCCGAGCAGCGCGGCGATCATGACGTCGCGGCCGGTCTTCAGCTGTCCGTCCACCTGCACGACGATTCGGTCACGCAGACCGTTCAGCAGCAGCGTCTGCTGGGTCTCGGCCAGGCCGAGCTCCCACGGTGCACCCGCATGCTTGATCGACGTGAGCCGGGCCGCGCCGGTTCCCCCGTCGTGACCGCTGATGAGCACGACGTCGGCGTGCGCCTTGGAGACGCCCGCGGCGACCGTGCCCACCCCGACCTCGGCCACGAGTTTCACGTGCACCCGGGCCCGGTTGTTCGCGTTCTTCAGGTCGTGGATCAGCTGCTTGAGATCCTCGATCGAGTAAATGTCGTGGTGGGGCGGCGGGGAGATGAGCCCCACGCCCGGTGTGGAGTGCCGGGTCTTCGCGATCCACGGGTACACCTTGTGGCCGGGCAGCTCGCCGCCCTCGCCGGGCTTGGCCCCCTGGGCCATCTTGATCTGGATGTCGTCGGCGTTGACGAGGTACTCGCTGGTCACCCCGAACCGGCCCGACGCCACCTGCTTGATCGCACTGCGGCGCAGATCGCCGTTGGGATCGGGGGCGAAGCGGTCGGGATCCTCGCCGCCCTCACCGGTGTTGGAACGGGCCCCGAGCCGGTTCATGGCGATGGCGAGAGTCTCGTGCGCCTCACGGCTGATCGACCCGTAGCTCATGGCGCCGGTCGAGAAGCGCTTGACGATCTCGGCGACCGGCTCGACCTCCTCGATCGGCACCGGCGGGCGCTCGCCGGCCCGGAACTCGAAGAGCCCGCGCAGGGTGGCGAGACGACGCGACTGGTCGTCGACGAGGCGCGAGTACTGCTTGAAGATGTCGTAGCGGCCCGACCGGGTCGAGTGCTGGAGCTTGAACACCGTCTCCGGGTTGAAGAGGTGGTACTCCCCCTCGCGCCGCCACTGGTACTCCCCGCCGACCGGCAGCTCGCGGTGCGCGAGTTCCTCGGGCCGGTCGGGGAACGCGATCCGGTGCCGGGCCGCGACCTCGGCCGCGATCACCTCGAGGTCGACCCCTTCGATGCGCGAGGCCGTGCCGGTGAAGTACTCGTCGACGACCGGCCGGGCCAGGCCCACCGCCTCGAAGATCTGGGCGCCGGTGTAGGAGGCCACCGTCGAGATGCCCATCTTCGACATCACCTTGAGGATGCCCTTGCCCGCCGCCTTGACGTAGCTCTTGATCGCCTTGCGCTCGCTGATGTCGGCGAGCACGCCGTCGCGCAGCAAGTCGTGGAGCGTGTCGAACGCGAGGTACGGGTTCACCGCCCCGGCACCGAAACCGAGCAGCAGGCAGAAGTGGTGCACCTCGCGCGCTTCGCCGGTCTCGACCACGAGGCCGACCTGCGTGCGGGTCTTCTCCCGCACCAGGTGGTGGTGGACGGCACTCGTCACGAGCAGCGCCGGGATCGGGGCGTTCTCGGCGTCGGCGTAGCGGTCGCTGAGGATGACGAGGTTGGCCCCGCCCGCGATGGCGTCGCTCACCTGGGCCCGCACGTTGTCGATCGCCATCCGCAGGCCTTCGCCGCCGTCGGCGACCGGGTAGTGGCAGTAGACGGTGAAGGGCCGGAAGCCGGGCACCGCGGCGTCGCCCTGATCGATATAGCGCAGCCGGGCCAGCTCCTCGTTGGTGAGGATCGGCGACGGGCACACGATCTGGCGGCACGACTCCGGGCCGGGCTCGAGCAGGTTGGCCTCGGGGCCGACGGTCGAGTTGAGCGAGGTGACCAGCACCTCGAAGTTCGCGTCGAGCGGCGGGTTGGTGACCTGGGCGAACAGCTGCTTGAAGTAGTCGTAGAGCATCCGCGGTCGCTCGGAGATCGAGGCGATCGGCGTATCGGTGCCCATCGAGCCGAGTGACTCGATCGCGTTGCGGGCCATCGGGGCGATGATGAGCCGCAGGTCCTCCTGCGTGTAACCGAAGAGGCGCTGCTGATGGACGGCCGAGTGGTGCTGGGGCACGAGCGGGAACTGCGGCGGCAGGTCGTCGAGGTGCACGAGGCCGGCGTCGAGCCACTCCTCGTAGGGCTGCTCGGCGGCGAGGGTGGCCTTGATCTCCTCGTCGGGGATGATGCGCGCCTCACGGGTGTCCACGAGGAACACCCGGCCCGGCTCCAGCCGACCCTTGCGCACGACCCGCGCCGGATCGACGTCGAGCACGCCGACCTCGCTCGCCATGATCACCCGGTCGTCGTCGGTGACCCAGTAGCGGCTCGGGCGCAGACCGTTGCGGTCGAGCACCGCGCCGATCACAGTGCCGTCGGTGAACGCGATCGACGCCGGTCCGTCCCACGGCTCCATGAGCGAGGCGTGGTACCGGTAGAACGCCTTGCGGGGCGCGTCCATCGCCTCGTGGTTCTCCCACGCCTCGGGGATCATCATGAGGACGGCGTGGTGGAGCGGCCGCCCGGCCATGTGGAGCAACTCGAGCGCCTCGTCGAAGCGCGCCGTGTCGGAGCCGCCCGGCGTGCAGATCGGATAGGCCCGCTCGAGGTCGCCGGGCAGGCGGTCGGAGGCCATCACGCCTTCACGCGCCCGCATCCAGTTCTCGTTGCCCTGCACGGTGTTGATCTCGCCGTTGTGGGCGAGCATCCGGTAGGGGTGGGCGAGCGGCCACGACGGGAACGTGTTGGTGCTGAACCGCGAGTGCACGAGGCCGAGGGCGCTCTCGACCCGCGGGTCGGAGAGATCGGGGAAGAACGTCCGCAGCTGCCCCGGCGTGAGCATGCCCTTGTAGACGACGACCCGGCTGCTGAGCGACGGGAAGTACGCCCCGGTCTCGTGCTCGGCCCGCTTGCGGGCGAGGTAGACGTGGCGCTCGAGCTCCTCGCCGACCACCCCGTCCTTCGCGGCGAACACCTGGGCGAAGGCGGGCATCACCTCGCGGGCCGAG
The DNA here is from genome assembly GCA_046086225.1 of Actinomycetota bacterium. Classification (GTDB taxonomy): domain Bacteria; phylum Actinomycetota; class Acidimicrobiia; order IMCC26256; family PALSA-610; genus JBJSXF01. The sequence continues at coordinate 961 of JBJSXF010000012.1, read as the reverse complement.
GCGCCGGGCTGAGTGGGGTCGACCGGGACCTCCCGCCAGCCGAGCACCCGGAAGCCTTCGTCGACGAGCACAGTGGTGACGGCGTCGCGCACTGCGTCGGCCCGGTCGACCGGAAGGAACACCATGCCGGTGGCGTAGGCCCCGACGGGCGGGAGGTCGAAGCCCGCGACCTCCCGGTAGAAGCGGTCGGGGATCTGGATGAGGATGCCGGCGCCGTCACCGGTGTCGGGCTCGGCGCCCGCCGCGCCCCGGTGGTCGAGGCAGCAGACAACGGTGAGGGCCTGCTCGACGATGTCGTGGCTCACCCGGCCCCGCATGTCGACGACGAAGCCGACGCCACAGGCGTCATGCTCGAAGCGCGGGTCGTACAGGGGCGGCAGCTCGCGTGCGAGGTCGCTGGGCATGCGTGTTCGTCTCCGTCGGGCGGTCGAAACCGGATGTTCGGGTCGGCCACCGCGGGACAGCATTGGCCCGTCGGCGCAGTGGCGGGAGTGTAGCGGCGGGTTCGGCGACGTGCCCCCTCGTATCCTCGGGGGGCCGGGCGCCCGTCCCGACGTCGGGAGCACCCCGGAGCCGCCGTGACTGCATCGCTGATCGCCCGGGACGTCACCGTCGCCTTCGGGCCGCGGGTCGTGCTTGACCGGATCTCGTGCACGGTCGCTCCCGGCCACCGGATCGGCGTCGTCGCCCCGAACGGCACGGGCAAGACGACCCTGCTCGAGGTGCTCGCCGGTCTGCGGCTCCCCGACTCCGGCTCGGTCACCCGCACGCCGCCCACCGCCACGGTCGGCTACCTGCCTCAGCAGCGGGAACGGCCGCCGGGCGAGACGGTGCGGGTCCACCTCGCCCGCCGCACCGGTGTGGCCGCGGCCGAGGCCGCGCTCGACACCGCAGCCGAGGCCCTCGGACGCGGCGAGGCCGGAGCCGACGATGCCTACGACGTCGCGCTCACCCAGTACCT
>JBJSXF010000011.1:0-4883 GCA_046086225.1 Actinomycetota bacterium | reverse complement strand
CCGAACCGGTGCTCGACGATCTCCGCCGGGCGGTCCGGTCCGTGCTCGCCGACTACAAGGCCCCCGACCGACTCGTTCTCGTTGAGGCACTCCCCCTCACCGCCATGGGCAAGGTGGACAAGGCGACTCTCGCCCGGGTCGCCGGGGCCTGACCCGGCCCGTCTACCTCCCGGTGGTCGGCCGTTGCGCGCCGGCCCGGAGGGCGGCTAGACCCTGGAGAGAATGACGTTTTCCACCGTACCCGTGACGCCCGCTTCGGTGACCGTGCTGCGCGCTCGGCCCGAGGCGCTCGTCGATGCGGCGCGTGTCCTCGCCAACGAGACCGGTGACGCGGCGTTCACCGTCGCCCAGGTCACCGCCCGGGCGGGCTGCTCGCTCAAGACCTTCTACCGCTGCTTCCGCGGGAAGGACGATCTCCTCCTCGCCCTGCTGGCGACCGAGAGCCGGACCGGTGCGGATCTGCTCGCCGAGCGGCTCGGCGACCGAACGGGGCCCGGGGCGCTCGGCGCGTTCACCGCTGAGCTCTTCGCCATGCTCCGGCTCCCCGGCGCCGCCGGCTACGCCGGCGTGCTGGCCCGGGAGCACCTCCGGCTGGGCGAGCACCACGACACCGAACTGCGGGCGGCGCTGGCCCCGTTGCTCGAGCTCCTGGCCGCCCGGCTCGGCACCGAGACCGCGGCGCGCGACGCCGAGATCGTGTTCGGTGTGCTGCTCGGCGGCATTCGCGATGTGGTCTTCGGTCGGGTCGGCGACCTCGATGCCCACGCGGCGGCACTCGCCCGGTTCTGCTGCGGAGGGGTGTGGGGCGCATGGCGGTGAGCGCCGACGCACTCGCGCGGCTGCAGCGGGCCGAGGGTCGCGGTGACACGCGCAGAGCAGCCACGTTGCTGCCCGACCCCGAGCCGCGACCACGGCACCACACGATCATCTCGGTCGATGATCACCTCATCGAGCCCGCCGACTGCTTCGTCGGGCGGCTGCCCTCCCGGCTCGCCGACCGGGCGCCGCGTGTCGTCGAGCTCCCCGACGGTCGGGAGGCCTGGGCGTACGAGGACGGCCTGTACCCGCAGGTGGGCCTCAATGCGGTGGTCGGCCGGCCGCGCGCCGAGTGGAGCATGGAGCCGGCCCGATTCGACGAGATGCGACCCGGGTGCTTCGATCCGCGGGCCCGGGTCGCAGACATGGACATCGACGGCGTGCAGGCGAGCCTGTGCTTCCCGTCGCTCATCGCCGGGTTCGCGGGCACGGTGTTCACCCGCAGTCGCGATCAGGAGCTCGGGCGGGCCGCGCTCATGGCGTGGAACGACTGGCACCTCGAGGAGTGGGTCGGGGCCGCGCCCGACCGCTTCATCCCGCTGCAGCTCGCGTGGGTGAACGACCCGGTGGTGGCCGCGGCCGACATCCGGGCCAACGCCGAGCGGGGCGCCAAGGCGGTCAGCCTCCCCGAGAACCCGGTCGATCTCGGCCTGCCCCCGATGATCGACCCGCACTGGGATCCGCTCCTCGCCGCGTGCGAGGAGACGGGCACGGTGATCTGCCTGCACAACGGATCGTCGTCGTGGAGCGCGGCCCGCTCGCCCGGCGCGCCGCTCGAGCTCTACACGAGCCTCTTCCCGGTGAACGCGCTCGTCACCGCAGCCGACTGGCTGTGGGCCCGGGTGCCGACCCGGTTCCCCGACATCCGCATCGCGTTCTCCGAGGGCGGGATCTCGTGGGTGCCGATGCTCATCGACCGCATCACCTACGTGCTCGACCACTCGGCGGTCGGCTCGCACGGCTGGGACGACCCGCACGTCTCGCCGGTCGAAGCCCTACGCCGCAACTTCTGGTTCTGCACGATCGACCTCGGCTCGGTGTTCGCGCTGCGCGACCACATCGGGGTCGATCGGATCTGCCTGGAGAGCGACTACCCGCACGCCGACTCGAGCTGGCCCGACACGCAAGTCCGGGCGGCCGAGGCGCTCGCCGGCGTCGCCGACGACGTGGTGCGCAAGGTCACGTGGCAGAACGCGTCCGAGCTGTTCCGCCACCCGGTTCCCGAGGAGGTGCTGCACCCGTGAGTGACGCCGACCTGCTCATCCGAGGGGCCTTGGTGGTTGACGGCACCGGCGCGCCGGCCCGGCGGGCCGATGTCGCCGTGCGCGACCGCCGGATCATGGCCGTGGGTGACCACGAGGGCACCGCGACCCGCACGCTCGACGCCGACGGGCTGGTCGTCGCGCCCGGCTTCGTCGATCTGCACACGCACTACGACGCCCAGCTGCTCTGGGACCCGACCGCGAGCCCTTCGCCGCTGCACGGGGTGACCACTGTCTTCGGGGGCAACTGCGGCTTCGCGCTCGCCCCGGTTGCGCCCGAGCACGTCGACTACCTCGCCCGGCTCATGGCCCGGGTCGAGGGCATCCCGCTCCCGGCGCTCGAGCACGGCGTCGACTGGGACTGGTCCACGACCGGGGAGTACCTCGACCGGATCGAGCGGGGCGGGGTGGCGGTGAACGCCGGTTTCCTCTGCGGTCACTCGGCGCTGCGGCGGGTGGCGATGGGGGAGCGGGCGGTCGGGGGCGAGGCGACCGAGGCCGACCTGGTCGCCATGGAGCGGATGCTCCACGACGCACTCGCGGCCGGTGCGATCGGCTTCTCCTCCTCGCAGGCCCACACCCACAACGACGGCGACGGTGAGCCCGTGCCCTCGCGGGCGGCGGCGGCCGACGAGTTGGTGCGGCTCGCCGCAACCCTGTGTGAGCACCCGGGCACCCAGCTCGAGCTGATCCTCGCCGGTTGCCTGAACGGCTTCACCGACGACGAGGTGGAGCTCATGATCGCGATGTCGCTCGCGGCCGACCGGCCGCTCAACTGGAACGTGCTCGGTGTCGGCGGGGGCGGTGGTCACGAGACCCAGCTGGCCGCGGGCACCCGGGCCGCCGAGCGGGGGGCTCGGGTCGTCGCCCTCACCCTGCCCCAGGGCATGCGCATCCGCCTGTCGTTCCTCACCGGCTTCGTCCTCGACGGCCTGCCCGGCTGGCGGGAGACCTTCGCGCTCCCCGTCGATGAGCGCATCGGCGTGCTCTGCGACCCCGAGGCCCGACACCGACTCGACGCCCTCGCCCGCTCGCCCGAGGCGGGAGTACTCGGCGGTCTCGCTCGCTGGGAGCGCATGGAGATCTGCGAGGGCTTCACACCCGCGACCCGGGCGCTCGAGGGGCGCAAGATCGGCGAGATCGCGGCGGAGCGGGGTGTCGATCCGTTCGACGCGCTGTGCGAGATCGTCTGCGCCGACGGCCTGCGCACCGGACTTCGGCCCGACTTCGGTGGCCCCGAACCGGCCGAGGTGTGGGCGGCCCGGACCGAAGTATGGCGCGACCCCCGAGCGGTGATCGGCGGTTCCGATGCGGGTGCCCACCTCGACATGATGTCGGGTGCGAGCTACTCGACCTTCGTCGTCGGCGACGCGGTGCGGGCCGGCCACGTGGGGCTCGAGGAGGCGGTGCGCCTGCTCACCGACGTGCCCGCGCGGCTCTACGGGCTCACCGGCCGGGGCCGGATCGCGCCCGGTGGCCACGCCGACCTCGTGCTGTTCGACCCGGTGACCGTCGGTCCGACGGGGGAGCGCACCCTCGACGACCTGCCCGGCGGCGCCTCCCGGATCGTGGCCACTGCGACGGGCGTGCACCACGTCCTCGTCGCCGGGACCGAGATCGTTTGCGACGGCGCGTTCACCGGCGCCACCCCCGGTACCGTCCTGCGGTCGGGCCGGGACACCGAGACCGTCCACGCCAAGGAGTGACCATGTACGGCGATGCCTCCGATCCTTCCGACGCCTCCGGGCTCGACCTCTCCGATCCGGGAGCGGCGCTGTTCTCGGTCGCGTGCGCGAACGATCCGCACTCCGTGTACCGCGAGGTGCACGAGCGCTGCCCGGTCTCCCGGGCCGACGGCGTGTTCGGGCCGGGCGTGCTGCTCACCAAGTACGAGGACGTGCTGTGGGCGCTCAAACACCCCGAGGTGTTCTCGTCGAAGGGCGTGGTGAACATCGGCAACGACGTTCCGCTCCTGCCCCTCTCGGTCGACCCCCCCGACCACGCCAAGTACCGGCGGCTCCTCGACCCGCAGTTCTCGCCCAAGCGGATGACCGAGCTCGAGCCCGAAGCCCGCAGGCTCGTCAACGAGATCATCGACGGCTTCGCCGGTCGCGGCGAGTGCGAGTTCCACGAGGACTTCGCGACCCCGCTCCCCTCGACGATCTTCCTCGCCCTCATGGGTCTGCCCCATTCCGACCTCCCCGACTTCCTGCGTTGGCGCGACGACACCATCCGGCCCCAGGCCGACACGCCCGAAGCCGCCCAGGAGATCCGGGAGGCCGCCGGTCGGGCGATCTCGCAGTACTTCGAGGACGCCATCGCCGACAAGCAGCGCAACCCCGACGATCGCCTGCTCAGCACCGTCGTGCACGGTGAGGTCGATGGCCGGCCGCTCACCCACGACGAGCTGCTCGGGATCACCCACCTGCTCCTGCTCGGCGGGCTCGACACGGTGACCGCGACGCTCGACTGCATGATCGTGTACCTCGCCCGCCACCCCGAGCGCCGGCGGGCCGCCCTCGCCGACCCCGAGCTCATGACCACCGCGGTGGAAGAGCTCCTCCGGCACGAGACGCCGGTGATGATGGTTCCGCGGGTGATGGCCCAGGATCACGAGATGCGGGGCGTGCAGCTCAAGGCCGGCGACTCGGTGACGCTCGTCATCGGGGCGGCCGACGCCGACGAGGAGGAGTTCGAGCAGGCCGACCAGGTGATCCTCGACCGCGAGCGCAACCGCCACCTCGCCTTCGGGGGTGGGCCGCACCGGTGCCTCGGTTCGCACCTGGCCCGGCTCGAGCTGCGGGT
>JBJSXF010000010.1:0-2534 GCA_046086225.1 Actinomycetota bacterium | reverse complement strand
TTCCTCCCGCATTTGGCTGACCCCCCTCCTCTTTTCGTCTCGTTCCCCGTTTTCTTCGGTGCCTGGGCCACGAACGCGCTCGTGCGGCGTACGTATTCGTCGTAGCCGGTGCGACGTTGCACGAGGGACCGTTCGAGCAGGGTCACCCCCGAGACCCGGCGCAGCAGGACGGTCATGACGGCGGCGCCGACGAGGCCGATCGGCCCGGCCGGCGCGCCGAGCGCGGCGAGGGCGATGCCCCACCAGACGCAGGCGTCGCCGAAGTAGTTGGGGTGGCGCGTGTAGCGCCACAGGCCGGTGTCGAGCACCCGCCCGGCGCTCGCGGGATCGTTGCGGAACCGGGTGAGCTGCGCGTCGCCGACGGTCTCGAAGCCGAAGCCCACGACCCAGAACGCGACGGCGAGCCCGAGGAGCACGGTCGGGGTGGCGTCGGTGCCGCGGAGCGCGAGTTGCACGGGCAGGGCGACGGTCCACATCAGCACGCCTTGCAGGGCGAAGACGGTGACGAGGCTCACCAGCCAGAAGCGCGCACCCCAGTGGCGGCGCATGGCGCGGTAGCGGAAGTCCTCGCCGTCGCCGCCCCGCCGTCGCCACACCAAGTGGGCGGCGAGGCGGAGGCCCCAGATCGTGACCATGGCGACGACGATCCATCGGCGGGTCGGGTCGCCGTCGGTGCGGGCGACCGTCACCCAGGCCGTGATCACGAAGCCCAGCGGCCAGACCGGGTCGACGATCGATGCGTCGCGCTTCGCCACGCTCGCGATCCAGGTCGTGAGCATGATCACGGCGATGGTGATCGCGGCCGTGGCGAAGGTCGCGGCGATGCTCACGTTCCGACGGCCGCGACGCGTGACCCGGCGATCAGCCGGTCGCCTTCGGCCCAGCGGTTGTCGAGCCACTCGGTGAAGGCGTCACCCTCGGGGATCTCGCGTCGAGCGAAGCGTTGGAGGCGTACTCGGACCGGCGCCGTGAGCGGGAGCGCGGCCATGGCGTCACCGATGCGGTTCAGGGATTCGAGCCCGGTGTGGGTGAGCAGCACGAGGTCGGCGTCGGGCGCGCCGCGCAGCAGCGCAGCGGTGCCGCCGGGCCGGACCGGGGCGAGGTGGGTGAGCCCCCGGACGCGTTGGTGTCGGGCCGGGTCGCGTTCGGCGATCCGGGCGAGCGCCCGCTCCCGCTTCGCCGGGGTGACGACCATCCCTTCGGGGAAGATCACGGCGGCATCACGCAGCCCCATGCCTGCGGCGAGGTTCTCTACTCGGGCGAGTTCAGCGGCCGAGTTGCTCGGGTCGCGGTCGACGAAATGGTTGGGGAGGCGTCGACCGACGATGTCGAGGCAGGGGTCGGCGAGGAGGGTGTCCATGAGCACGTGGCGACCCCGCATCCCGACCCGGCCGAGCAGCCAGGCGGGGAGCAGGGCGTCGGCGATGCTGGCGTGCCGGGCGCACAGCACGACGGGCCCGGGGGCGAGCGTCTCCAGCCCGTCCACCTCGATCCTGAGCGCAGTGGTCGCCCCGACGGCGCCGACGAGGCGATCGGCCCACCAGCGCTGGAGCGAGTAGTGGAGGTCGTGGTCCCGGTGCCGTCGCGCGGCCCAGAGAGCCGCCGCCGCTCCGACCCCGGCCGTCTCCAGCGCGGTCCAGGCGAGCACGAATGACAGCGTGCGCACCCGGGGGAAACGCCGGCCCGCGGTGGCGAGGTCGGCTGCGGCGGCGACCGGCGCCCACAGCACCGATGAGGCGGCGAGGCCGACTGCGCCGAGGCCGACGGTCGGGACCGAGACGGCCCGCCGGAGCCCGGTGCGGCGCATCCACCCGGCGCGGCCACCGTCAGCCACCGGGTGTCGCCTCGGGTGGGAAGTCGGTGCCGGCTGCCTTCGTCACCCACGTCCAGAGCCGGGCCCGCTCGGCGGGGGTGTCGGAGCTGCGCGTTCCGGGCCGCTTGTGCAGCGAGCGTCGGCGGCGGTCGAGCCAGAAGCCGCCGGTGCGGTCGAGCGGTGCGCCGTCGTCGGCGACGAGCCACACGAGCGTGTCGGCGCCCTGCTCAGGGGTGCGGAGCAGCGGCCCCATCACCCGGCGGAAGGTGGGGAGCGATCGCTCGACGCCGGGGGTGAGCGCCCAGCCCGGATGCATCGCGTGCACGACCAGCCGCTGCGGATCGACGCGGGCCGCCATCATCTCCGTGAGCGTCACCTGGGCCCGCTTGGCCCGGGCGTAGGCGACGGTGCCCCGGTAGCCGTCGGGGCGGATGTCGAGCGCGGCGACCGAGAGCGGCTCGGCGTACATGCCGCCCGACGACACCCAGACGATGCGGCCGGGCCCGGCCGCCACGAGCGGGGCGTAGAGGTCGGCCGAGAGCGCGAAGGGGCCGACGACCTGGCTCGCGAGGGTGGCCTCGATGCCGCCGGAGGCATACGCATGGGTCGGATCGAGCGCGCCGGCGTTGTGCACGAGCGCGTCGATGCGGGCGTGGCGGCCCCGCAAGGTCGCGGCGGCGGCGCGCATCGCGGCGAGGTCGCCGGTGTCGGCGATCGTGAT
>JBJSXF010000009.1:0-9374 GCA_046086225.1 Actinomycetota bacterium | reverse complement strand
GTTTTGCCCCATCGTTTGGACTCCGGTGCCCCGACTCTTTGAGAGAATCACGTCATGAGTCTTCCTCCACTGCCACAAAACATGGGACGAGCATTCGACTTGAGCTCGCTAACAAAACCTAAGGTCGATACAACTCAAACTCGATTCTGATCGCCTGGCACTTCGGCGCACTCGGCATCCCCCGGAATGACGATTGGTCCCACACGCTCGCGGCGTTCCGATTCTCCGAGACAGGGTCCATAACGGGGAACGACTGGTCGTCGATGAACCTCGTCGGTCAGCTCGTCACCGCCCTGCCGGTCATCTGGGTCTTCGGACATCGCATCACGGCTCTCCAACTCGAAGTTGCCGCCATCGGGCCACTCTACGGGAGGTGTCGGATCGGACCCGGGGAAGGTGTCCCACCCTCGTGGGATCCTCACGGCATGGAACTCGCGCTCATCGCCCTGATTGCCGTCCTCGTCCTCGTCGTGCTGGCGCTGGTGCTCCGCCGCCCGACGTCGGCCGCTGGGCCCGGTGCCGTGGCCCCGCTCGACCTCGAGCCGCTCCTGGCGCCGATCCGCGAGCAATTGAGCAAGGTCGCCGGCGATGTGCAGCGCTCCCAGGTCGATGCCGAGGGGAAGTTCACCTCCCTCGGGCAGCAACTGCGAAACATTTCCGAGCAGAACGCCAAGCTCGATATCCAGGGTGCGCAGCTCGGTGAGGTGACGACGCGCATCTCTACTGCACTCCAAGGCACGGGCGTCGCGGGGAACTGGGGCGAGATGACGCTGCGGCGCACGGTCGAGCTGGCCGGCCTCACGAAGCACGTCTCCTTCGTCGAGCAAACGACGATCGAGACCGCCGAGGGCAAGGGGCGCCCCGACCTCGTCGTACGACTGCCGCAGGGTCGTCACGTGATCGTCGACGCGAAAGCCCCGCTCATCGATTTCGACGGGCGCCAGGACGCAGCGGCGACGCAGGCCGCAGCACTCAAGATCCACGTCAACGACCTCGCGTCACGCAACTACAGCAAGTACCTCGACGGTGCCGTCGACTTCGTGATCCTCTTCGTCCCGACCGAGGGCATCCTCGCCACGACGCTCGGGCATGACCCGTCCCTCTCCGAATACGCAGTGTCGAAGCGGGTACTCCTAGCCACACCCATGACGCTGCTCGCGATGTTGCGGGCGGTGGAGTACGGCTGGCAGCAGGTCGCGCAGGCTGAGAACGTGCGCAAGATCGCATCCGACGCGGCCGTACTGCACGACCGTCTGAAGGCCTTCATCGATCATCTGGCGAAGGTCGGAACCGGTCTCTCGACTGCGATCAGTGCCTACAACGCCGCGGTCGGCTCGATGCAGAGCAGCGTGCGACCTCAGGCCATCCGGATGAAGGAACACGGACTGACCGTGACCAGGGAACTCGGCGATCCGTCACCGATCGATACCGAGCCCCGAACGCTCGACTGGAGGGAGTAGCGGTGGAGCCCGACTGGACTTCCATCGGCGATCTGATCGCGGCTGCGATCTTCTGGTTCCTCCTCGTCGGTACCGCTTACGGCATCGTCATCGAGCTGCGGTTCGCCTACCAGCGGCACCAGAAGGAGCGAGCGGCCCGGCTGCGTGCGGAGCGCCGTCGTCGCCGCTAGGCATTCCCGTATCCGGCCGACCGATCAGCGTCGCGGTCCGGCGAACCCGGGTCAGGCGGTCTTCACGCCCGAGGCCGAAGAGGCGCGTCCGGTGCCCCGGGCGTTGATCGCCCGCACCTTGCACGTGTAGCTCTTCCCCGGTGTGAGGGCGGTCACGGTGATTTCCCGAGCGGCGGGATTGTTCACCGTCCGGGTGCCGACCGCGCCACCATTGCTCGACTCGCACCGGGCGGTGAAGCCGGTGAGTGCACTCCCGTTGTTTCCGTTCGGGGTGTAGGCGACCCGGAGCTGTCCGGCTGCGGGTCGGGTCACGCCGGTGAGTGACGGTGGAGGCGGCGATCCGACCACGACCGGGGGCGAGGCCGTCGAGAACGCCCCGGTGCCGATGACGTTCGTGGCGCGCACCTTGCACGTGTAGGTCTTGGCCGTCGTCGCTCCGGAAATCGCGATCGGTGACGCTGCGCCGGAGCCGGTGCGGCTGATGCCACCGTCGGCCGAGGTGCATGACACTCCGTAGCCGGTAATCGCGCTCCCGCCGTTTGCGGGGGCGGCGAACACCACGGAGAGCGGACCGGTGGCCGTCGTCGTCGAGCCGGCGCGAGCGACGACGCCGGTCGGCGCTCCAGGTGCTGCGCCGGGAACGAACGCCGCCGACGCGCCCGAGGACGGTCCGGTGCCGCTCGCGCTCGTGGCCTTGACGGTGCAGGTGTACGTCTTCCCGTTGGTGAGCGCGGTCACGGTGATCGGGCTGCCGGCGCCCGTGGCTGATCGGGCCGTGCCGCCGTTCGACGAGGTGCACGCCACTCCGTACGAGGTGATCGCGCTGTCGCCCGGGTCGGCGGGGGCCGAGAAGGTCACGGTCGCCGACGCGTTTCCGCGGGTGACGCCGGTCAGGGTGGGCGGGCCCGGGGTGGCGGGGAGTGCGCCGATGGCGACCTCCCCGGGCTGCGGGGACGGGTGGGGAGCGCTGCGGCCGAGCTGGCCGCTGTTGTTCGCCCCGAAGCACGACGCGACGCCCGTGTTCGTCACGGCACAGGTGAATCCGTCGCCGACGGTCATGCGCGTGGTCGTGCCCGACAGTCCCGACACCGCGACCGGGGTGAAACGCAACGGCTGCCCGGCTGCCCCGGTGCCGAGCTGGCCGAACTCGTCGCTGCCCCAGCACTTCGGTGTCCCGGACTGGATGACGCAGGCGTGGTCGCCGATGCGGGGTGAGACGGCGGTCACGCCCGAGCCCAGCCCGGGGACGGTCACCGGCGCGAGCGCGCAGGAAAGCTCGCCTTCCTTGCAGAGGATGAGCCCCGGGCTCGCAGTATCGATGAGCACCCCGGCCAGCCCGAAGCACTTCAACGCGCCGTTGTGCACCACGCAGGTGTTGCTCTCGCCGATCGAGACGGCGGTCACCCCGCTCGTGAAGCCGGGGACCTGCTGCGGGGTCAGGGCGCACGGGAACCGCATGATGCTGAACTCTTGAGTGGGGTCGCCGTCGCAATCGTCGGGACCGACGATGCTCGGGCCGCTCGCGGTGCCGTCGCCGTTGGTGTCGGCCGACGCGACCGGCGTGCCGACCCCGAACTGCCCGAACTCGGTTCGGCCCCAGCACTTGAGTGCGCCGTTCTGGATCGCGCACGCATGCCCGGGGCCGGCCGCGATCGCGGTCACCCCGCTCGTGAGCCCGACCACCTGGGTCGCACTGTCCTTTCCAGCGATCGTCCCGATGCCGAGCGTTCCGCCGAAGTTCTGGCCCCAGCACTTCACTGCGCCGCTTCCGAATCGCGCGCACGTGAAATTCACGCCTCCAGAGACGGCGGTGACTCCGCTGCCGGCGCCGGCGACCGGAACCGGGGTCACGCTGTTCCTCGGTGGATCAGCGACGGGGTTCTCCCACGAGCCGGCCGTGTTCTGACCCCAGCACGAGACTGCGCCGGCCGTGGTGACCGCGCACGAGTGGCCGGTGCCTGTGCCGATCGAGGCGATCTGAGCTCCGGCGAGTCCGGCGACCGCGACGGGCACGTTGGAGAAGCCGAAGGGGGTCTGGGTCGTGCCGAGTTGCAGGGCTCCGTTGGAACCCCAGCAGGCGACGATGCCCGACGTGGTGAGGCCGCAGGAGTGGGCGTTCCCCGCGGAGACCGCCGTGAAATACGGGGTCGAAGCCTCGGCCCGAGCAGCGGGAATGACGAGCAGTGACCCGACCAGCACCGCGGAGACCCCGGCGGCCCTGAGTGCCATCGACGCTCGTGCCATGGTGCCCCCGCGGTTCGGCCCGAATCGGGGGCGAAAGTACCACCGCGTCGGCCGGCCGGGACTGCGCCCGACCGGCCGATCACGGGAAATGCCTCAGATGGGGCGGACGTTCTGCGCCTCTTCGCCCTTGCGGCCGGGGGCGACGTCGAACTCGACCTGCTGGCCCTCGTTGAGGCTCTTGTAGCCGTCGCCGACGATGGCCGAGAAGTGGACGAACTCGTCGTCACCCTGCTCGCGCGAGATGAACCCGTAGCCCTTTTCGGCGTTGAAGAACTTGACCGTACCTGTTGCCATGTTGCTGTGCTTTCTGGTGTGTGCCTTCGGGAGATCCCGTCGGCGGTTTATTGAGATCTGGTGCTCGGGGCGTCGCGAAGCAGGCCGCGACGCCGTGCGATCACGGCGGGTGCGCTCGCGCACCTTGGGCGATGCCGACGACCTGGGGGTCGATGCGGCCGGTGCCGTCGCCGAGGAGGAAACCGTCGGAGCCGGCACGGCGGCTCGGCTCACTCGCTCGGGCACGGGGCGGCGCAGCACCTCGGCGAGCCCGTCGACGTCGGGGTCGGTGATGGGCACCTCGAGCTCGAGCACGCGCTGGATGCGGTTCACCTCGCGGCGACCGGCCGGCGGCACGAACGACACCACGAGGCCGGCGGCTCCGGCCCGGGCGGTGCGGCCCGATCGGTGGACGTAGGCCTTCTCGTCCTCGGGCGGATCGAAGTGCACCACGCAGGCGACGCCGTCGACGTGGATGCCCCGCGCGGCGACATCGGTGGCGATCAGCGCGTCGACTCCGCCGTCGGCGAACGCGGCGAGCGCCCGGTTGCGCTGGTTCTGGGAGCGTCCGCCGTGGATGGCGTCGGCCCGGATGCCGGTGCGACCGAGCTGCTTGGCCAGACGGTCGGCCCCGTGGCGGGTGCGACAGAACACGATCGTCGGACCGGCGGCCGGGAGCAGCGAAGCCGCGACCTCGGTGCGTTCCTGCTGCGCGACATCCCAGAACACGTGCACGGCGTTCGACACGTGCTGCTCGCCCTCCGTCACCTCGTGGCGCACGGGGTCGACCTGGTAGGCGCGGGAGAGCACTCCGACGGCACCGTCGAGCGTCGCCGAGAAGAGCAGGGTCTGGCGGTCGGCGGGCGTGAGATCGAGGATTCGGCGCACGTCGGGCAGGAAGCCCATGTCGGCCATGCGGTCGGCCTCGTCGACGACGACCACCTCGACCGCGTCGAGGGTGAGCGCACCCTGGCGCAGGAGGTCACCGAGCCGACCGGGGCAGGCGACGAGCACATCGACCCCGCGGTTGAGCATGCGGCGCTGGACGGATTCGCTCGCTCCGCCGTACACGGCGCCGACCCGGCGGGCGCACGCCCCCGAGAGCGGTTCGAGCTCGCGGCTGATCTGCTCGGCGAGCTCGCGGGTGGGGGCGAGGATCAGCGCGGTCGGCCGACGCTTCTCGGCCCGCTCGATGCGGGTGAGGGTCGGCAGGCCGAAGGCGATGGTCTTGCCCGCGCCGGTCGGGGCCTTGCCGCACACGTCACGGCCGGCGATGGCGTCGGGAATGGTGAGCGCCTGGACTTCGAAGGGCTGGTCGATCCCGCGGGCCGCGAGCGCGGCGACGAGGCGCGGGGGCACGCCGAGATCGGCGAAGGTGGTGGTCAACGGAACTCCTCACACCGCATCGGGGCGGCGTCGCTGCAACTGGGCTTGCACTCACTCGAGCGAGCCCACGGGCAACGATTCGAGAGGCGGCCGTTCGAGGTGAACCGACCGCACGAGGCGGGTGCACCGCATCGTCGGAACGAACGGAGAAACGCCGGCGAGAGCATGCACACCGAGGTGCGAACAAACCCAACCTCGACCCGGCGGATCGCGGTACGGGGAAGACACTAGCAGGTGGGGGAGTCGGGCCGGTTCACCCTCGGGTGCGTCCTGTCCCTTTCATCCGATGCGACCGCCGCGCCGGAACGATGGACCATCTCCGAGGAGGACTCATGCTCCGTAAGACCGGACTCGCCGCACTGCTCGCCGCGGCGCTCAGCATCGGTGCCGCCCTGCCCGCCGGGGCGACCGTGGCATCCCGCCCGAACCTGGTCGAGGTGCTCGTGCAGCGCAGCAGCCTCGCCGGCTTCGATGGCAACCGTTACGACTACGACATCCTCCTCAAGGCTGCGCAGACCGCCAATCTCGTGAACGCTCTCGCCACGACGGCGAACATCACGGTGTTCGCTCCGGACGACGCAGCGTTCATCCGCACAGCCCGCGACTTCGGTTTCACGGGGTCGACCGAGTCGGCGGCGTGGGACTTTCTCGTTACCGCGCTCGGCCAGGTCGGCGTCTCGACCGGTATCGGCAGCGCCGTCGACGTGCTGACCGTCGTGCTCCTCTACCACGTGGCCCCGGCCCGCCTCGGTGTCGGGACGATGGTCCTCAAGGGTCTCACCCGGGGAAGCGTCACCACCTTGGCCGGGGCGAACTTCGGGGTGCGGCTGATCCAGCTCGTCGACCTCGCACCGCAGCGCCTGAACCCGTACCTCAACCCGTTCGCCCTCGACATTCGAGGCAGCAACGGGATCATGCACGGCATCACCGGGGTGCTCTTCCCCACGAACGTCTGACCGCTCGGGGCGGCTGATCGCCGGGTCTCCTCGATCACCGCGAGGAGGGTGGTCGAGGACACCGATGCCGGGCTTCGGTCCGCTCTGGAACCGTCCTTCGTCGGCGGTGCGATTCCCGTCGTGGATCACCAGGTAATGAAAGCTGGCGACGCCGAACTCATGACCGCGGGAGAGCGACAACCCGGCTTCTAGCAGCAGGTCATCTGGAATCTCACGGACGTCCCGGTCGAGTTGGTCGAATGTGCCCACCGACTTGCCCTCGAGCACAGCGAGCGGAGGTTCTCGCTACCGGTTTCGATGAGCTCCCACTCCTGATCGAGGGTCGGGACGATTGCCGGGTTCTGATTGCGACAGGCACCCTGGTCCGTGGACTTGCGGCTGTCGGTCAATGAGTTCCGGGTGGGTCGGTGCAGCTCTCGGGCATCATCGTCGATCCCTGACGCATGGATCGGCTCGGTCAGGACGACCGCAGGCGGAGCAGCGGTCGCGCCGCCGATCCCGACCGGTCAGTTCGGCACCCCGGCCGCGTTCGCGCGGGCGGGGAGGAACCGCAGGGCGAGCAACGACCCGACGAACGCCGTGATCGAGACGACGAGGCACGCAGTGTTGAACCCGTGCATGAACGACCGGCTGATGGCGTCGGCCGCCTGCGCCTGCAGCTCAGCGGGGCTCTGGCTCACGACGGCGAACGCGGCACCGACGGAGTCGCGGGACTGGGCGAGGAGTCCGGCGGGCAGCGCCTCGACGAAGCCGGGGATGCGCCCGAAAGCGTCGGCGAGCCGTGGGGAGTAGAGGCTGAGGAAGATCGACCCGGTGATGGCGACGCCGAGCGTGCCGCCGAGCTCCCGGGAGATGTCGTTCACGGCCGACGCGACCCCGGCTCGCTCACGCGGCACCGAGCCCATCACCGCCTCGGTGCTCGGCGACGTGACGAGCGAGAGGCCGCTGGCGATGAGCAGCATGGCGATCACGATGGGGCCCCAGTAGGCCGTGTCGGCATCGATCCGGCTCATCACGAGGAACCCGATCGACATGTCGAGCAGGCCGGCGGCCACCACGCGCTTCGTGCCCCATCGGAGCGCGGCGCGTGCCGCGAGCGGTGCGGTGATGCCGGCGCCGACGGCGAACGGAACCGTGCGCAACCCCGATTCGAGCGGGTCGTAGCCCCGCACGAACTGGAAGTACTGGGTCACGAGGAATGTGAACCCGAACAGGCTGAGGAACGCGATGCCGATGGAGCCGGTCGCCGCGCTGAACCGGGCGTTGCGGAAGAAGGTCACGTCGAGCAGCGGGTCCTCGACGCGCGACTCGTAGCGGACGAAGGCGGCGAGCAGCACGGCGGCGATCACGAACCCGCCGGTGCTCGGAGCGCTCCCCCAACCCCAGTGGGGCGATTCGATGACCGTGTAGACGAGCGCGCCGACGGTCGCCACCGAGAGTGCGAGCCCCACGCGGTCGAAGCGACCGGGGTGCGGCTCCCGGTACTCCGGCACGAGTCGGTGGCCGACGAGGAGGGCCACCGCGACGATCGGGATGTTCACGAGGAAGACCGATCCCCACCAGAAGTGTTCGAGCAGGAACCCGCCGGCGACCGGTCCGAACGCGACCGCCATGCCCGACACGGCCGACCACACGCCGATGGCCTTGGCCCGTTCGACGGGATCGGTGAACAGGTTGGTGATGATCGCGAGCGTGGCCGGGAAGACGAGCGCCGATCCGATTCCCATCGCCCCGCGCCAGACGATGAGCTCGGACGCTGATCCGGCGAAGGCGCCGAGCCCGCTGAAGATCGCGAAGAGCACGAGTCCGACCTGGAGTGCCCGCTTGCGGCCCCAACGGTCGCCGAGGCCCCCGCCGGCCAGCAGTAGGCAGGCGAACACGAGGGCGTAGGAGTCCACGATCCACTGCAACGCGGTGACGGAGGCATCGAGTTCGCGTTGCAGGGTCGGCAGGGCGACGTTGACGATCAGGTTGTCCACCACGACCAGGAACACGCTGGCGCAGAGGACGACCAGCACCCACCAGCGGCGCTCGTAGGCACGGCGCTGGAGGGTTTCGGCCCGGTCGGGAGGGGCGGAAGTTTGCGTCACGGCGGCATTGTCGAACACCGGACTAGACAGTGTCAAGCCTCTGCCTTCAATCGTGGCGGGGACGGAGATCGAGGGTGAGGCTGGAGCCCTCCACGCATCCGAGCTGCCGTCGGACCTGCTGCTTCAGGGGCAGGAGGTAGGTGCCGGACTCCTTGTCGGGGAAGACGGAAGTCGCCCAGCGCACCCCCGGGCCCCGCACCTCGACCGGGACTGTGCCGAAGCCGGGACTCAGATCGCCGGCCCGGGTCCGGATGTCCTCGGCGACCTCGACCGGGAGGCTCACGAAATGCCAGGGTGACTCGCCCGGCCAGAGCCAGACCTCGGCGGTGAAGGTGAGCCAGTCGCTGCAGTCCATGCCGTGTGCTCAGGTGCGGTGCCAGCGCAGCGGCTCGGAGCCCGGGCTGCGGGTGAGGAGACCCTTCGCCTCGAGGTCGAGCTGCACCGTCTTCTGCCACCATCCGACCTTTGCACCTCCGGGCCACAGGTCGCTGGGCAGGATCGGGGTGACCTTCTCGATCATCTCGGCTGCTGTAAGGCCGGGAGCCGCCTTGGGCGTGACCTTGATGATGGCCTTCTTCATGGCTTCATACTTTTCGGCGTCGACCTGCGCCGTGTGCCCAGGGACATTGACGTTTTCCACGGTGATCTTCCCCATCTCGCCTCCTCCGTAGGGCCGACAAGTAAAGTACTTGGTCGACCTTTCAACACGCAAGATCGACATGTGGTGGATGTGGCCGTGCAGGTGTGGCCATCCCGGGATGGTTATGCGCCCACCTCGGCGGCCTCACCTGCAGT
>JBJSXF010000008.1:0-3061 GCA_046086225.1 Actinomycetota bacterium | reverse complement strand
CGTCGGATACGGCTTCGCCGATCACGGTGGGGAGCCTGACGAACGGGAAGACGTACACGTGCACGGTGCACGCCACCAATGCGGTGGGCGACAGTGCGGAGTCGTCGGCGTCGGGGTCGTTCGTGCCGGCGACGGTGCCGGACGCGCCGTCGGTGACCGGGGTGACGCGGGGGAACGCGTCGGTCGAGATCGCCTTCTCCCCGCCGCTCGACGACGGCGGTGAGTCGATCAGCGGGTACACGGTGACGTGTGATTCGTCGGATGGTGGGGCGAGCGGCTCGGCGTCGGATACGGGTTCGCCGATCACGGTTTCGGGGTTGACGAACGGGAAGACGTACACGTGCACCGTGCACGCCACCAACGCGGCGGGCGACAGCTCGGAGTCGTCGGCGTCGGGGTCGTTCGTGCCGGCGAAGGTTCAGAGGGCGCCGTCGGTGACCGGGGCGACCCGGGGGAATGTGTCGGTCGAGATCGCGTTCTCCCCGCCGCTCGACGACGGCGGTGAGGCGATCACCGGGTACACGGTGACGTGCGATTCGTCGAACGGTGGGGCGAGCGGGTCGGCGTCGGATACGGCTTCGCCGATCACGGTGGGGAGCCTGACGAACGGGAAGACGTACACGTGCACGGTGCACGCCACCAATGCGGTGGGCGACAGTGCGGAGTCGGGTGCGTCGTCATCGTTCGTGCCGGCGACCCTCCCGGGGGCACCCACTGCGGCAGCCGTGACCCGAGGGAGCGCGTCGGCCTCGGTGGCGTTCGCTGCGCCGGTCTCCAACGGTGGCGAGGCGATCACGGCCTACACGGCGACGTGCCAGTCGGGCGACGGGGGGACGACGCGTACCCAATCAGGCGGCGCGACTCCGCTCGTGGTCGGCTCGCTCACGGTCGGCAAGGTCTACACGTGCTCCGTGACCGCGACGAACGCGGTCGGCACCGGGCCTGCCTCCGCCGCCTCGGCTTCGTTCGTCGCGGCCACGGTGCCGGGCGTCCCGACCGGAGTGAGCGTCGTCCGGGGCAACCTCACCGCCGTGGTCGCCTTCACCGCGCCGGCCAACAGTGGGAGTGCGGCGGTCACCGGGTACTCGGTCTCGTGCCCGTCGTCCGACGGCGGTACGACCCGCACGGCGTCGGGCTCCGGTTCGCCCATCTCGGTCACGGCCCTGTCGGTCGGGAAGACCTACGCCTGCACGGTCGCCGCGGTGAACGCGATCGGCACGGGGACCGTCTCGGTCGCATCGGCGCCGTTCACCGCCGCGACCGTGCCCGGCGCGCCGACCGTCGGGACCGCGACCCGGGGCGATGCGTCGGTCGCGGTCGCCTTCACGGCCCCGGTCAGCAATGGCAGTGCGACCATCACCGGCTACTCGGTCGCCTGCACCTCCTCGGACGGCGGCGCGGCGGGCACCGCGAGCGGCGCGACGAGCCCGATCTCGGTGACGAACCTCACGATCGGGAAGACGTACACCTGCGCCGTGCAGGCGATGAACGCCATCGGGACGGGTCCCGCGTCGGCCTCGACCACCGCATTCGTGTTCGCTTCCGTGCCGGGCGCTCCGGTCGGGATCTCGATCCTGCCTGCGAATCAATCGGCCCGGATCTCCTTCCTCCCCGCGTACACCTCGGCCGGAGTGGCGACCGCGTCCTACGCCGCGAGCTGCACCTCGACGAACGGCGGTACGGCCGGATCGGTGAGCGGCGCGACGAGTCCGCTCACGGTCACGGGCTTGACCAACGGGAAGATCTATACCTGCAAGGTGCGGGGAACGAACGTCATCGGCACGGGCGCCTGGTCACCGAACTCGGCGTCGTTCGTGCCGCTGAGCGTGCCCGGTACCCCGACTGCCGTCACCGCCACCCGGGCCAACAGTTCGGCGTCCGTGGCCTTCACCGCGCCGGCGGCCACCGGCGGCACGCCGATCACGGGCTATTCGCTCACCTGTTCTTCGGCCAACGGTGGGAGCACGGGCTACGCCACCGGCTCGGTGTCGCCGGTCGTGGTGCGGGGGCTCACCAACGGCAAGACCTACACGTGTCGGGTCGGGGCGACGAACGCAGTCGGGTCGGGTCCCCAGTCGACACCGTCGAACTCGTTCGTGCCGGCGACCGTTCCCGGTGCGCCGACGGTGACCGCCGTGCTGAAGACCGCGAGCGGGCAGATCCGGGTCTCGTTCGCCGCACCGGCCACGACCGGCGGCGCCCCGGTCTCGGCCTACAACGCGCAGTGCACGTCGACCAACGGCGGCACGAGCGGATCGGCTTCAGGGGGCACCTCGCCGATCACGGTCGTGGGGTTGACCGCCGGCAAGAGCTACACGTGCAAAGTGCGAGCCGTGAACATCATCGGTCCGGGCGCCTGGTCTCCGGGCTCGGTGGTCGTCTCTGCCTGAGCGGCGGTCTCGGGCTCAGGCCTTGACGAGATCGATCACGAAGATCAACGGCTCGTTCGGGGGAATGCCCGGACCGCCGGACTGGCCGTAGGCCAGATCGGGCGGGATGCGCAGGAGGCGGCGCCCGCCCTCCCGCATCCCCGGAATGCCCTGCTGCCAGCCGGGAATCAAGTTGGCGATGTCGGCCTTCAGCGTCGCCTGGCGCTGCCAGCTCGAGTCGAAGATCTTGCCGGAGCGGCAGGCGACGCCGAGGTATTTCACCTCGATCTCGCCCGGATTGTCGCTCGCGACCGGCCCGGTGCCGACGACGAGGTCCTCGGAAACGAGCCGGAGCGGCGCGGGACCGGAAGGGACGGTCACCTTCGGGGCGCCGGCGGGGAGCGGGTCCTTCAGTCCGACGCAATCGACGCGATCGGGCGTGCCGGCGTCGGCGGCCGAAGACCGCTCGGCGTCGCTCCCACTCGTCGCGAAGACAACGATGGTTACCACGATGACGACGACCGTGACTGCTGTCCCGACGATGGCGAGGATGCGACGACGGCGGCGGCGCTGCTCGGCCCGGTCGGCGTACTGCTCGGCGAGCCGCTGCTGCTGGCGGGCCTGGCGCGCCCGGGCTTGCTTCGACTCGGTCACGCGCCCCACGCTATCGCCCGTGACGGAGCCTGTCCCGG
>JBJSXF010000007.1:0-34111 GCA_046086225.1 Actinomycetota bacterium | reverse complement strand
GTGCGGGCGACGCTGCGTCCCGCGGCGACGACGGTGAACGCGTTCGCGACCGTGCAGCGGGTACATCGGGGTCGTCTGATCGCCGGGCTCGGCGCCGGCGACAGCGAGAGCCGGGCCGAGAACGAAGCGTACGGCCTCGACTTCGGCACCCTCGCCGACCGCCTCGACCGACTGAGCGCCGCTGTCGTGGCCACCCGGGCCCGGGGCGTGCCGGTCTGGGTCGGGGGCGCCGCGCGTCGCGTGGCCCCCGTCGTTGCTCTCGCCGACGCGTGGAACGGGTGGGGGCTCGACGCCGCCGCGATGGCCGACGCGATCGCGATCGTGCGGGCCGAAGCACCGGAGGCGGGGATCACCTGGGGTGGGGTCGCTCGCCCCGGCGAGGAAGGGGCGACGGGGCTCGTCGACCGATTGGCTCCCTACGCCGAGCTCGGGTGCGAGTGGGCGGTGATCGCCGCGGCCGACCCGCTCGACCCGGCGAACGCCGAGATCGTGGGCGAAGCGGCGCGTCGCCTCGCCTGAACCCGCCTACTCGAGCGTGGCGTAGTCGGTCGAGCGGTCGGCGGTGCGGGTTCCGGACGTCTCGGCGACGGCGGCCCCGAGATCGGCGAGGAATTGCTCGAGGACCGGGGCGTTCCCGGCGCTCACCGTGAGGTGCAGGGCGTCGGGCGGGGTCTGACGGTCGAGATGCCAGCCCCGGGTGGCGAGTGCCTCGCCGACCGCGAAGACGTCGAGGCCGTCACCCGTGATCGCGAGCAGGTGGGCGTCGGGCTCGCCGAGGATCCGCAAGCCGGGGGTGGCCCGAACCGCGTCGGCGATGGCCCGAGCGGTCACGATCGTCGTGCGGGTCAGATCGCGGTAGCCGTCGATCCCGAGCCGGTGCATGACGGCCCACGCCGTCGCCATCGGGAGACCGGGCCGCGAGCCCTGCAGGTTGGGGGAGGCGTAGAACCCGCCGAGCCAGTCGTCGAACACGAAGGTCTGGTAGCGACGCAGCTCCTTCGTGCGGTGGAGAATCACCGACGCGCCCTTCGGGGCGTAGCCGAGTTTGTGTACGTCGGCGGAGATCGTGGTCACGCCCGGCACCCGGAAGTCCCACGGGGGCACCGGCTCGCCGTTCAGCTCCATGAAGGGCAGCACGAACCCGCCCATGCACGCATCGACGTGCATCGACGCCCCCACGCTCGACGCGAGCTCGGCGAGCTCGGGGATCGGGTCGATCACCCCCTGGGGGTACTGGGGTGCGGACCCGACGACGAGGGCGGTGCGATCGTCGACCTCGGCGGCCATGGCCTCGGGCACGGCGCGCCAGTCGGGTCCGACCGGCACGCTGCGAACCTCGAGCCCGAAGTCGTGGGCGGCTTTGTGGAACGCGGCGTGGGCGCTGCGGGCCAGGACGATGTTGGGCTCGGTCACGCCCCGCTCGGACCGGGCCCGTTCGCGGGCAGCCTTGACCGACACGAGGATGCTCTCGGTGCCCCCCGAGGTCATGAACCCGGCGGCCTCGGGTCCGCCGTGGAAGAGCGAGGCGCACGCGGCGACGACCTCGGCCTGGATCTCGGCCAGGCTCGGGAACGCGAACGTGTTGAGCGCGTTCTCGTGCAGGAACATCGCGGCGACCTGTTCGGCGATCTCGCGGACCTCGGGCCCGCCGTCGAAGACGAGTCCGAAGGTGCGGCCGTCCTGCCAGCGGGCGTCGCGGCTCCGCTTGGTCGTCAGCGCTGCGATGATCTCGGCTTCGGGGAGTCCGCGGTCGGGGAGGGCCACGGAGCGAGCGTAGGTCGGGTCAGCCCGTCTCGGGGGCGTCGCCGAAATACTGGCGGGCTCGTTCGGGGTCGGGCTGCACGAACACGCCCTCGGCCTCGCAGGTGAGCACGTCGCCGTGGCGGCACTCGGCGTGCGAGATGATCCGGCGGCCCTCGACGCGCTCGACGCGCGCCCGGAAGCGGAGATCGGTGAAGAGCGGGGTCGGTCGCCGGTAGTGGATCGTGAGGCGGCCGGTCATGCCGGGGTGGCCCGCGACGATATTGGCGATGCCCAGCACCTCGTCGAAGGCGCAGGCGAGCCAGCCGCCGTGCACGTAGGTGGGTGGCCCTTCGTAGGCGGCGCCGAACGAGCCGCGGGCCTCGATGCCCGGTCGGCCGTCGATCTCGGCGACCTCCCAGTCGAGACGCGGGGAGAGGGGCGACGCCTCGCCGACGATGGGGGACCGGGGCAGGTAGTCGCCGTGGCTCCGGGGTCGGTATCCGGCCCCCGCCGGGCCCCGCCCGAACCGGGTGGCGATGGATTCGATCTCGGCGGCGGCAGTGCGCAGGGTCCCGGCATCGAGATCCGGCACCGACATCGCGGCGTCGATGAGCCCGCGGAGTGCGGCGGCGAGCTCGGCCCGCTCGGCGGTGGCGAACGCCGGCGAATCGGGGAGCCCGGGTGCGGCCTCCGACACCTACTTGCCCTTGAAGACCGGCGCCCGCTTCTCGGCGAAGGCCCGGGGACCCTCCTGGGCATCCTCGCTCGCGAAGACCTCCCAGCCGATGGGATCCTGGTGGGCCATCGCCTCGGCGTCGCTCATGTGCTCGGTCTCGCGCCAGGCCCGCAGGATCGCCTTCAGGGAGAGTGGGGCGTTGCGGGCGACCTCGGCCGCGAGCTCGCGCGCCCGGCTGAGGGCCTGGCCGTCGGGGACGACGTGGCCGATGAGGCCGATGTCGCGGGCTTCGGGGGCGGGCACCTCCGGGCACCGGAGCAGGATGTCCATGGCGATCGTGTACGGGATCTGGCGGGGGAGCCGGCAGGCCGAGCCCCCGAGCGGGAACAGGCCCCGGCGGGCCTCCCAGACCCCGAAGACGGCACCCTCGCCCGCGACCCGGATGTCGGTGCCCTGGAGGATCTCGCTGCCCCCGGCGACGGCGTAGCCCTCGACGGCGGCGATGAGCGGCTTGGAGAGCCGGTAGTCGCGCAGGAGCGCCTTCCAATGGGGGTTGTCCCCCCGGGCCATGACCTCCTGGACCTTGGAATCCTCGGAGGGCTGACCCATCGAGACGAGGTCCATTCCGGAGCAGAAGTTGCCCCCGGCGCCGGTGAGGACGGCGCAGGCGACGTCGTCGTGCTCGTCGATGTACTCGTAGCCGAGGACGAGTCCGGCGAGCATGGCGGGGGACAGCGCGTTCTTCTTCTCGGGCCGGTTCATCGTGAGGATCACGACCGGTCCGTCGCGCTCGATCGTGCAGTGCTCGGTGCTGATGTCGAGGGTCTCGGTCACGGGGCGGGAGCCTAGGCGCGGCCCGTCCCGGCCGGTCCGGTGCGGGTTGGCGACCCGGGGCCGAACCTGGTTCACTGCGGGGCATGAGCTTCTGGAAGCACGCACAGGAAGACCCCGGGTACATCGCCGTCATTGACCCCGACGGCACCGAGCACGCGGCGGGCGATGTGTTGGCCCGGGCGAACCAGGTCGTCCACGCGCTCCGGTCGCTCGGGGTGCAGAAGGGCGACGCGGTCGCCGCGGTGCTGCCCAACGGGTCGAACCCGTTCCACCTCTACCTTGCCGCGCTGCAGGCCGGCTTCTACTACGTGCCGATCAACTACCGCCTCAGCCCGGTGGAGATCGCGTACATCATCAAGGACTCCGAGGCCAAGGTGCTCGTGAGCCACGAGCGCTACGCCGACACCATCGCGGCCGCGGCCGACGAGGCGGGCGTCCCCGCCGAGGCGCGGCTCGCCCACGGCACGGTTGCCGGCTTCCGCTCGTTCGCCGAGCTCGTCGACGCCCAGCCGACGACGCTCCCCGAGGACCGCGCCACCGGCGCGGCGATGCACTACACGTCGGGCACCACGGGCAAGCCCAAGGGCGTGAAGCGCCCCCTCAACGACCTGGACCCCGACACCAGCGCCGAGCTCTTCACCTTCTTGCTCCAGCTCTTCGGGATCCCGCCGAAAGACGGCAACGTCCACCTCTCGACCTCGCCCAACTACCACACTGCGGTCACCACCTTCGCCGGCAACTCGCTCCACATGGGGCACACGGTCGTGGCGATGGACCGGTGGGACCCCGAGGAGGCCCTGCGCCTCATCGACCGGTACAAGTGCACGCACACCCACATGGTCCCGACCCAGTTCATCCGCATGCTCCAGCTCCCCGACGAGGCGAAGGCGAAGTACGACGTCTCCTCGATGCGGTGGGCGATCCACGCCGCCGCCCCTTGCCCCGTCGACGTGAAGCGCAAGATGCTCGACTGGTGGGGCCCGGTCATCTGGGAGTACTACGCGGCGACCGAGGGCGGCGGCACGCTCGCCCCGCCCGACGAGTGGGTGAAGTACCCCGGCACCGTGGGTCGCGTCTGGCCGGCGAGCGAGCTCAAGATCACCGATGACGACGGCAATGCGATGCCCACGGGCGAGCCCGGCACCGTCTGGATGCGCATGGGCGGTGGCCGCACCTTCGAGTACAAGGGTGACAGCGCGAAGACCGACGACTCGCACGACGCCGAGGGCTACTTCACCGTCGGCGACATCGGCTACCTCAACGAGGACGGCTACCTGTTCCTCTGCGACCGCAAGAGCGACATGATCATCGCCGGCGGCGTGAACATCTACCCGGCCGAGATCGAGGGCTGCATCCACGAGCACCCGCAGGTCGGCGACGTGGCCGTGTTCGGTATTCCCGACGACGACATGGGCGAGCAGATCAAGGCGGTCGTGGAGCCGCTCCCGGGAGTCGCGGGCGACGACGCGCTCCGGACGTCGATCATGGAGCACGTGCGGGCCCGGCTGGGCAAGTACAAGTGGCCGCGCAGCATCGACTTCATGGAGGCCTTGCCGCGTGAGCCCACCGGCAAGCTGCTCAAGCGCACCCTGCGCGACCCGTACTGGGAAGGTCGCGACCGAGCGATCTGAGGCGGGCCCCGGCCCGGCCGCAACGAGGAGGATCGATGACCCAGACGTTCTCGGCCGAGCGCGTGCTCGAGTACCCGGGCGGTTACACCCGCTCGGTCGGGCCCGTGATCGGACGGTTCCTGACCGGCCTGCGCGACGGTCGGCTGCTCGGCGTACGCCTCGCCGACGGTCGGGTGCTCGTGCCGCCGACCGAGTACGACCCGACGACGAGCGCAGCGGTGGCGCCGACGGGTGAGCACTGGGTCGAGGTCGGCCCGATCGGCACCGTCCAGGCCTTCACCTGGGTCGCCGAGCCCCGGGTCGGCAAGCACACGCTCGAGCGCCCGTTCGCCTTCGCCCTCATCCGGCCCGACGGCGCCGACACCGCGCTGCTCCACATGGTCGACTGCGGCTCGGCCGACGCGATCACGATCGGTTCCCGGGTCGCGCCGCGCTGGCGGGCCGAGCGCACCGGCTACATGACCGACATCGAAGCGTGGGTGCCGCTCGCCGACGGTGAGCAACCGGTGCCCGCGCCCGTGCGCGTGCCCGTCGAGGGTGAGGAGCCGGAAGTCACCGGCATCACCGTGCCGATCGCGCTCGACTTCGTGAACACCGCCGGCAAGTCGACCACCCGGTACCTGCTCGGCATGGCCGAGGGCAAGATCATCGGCGCCCGGGCGCCGCACTCGACCGACGTGTACGCGAGCTCCCGGGGTACCGACCCCAAGACGGGTGAGCCCACGTCGATCGAGGTCGAGGTGGCCGACACCGGGTGCGTGACCACGTTCTGCGTGGTGAACATCCCGGG
Organism: Actinomycetota bacterium; assembly: GCA_046086225.1. Classification (GTDB taxonomy): domain Bacteria; phylum Actinomycetota; class Acidimicrobiia; order IMCC26256; family PALSA-610; genus JBJSXF01. The sequence continues at coordinate 28,437 of JBJSXF010000007.1, read as the reverse complement.
GCTCTCCGAACTCGCGCCGGAGATCCCCTACGCCTCGGCCCAGATCCTGCTCGACGGGGCCGACAACACGTTCTTCGGACTCATCCGGGGCTGCTCGGTCGACGAGGTCCACATGGGCATGCGGGTGAAGGCCAAGTGGGCCGACGAGCTGAAGCCCGATCACACGTCGATCCTGTGGTTCGAGCCGACCGGTGAGCCCGACGCCCCTTACGAGCACTACAAGGACAACCTCTGATGCGCGACGTCGCCGTCGTCTCCTTCGCCTGCTCGGCCGTGGCCGAGGACCCGGTCCACAACGAGACCGAGATGATCGTGCCCGTCGTGCAGGCGGCGCTCGCCGCCGGGGGGATCCCGAAGGACGAGCTCGGGTTCGTGTGCTCGGGCAGCCTCGACTACCTGCAAGGTGGACCCTTCGCCTTCGTCGCCGGCCTCGACGCGGTCGGCGCCTGGCCGCCGCTGCGCGAGAGCCACGTCGAGATGGACGCGGCCTGGGCGCTCTACGAGGCCTGGATCGCGATCCAGACCGGTGAGGTCGACTCGGCGCTCGTCTACGGGTTCGGCAAGTCATCGCCCGGCGATCTCCACGAGATCATGACGCTGCAGACCGATCCCTACTACCTCCTTCCGCTCTGGCCCTCGATGGTCGACATGGCCGCGCTCCAGGCAAGCGCCTACCTCGAGGCGAGCGGTCGCACCGAGGCCGACCTCGCCGAGGTCGCGGCCCGGTCGCAGCGAGCCGCGCTCGCCAACCCGGCGGCGGTTCGCTCCGGAAACGTCACGGCGGCCGACGTGCTCGGCACGCCGGTGACCCACGCCCCCTTGCGGGATGCCGATATTCCGCCCATCACCGACGGGGCGGCGGCGATCGTGCTCGCGGCGGGCGATCTCGCCCGGCGGGTGTGCGAGCGGCCGGCGTGGATCCGGGGGATCGAGCACCGCATCGAGGCCCACGGCCTCGGGGTGCGCGACCTCACCCGGTCGGTCTCGACCGGCCAGGCCGCCGAGGCGGCCGGCGCGAAGGGCGCGTTCGACATTGCCGAGCTCCACGCCCAGTTCTCGCACGAGGAGCTCATCCTCGCCGAGGCGCTCGGGCTCGGTGGCTCGACGACGGTCAATCCGTCAGGGGGGCCGCTCGCGGCGAACCCGGTCATGAGCGCCGGGCTGATCCGCATCGGCGAGGTGGCGAAGCGCATCACGGCGGGCGAGGCCGGGCGCGGCGTCGCCCACGCGACGAGCGGACCCTGTCTGCAGCAGAACATGGTCTGCGTCCTCGAGGGAGGGAACTGATGGCCGGACAGCGGGTCGCCGTCGTCGGGATCGGGCAGACCGCCCACCGATCGGCGCGCAAGGACGTCTCGTTGGCCGGGCTGGTGCGGGAAGCCGCCCAGGAGGCGCTCGACGACGCCGGGCTCACCTACGCCGACATCGACGCCGTCGTGATCGGCAAGGCCCCCGACATGTTCGAGGGCATCGCCATGCCCGAGCTGTACCTCGCCGATGCCCTCGGCGCGGTGGGGAAGCCGATGATGCGCGTGCACACCGCGGGCAGTGTCGGTGGCTCCACTGCGATCGTGGCGGCCAAGCTGGTGGCGGCGGGGGTCCACGAGCGGGTGCTGACGGTGGCCTTCGAGAAGCAGTCCGAGAGCAACGCCACCTGGGGGCTCTCGGTCCCGATGCCGTTCGCGCCGCCGCTGGTGGCCGGGGCGGGCGGATTCTTCGCCCCGCTCATCCGCGCCTACATCCACCGCTCGGGCGCGCCCCGGCACATCGGTCACTTGGTGGCCGTGAAGGACCGTCTGGCGGCCCTGCGCAACCCCAAGGCGCACCTGCACATGACCGACATCACCCTCCAAATGGTGGAGGAGTCGTTCCTGCTCTGGGATCCGCTGCGCTACCTCGACACCTGTCCGAGCTCGGACGGGGCGATGGCGATGGTGCTGGGGAGCGAGCAGGTCGCCGATGCCGCCCCCAACCCCCCGGCGTGGGTGCACGGCATGGCCATGCGCAGCGAGCCGACGATGTTCGCTCGCCGCGACCAGGTCAACCCGCAGGCGGGCAAGGACTGCGCGGCCGACCTGTACCGGCAGGCCGGCATCTCCGACCCCCGGCGCGATTTCGACTGCGCCGAGGTCTACGTGCCGTTCTCGTGGTACGAGCCGATGTGGCTCGAGAACCTCGGGTTCTGCGTCGAGGGCGAGGGGTGGAAGCTGACCGAGGCGGGGGCGACCGCGCCCGACGGCGACATCCCTTGGAACCCCTCCGGCGGGGTGCTCTCCTCGAATCCGATCGGGGCGAGCGGCATGGTCCGCTTCGGTGAGGCGGCCCAGCAGGTGCGGGGCATGGCCGGCGACTACCAGGTGGACCTGCGCACCGGCAAGGCGCTCGGCCACGCGTACGGGGGCGGCTCGCAGTTCTTCGCGATGTGGGTCGTCGGGAGCGACAAGCCCGAGTGATCGTCGGCCCGAAGCGGCGCGCGGGCCGGTTCCTCGTCGTTACGATGCAGTCATGCAGCTGAGTGACATCAATCTCCTCGACCGCGACCGCTTCGCGCAGGGCGTTCCCCACGAGTGGTTCACGTTCCTGCGGAACCATGCGCCGATCTTCAAGCACCCCGAACCCAACGGTCCGGGATTCTGGGTCGTGACCAAGTACGACGACGTGGTCGCGGTCGGACGCGACGGCACCACGTTCTCCTCCGACCAGAAGCGGGGCGGGGTCGTGCTGCTCGAGGAGCAGGAGAACCCGGTCGACTTCGAGGCCGGCGGCAACCTCATGCTCACGATGGACGCCCCCGAGCACACGCGGTACCGCAAGCTCGTCAACCGGGGCTTCACGCCTCGGCAGATGCGGATGCTCGAGCCCCACATCCGCGAGATGACCGCGGCGATCATCGACCGGGTGATCGAGGAGGGCGGCTGCGATTACGTGGTCGACGTGGCCGCCGAGCTCCCGCTCCAGGTCATCGCCGAGATGCTCGGCGTCCCGATGGAGGACCGGCACAAGCTCTTCGAGTGGTCGAACCGCATGATCGGGGCCGAGGATCCCGAGTACCAGGTCGACGAGTCGCTGGTCCAGCAGGCCCAGATCGAGATGTTCATGTACGCGAACGAGCTCGCGGCCCAGCGGCGCAGCGAGCCCCGAGACGACATCGTGACCGCGCTGCTCGAGTCCGAGATCGACGGTGACCGGCTCACCGAGATGGACTTCAACCTCTTCTTCCTGCTCATCTCGGTGGCCGGCAACGAGACGACGCGGAACTCGATCACGCACGGCATCAAGGCCTTCTGCGACAACCCCGACCAGTACCAGCTGCTCGTCGACGACCCGACCCGTGCCGTCTCGGCGACCGAGGAGATCGTGCGCTGGGCGTCGCCCGTCATGTACTTCCGGCGCAATGTCACCCGCGACACCGTGGTGCGGGGCCAGGAGATCAAGGCCGGCGACAAGATCGCGATGTACTACATCTCGGCCAACCGGGACGAGGACGTCTTCGACCGGCCCTTCGAGTTCGACATCCTGCGCGACCCCAACGACCACGTCGGTTTCGGCGGTGGTGGGCCCCACTTCTGCCTGGGCGCCAACCTCGCCCGAATGGAGATCCGGGTGCTGCTCGAGGAGATGGCGAAGCGGGTGCCCGCGATAGAGCAGGCCGAGCCCGAGAAGCCGCTGCGGTCGAACTTCATCGCCGGGATCAAGCACCTCCAGGTGAAGTACCCGCCGGGTCGCCGGGTCGCGTGACCCACCCGTTCCGCTTCGGGCTCCAGCTCGACGCGCCCTTCCCCGGGCGGACCTGGGCCGAGAGCGCCCGCGAGGTCGAAGACCTCGGCTACTCGACCGTCTTCTTCCCCGATCACCTCGACGAGGGGCCGGGCCCCATCGCCGGGATGGCGGTCGTCGCTGCCACGACGACGGTGCTGCGGGTGGGGCCCCTCGTGCTGGCGTGTGACTATCGCCACCCGGCGATCCTCGCCCGGGAGCTGGCCACGATCGACGCGTTCTCGGGCGGGCGGCTCGAGGTCGGCATCGGCGCGGGCTGGAAGCGCCTCGACTACGACCGCTCGGGGATCCCGATGGACTCGCCGAAGGTGCGGGTCGATCGCATGATCGAGCACGCCCGCATCCTGAAGGCGCTCTTCGGGGAGGAGCCGGTCACCTTCGCCGGCGAGCACTACACGATCACCGATCTCCCGGGCACGCCCCGACCCCATACGCCGGGTGGTCCGCCGTTCCTCATCGGGGGCGGCGCACCGCGGCTCCTGCGCTTCGCCGGGGGTTTCGCCGACATCGTCGGGGTCAACGCCTCGATCCACTCGGGCGAGATCGACGCGGCCGCCGCGCACGACGCGCTCCCCGAGCGGATCGACGAGAAGGTGGGCTGGGTCCGGGAGGGAGCCGGGGCGCGCTTCGGGGGGATCGAGATCAACGCGTGGCTCGCGGCGGCGGAAATCACGAGCGACACAGCTGCCGTCGCCGATCTCGTCGGCCAGCTGTTCGGGGCCGACCCGGCCGCGGTCGTGGCGTCGCCGCTCACCCTCATCGGATCGGTCGAGGAGTGCGCCGAGCGGCTCGAGGCCCGCCGCGATCGCTGGGGCTACTCCTACACGGTGATCCCGGGCGACAAGGCCCGCGACTTCGCTCCGCTCGTCGCCCGACTCGCCGGCACCTGAGCCCCGACGGCCGTGATCCTCTCCTGTGCCTTCCCGCCGTCGCCCGAGGCGGTCGAGCACATCATCGAGGCCGAGCGGCTCGGCTACGAGCGGGCCTGGCTCTACGACTCGCCCGCCCTCTACGGCGACGTCTGGATGATCGCCGCCCTCGCGGCGGCGCGCACCGCGCGCATCGGGCTCGGTCCGGCGGTGCTCGTGCCGAACCTCCGGCATCCCCTCACCCAGGCCAGTGCGATCGCGACCCTCGAGCAGCTGGCCCCGGGGCGGACAGCGGTGGCGATCGGCACCGGCTTCACCGGCCGCATGGCCATGGGCCGCCCGCCGCTCTCGTGGGCCGCCACCCGGCGGTACGTCGAGCAGGTCCGGGCCCTGCTCCGGGGCGAGGCGGTCGAGGCTGACGGGGCGGTCGTGCGGATGCTCCACCAGCCGGGGTTCGCACCCGTCCGGCCGATCCCGACGCCGATCGTCGTGGCCGCGAACGGGCCGAAGGGTCTCGCCGTCGCCCGTGAGCTCGGTGACGGCGTGATGACCATCGGCGGGGGTGAGCCCGAGTTCGCGTGGTGCGCGGCGCTCCTCTTCGGCACCGTGCTCGACGACGGCGAAGCGCCGGATTCGGCCCGGGCGGTCGCCGCGGCGGGTCCGGCCCAGGTGGTCATGGCCCACGCCCTGTGGGAGATGGATCCGGCCGCGGTCGATCTCCTGCCCGGTGGACCCGAATGGCGCGCGGACCTCGATGCGCTCCCGGCGCCGGAGCGGCACCTCGCCGTGCACGAGGGCCACCTGGTCGTCGTCACCGACCGGGAGCGCGGCCTCGTCGATCCCGAGGCCTTCGGTGCGATCACGTGGACCGGCACCCGGGACGAGATCGCGGCGCGGCTGGCCGCGGCCGAGGCGGCCGGGGTGACCGAGGTGCTCTACGGGCCCATCGGACCCGATATCCCCCGGGAGCTCGCCGCGTTCGCCGAGGCCGCGCGCCGCTGACTTCGCTGCCGTCGGGCCCAGGTGCAAGGATGCGCCCATGGCCTGGAACATCGCCGATCTCATCGAGCACGTCTGCGACGCCGTCCCCGACCGGGTGTCGATCATCGTGGGGGAGGACATCCGCACCTACCGGCAGTTGGAGGAGAACGCCAACCGCCTGGCGCACCACCTTCAGGCCCAGGGAGTCGGCCCCGGGGATCACGTCGGCATCTACGCGTTCAACAGCCACGAGTTCGTCGAGACGATCCTCGCCGCTTACAAGATCCGGGCCGTCCCGATCAACGTCAATTACCGGTACGTCGAGGCCGAGCTCCGCTACCTGTTCGACAACGCCGATCTGAAGGTGCTGGTGCACGACGCCCAGTACGCCGCGCGCATAGCGGCGGTGCGGGAGTCGCTGCCGATGCTCGAGCACCTGATCGTGATCGACGACGGCTCCGGCACCGACTGCTCGGCGATCGGCTCGGTCGCCTGGGCCGACGCGCTGGCGGGCGGATCGCCGGAACGTGACTTCGGTCCCCGGGCCGACGACGATCTCTACATCCTCTACACCGGCGGCACCACGGGCATGCCGAAGGGCGTCGTGTGGCGGCAGGAGGACGTGCTCTGCGTGCTCGGCGGCCTGGTCAACTTCGACACCGGCGTGCGGGTCACCGACGAGTGGGAGTTCGCGAACGCGGCGGCGGTCGCCGACGAGCGCGACGGGTTTGCCATCGTCATGGCCCCGCTCATGCACGGGGCCGCGCAGTGGGGCGTGTTCAACGGTCTGCTCAACGGCCGGATGATCGTGCTCATGCCCAAGTTCGACGCCGATCAGGTGTGGGCGGCGGTCGAGCAGCACCGAATCACGACGCTCAGCATCACCGGGGATGCCATGGGGCGTCCGCTGATCGAGGCGCTCGAGGCGGGCGACTACGAGGTCTCGTGCCTGGCCGTGGTCGCGTCGACCGCAGCGGTGTTCAGCGCGACCGTGAAGGAGCGCTTCCTCGACCGGTTCCCCGACCTCCTCATCGCCGACGCGGTCGGCTCCACCGAGACCGGCTACAACGGCGTTCGGCTCATCGCCAAGGGCGGCGAGGAGAAGCCGGGCCTGCCGACGGTGCGTATGGGGCCCGACACCGTTGTGCTCGACGACGACATGGAGATCGTGCAGCCGGGATCGGGGGTCGTCGGGCGCATGGCCCGGGGCGGCAACGTGCCCTTGCGATACCACAAGGACCCCGAGAAGTCGGCGGCGACGTTCGTCACGGTGGGCGGGAAGCGCTTCGCGGTGTCGGGAGACTCGGCCGTGGTCGAGGCCGACGGCTCGATGACCCTGCTCGGCCGGGGCTCGGTCTGCATCAACTCCGGGGGCGAGAAGATCTACCCCGAGGAGGTCGAGGCCGCGCTGAAGGCCCACGAAGCCGTGTTCGACGCGGTGGTGGTCGGGGTGCCCGACGAGCGGTGGGGGGAGCGGGTCACCGCGGTGGTCGAGCTCCGGCCGGGCGCGTCGGTGACGCTCGATGACCTCGTCGCCCACGCGCGCGAGCACGTGGCCGGGTACAAGGTTCCCCGGGGGCTCGTGGTCGTCGAGAAGATCGAGCGGTCGCCCTCGGGGAAGCCCGACTACCCGTGGGCGAAGAAGACGGCCGTCGCCGCGGGCTGAGCCCGGAGCCGGGCACCGGTCGTAGTATCGGCGGCGTGACCGCACGCAGGTTCCCGTTCCCGATCCCGTTCGGCTGGTTCCAGGTCGCCTTCCCCGGTGACCTCGCACCCGGTGGCGTGATGCCGCTCACCTACTGGGATCGCGAACTCGTCCTGTGGCGGGACGCGGCGGGCGACTTCCACCTGCAGGACGCCTTCTGCCCGCACCTCGGCGCCCACATCGGTCACGGCGGGCGGGTCGAGGCGGATCGCCTCCTCTGCCCGTTCCACGAATGGGAGTTCGACGGCGAGGGGGCCTGTACCCGCATTCCGTACAGCGACCGCACCAACCGCCGGGCCCGCCTGCGCACCTACCCGGTGATTGTCCGCAACGGATTCGTGCTCGCCTGGTACCACCCGTTCGAGGCGCCTCCGATGTGGGAGATCCCGGTCATCGACGAGATCGGCGATCCGGCCTGGAGCGACTTCTACTCGTCGGCGTACACGATCCGGACCGTGCCGCAGGAGATGAGCGAGAACGGCGCCGATCCGGCGCACTTCCGCTACGTCCACGGCACCGACACCGTCGCCGAGGTCGAGCATTACGAGACCGACGGACCCTGCTCGGTGATGCTCTCCAAGCAGGATTACGTGACCCCGCGTGGCGTCACCCACGGGCGCATCGACGTCTACAACTACGGCCCCGGGTTCTCCCGGGTCTCCTTCAGTGGGATCGTCGATGCGATCAACATCGCGACCACGACCCCGATCGACCGGGAAACCACCGAGGTCCGCTTCAACTTCATCGTCCGCAAGTTCGAGGACGAACGGATGACCTCGACGGTGGCCGATGCATTCGTGCGCGAGATCAACAAGCAGGTCCAGGAGGATCAGCCGATCTGGGAGAACAAGACCTTCCTCCCCGTCCCGGCCCTCGCCGACACCGACGGTCCGATCATGCAGTTCCGCAAGTGGTACCGGCAGTTCTACGCCGAACCCTTCGAGGTGGGCGCCGACGTCTGATCGGCCGGGTGTCCTCGGTTCGCAGCGTCCGGTCAGGCGATGCGGGCCGCGAGATCGGCGAGCGACGTGATGCGGTCGTGGTCGGCGTCGGGGTTCAGGCCGAAGGGATCCATGAGGAACGGACGGAGTCCGGCGGCCCGGGCGCCGACGACGTCGATGCCGGCCATGTCGCCCACGTACCAGACGTCGTCGGGTGCGAGATCCATGGCGTCCAGCGCGATGCGGAAGATGCGCGGGTCGGGCTTCATCACCCCGACCGCGCCGGAGTCGACGAGGCATTCGATCTCTACCCCGGCGCCGGGTCCGACCTGCAGGATGCCCGCTTCGGCGAGACGACTGCCGATGAGCCCGTCGGCGTTCGACACGACACCGAGGCGGACCCCGGTCGCGGCGAGCGTGCGGAGGCCCGCACGGGCACCGGGGAGTTCCTGCACCCACAGTGCGGCATCGGCGAACTCGCTGTCGAGGTGGGCGTGCACCTCCTCACGCTGTTCGTCGGGAACGGCGCACGCCTCGATGTATCCCTCGAGGTAGCAGTGCCAGGCCGGGGCCCAGTCGAGCTCGTCGCGCATCGGGAAGGCACGGGCTCCGGCGTAATGGGCCCGGTCGAGGATCGACCGATCGGGGACGAAGCCCGCCCGGGCGAACGCGTCGAGGATGCGGGTGTGCTCGGGCACGAAGAACACGCCGCCGACGTCGAGGAGAACGGCTGCGGGCACGGGGGAAACCTACCGGGAGGGCCCGGATCGGCTGGTACCGTTCGCCCATGGAGTTCCGCCGGATCAACGCGCTCCCGCCGTACGCGTTCGCTCAAGTCGACGCGCTGAAGAAGGAGCTGCGACGGGCCGGTGAGGACGTCATCGACCTCGCGTTCGGCAACCCGGACATCCCGCCGTCCCCGCTCGCGATCGACAAGCTGGTCGAAGCGGTGCGCAACCCCCGCAATCACCGCTACTCGATGAGCCGGGGCATCCCGAATCTGCGCCTCGCACTCGCCGACCTCTACGCCCGCCGCTTCGGCGTCACCCTCGATTTCGAGACCGAGGTGTGCGCCACGATCGGGGCGAAGGAGGGCTTCTCGCACCTCATGCTCGCGTTGCTCGGGCCGGGGGACAGCGCGCTCGTGCCGTCACCGTCCTACCCGATCCACATCTGGGGGCCGATCCTGGCGGGCGCCGCGGTCCACTACGTGCGGCTGGGTCCCGATCAGGACTTCTTCGCGAACCTGGCCGGTGCGTGGGAGCAGGCGTGGCCCCGACCACGGGTCATCGTGGCGTCCTTCCCGCACAACCCGACGACCGCGTGCGTCGACCTCGACTACATGGCCCGGCTCGTGGCCTTCGCTCGTGAACGCGACATGCTCGTCGTGCACGACTTCGCTTACGCCGACCTCGGGTTCGACGGCTACGACCCGCCGTCGATCCTGCAGGTGCCGGGCGCGAAGGACGTCGCCGTCGAGCTCTACACGCTCACGAAGTCGTTCTCGATGGCCGGGTGGCGGATGGGCTTCCTCGTCGGCAATCCCGAGGTGGTCGGCGCCCTCGCCAAGCTGAAGTCGTACCTCGATTACGGGTCGTTCCAGCCCGTGCAGATCGCGGCGACCGTGGCGATGAACGAGATCCCCGACTTCCCGCTCGAGGTCAAGGAGGTCTACCGGGGTCGCCGCGACACCCTGGTCGACGGCCTCAATCGGATCGGCTGGCCGGTCGAGCGCCCGCAGGGAACGATGTTCGCGTGGGTGCCGATCCCCGAGCCCTACGCCGACATGACCAGTCTCGAGTTCGCCACCATGTGCGTCCAGGAGGCCCGGGTGGCGGTCTCGCCCGGCTCCGGGTTCGGGCCCGGGGGCGAGGGCTTCATCCGCTTCGCGCTCGTCGAGAACGAGCAGCGGATCCAGCAGGCGGTCCGCCACCTGCGGCGGGGGCTCACCAAGCTGGGCTGACGCCGGTCAGTTCCCGGGCTCGTCCCGGGCCCAGTCCCGGGACCGGGCCACGGCCCGGTGCCAGGCGGCCCGGCGGGCGTCCCGCTCGGATGCGGACATCGCCGGGGCGAACGAGGCGTCGGCGCTCCACGTCGCATTGACCGCAGCCGGGGAATCCCACACGCCTTCGGCGAGCCCGGCGAGGAATGCGGCGCCGAGGGCCGTCGTCTCGGCGACCGCGGCCCGACGGACCGGTATCCCGAGCAGGTCGGCCTGGAGTCCGCAGAGCAGGTCCATGACCGAGGCGCCGCCGTCGACGCGCATCTCGGTCGGGGCGGTGCCGCTCGCCGCCGCGATCGCGTCGAGAACGTCGGCGGTCTGGAACGCCATCGCCTCGACCGCGGCCCGGGCGATATGGGCCCGGGTCGTGCCCCGGGTGATCCCGGTGATGGTGCCGCGCGCGTACGGGTCCCACCACGGCGACCCGAGGCCGGTGAAGGCGGGGACGAGGAAGACGCCTCCGGTATCGGGAACCGAGGCGGCGAGCGGACCGGTCTCGGCCGCCTCGGTGATGATCCCCAGCCCGTCGCGGAGCCACTGGATCGCCGCACCGGTGACGAAGATCGCGCCCTCCATGGCGTAGGTCACCTCGCCCGGGGTCAACGACCAGGCGATCGTGGTGAGGAGTCCGTCGACCGGCTCGGGGAGGGTGGGGCCCACGTTGGTGAGCACGAACGAGCCCGTGCCGTAGGTGTTCTTCGTCATACCCGGCTCGACGCACGCCTGTCCGAAGAGCGCGGCCTGCTGATCGCCGGCGATCCCGCTGACCGGGACGGCGAGCCCGGCGGCCCGGGCGGGGACGGTGGTGCCGAAGCGGCCGCTCGACGGGTGCACGGCGGGCAGGCACGACTCGGGCACGCCGAAGTGCGCGCAGAGTGCCGCCGACCAGGTGCCCGTGCCGATGTCGAAGAGCATGGTCCGGCTCGCGTTCGACGGATCGGTGGCGTGGACGCCACCGTCGGGACCGCCGGTCAGGTTCCAGAGGATCCAGCTGTCGACCGTGCCGAAGGCGAGATCGGGCCCCGGCGCGACGCCGCCCTCGGTCAGCAGCCACTCCAGCTTGGTGGCCGAGAAGTAAGGGTCGAGCACGAGCCCGGTCGTGCGGCGCACCGTGGGCTCGAACCCGTCGTTCCGCAGCGCGTCGCACCGGTCGGCCGTGCGCCGGTCCTGCCAGACGATGGCCCGGGCGGCCGGCCGGCCCGTCGTCCGGTCCCAGGTCACGACGGTTTCGCGTTGGTTGGTGATGCCGATCGCGGCGATCTCCTCGCCCCGGGCCTCGAGGGCGGCGACCACCTCGCTCAGGGTCTCGAGCGTCACCCGCCAGATGTCGTCGGCGTCGTGCTCCACCCGACCCGGCCGGGGGAAGTGCTGGGGGAACTCGCGGTACGCGTGGAGCACCGGACGTCCGTCGGCGCTCACGGCGAACGAGCGGACCCCGGTCGTGCCGGCATCGATGGCGATCACGCAGGTCATGGGCTCCGCTCCTCGGTCGTCGACGGGGTGGTGGGCGTCGCGGCGGTCGGCACGAACCCGGATCCTTCGCTGTGCGAGCGGACCGCGGCTGCGATGAGGGCCGCCGTCCGGGGTCCGTCGGTCGAGCGCCGGAACTCGAGCAGGAGGGGTCGCCGCCCCTTGGTCCACACCGCGATCCGACGCGGGCCCCGGGCGGCGACGGCCAGGTGGGCGAGGCGGGCGGCGTACACGCGGCGGCGCGGCAGCCGGGAGAAGAACCCGGTCGAGTAGAGGAGCAGGTGATCGTCGGTCAGGACCACGTGGTCGAGGGTCCGGGCGGTGAGGAGCCGGGGGAGCGGGCCCTCGGTCGACACCCAGGCCCGACTCCAGGCCCGGAGCTGCTCGTCGGCGCGCAGGAGCCGGCGAAGGTGGCGCTCGGTGCCCGACCCCGGGGGGCGGGACGGTTGGCGCGCGGCGGGAGGGGGAATCCGTTCCATGCGTCGCTCGGCGGCAGGGCAGGATACGTCGGACCGTCGGCAGCCGGTGGGAGAGGGGTGCGGAATGCGGTTCGGGATCCTGACCGGCGGGGGCGATTGCCCCGGTCTCAACGCGGTGATCCGGGGAGTGGTACGGCGCTCGGTCGGCGAACGCGGCCACGAGGTGGTCGGCTACCGCCACGGGTGGCGCGGCGTGATCGCCGGGGACTCGGTGCCGCTCGATCTCGCGGCGGTTCGCGGGCTGCTGCCCCGGGGCGGGACCGTGCTCGGCACCTCGCGTACGAACCCGTACAAGGATCCCGACGGCGCCGAGCGGGTGCGGGCGACGCTGCGCCGCGACGCAATCGACGTGCTCGTCGCCGTGGGCGGTGAGGACACCCTCGGCGTGGCCCGGCGGCTCGCCGACGACGGGATCGGCGTCGTGGGGGTGCCCAAGACGATCGACAACGACCTCGACGGCACCGACTTCACGTTCGGCTTCCACACCGCCGTGCAGGTGGCGACCGACGCCATCGACCGACTGCACACCACGGCCGAGAGTCACGATCGGGTGATGGTGGTCGAGGTCATGGGCCGGCACGCCGGCTGGATCGCGACCTACGCCGGTCTGGCCGGCGGTGCCGACGTGATCCTCGTGCCCGAGGAGCCCTTCGACATCACCGAGGTGTGCGATCGGCTCGCGGCTCGGCACCGGCGGGGTGCCGAGTTCTCGATCGTGGTGGCGGCCGAGGGGGCGACGCCCCGCGAGGGGACGATGGTGGTGCAGGAGTCGACCACCGACGAGTTCGGCCACGTTCGCCTCGGCGGCATCGGCGGCCGGATCGCCGAGGCGATCGAGGCGCGCACCGGGTTCGAATCGCGGGTCACCGTGTTGGGGCACGTGCTGCGGGGCGGCACGCCGACGGCATTCGACCGCGTGATCGCGACCCGCTTCGGGCTCGAGGCGGCGGATGCCGCGCACGAGGGCGACCTCGGGGTCATGGTCGCGTTGCGGGGCACCGACGTCGTCCGGGTTCCGCTCGCGTCGGCGGTGGCCGCGTTGAAGACCGTCGACGCGCGGCTCGCGGCGGCGGCCCGCGTGTTCGCCGGCTGACCGTCGGTAGATTCCCCCGGAGTGGGAACCGCCGTCGAGGACCTCATCGCCATACTCGAGCTCGAGCAGCTCGAGGTGCACCTGTTCCGCGGGGTGAGTCCGGAGGAGGACCGCCAGCGCGTCTTCGGTGGGCAGGTGGCCTCGCAGGCGCTCGTCGCCGCCGGACGCACCGTCGATGCCGATCGACCCGTCCACTCGCTCCACGCCTACTTCCTCCGGCCGGGCGATCCCCGGGTGCCGATCGTCTACGAGGTCGATCGCATCCGCGACGGGCGCAGCTTCACGACCCGCCGGGTCGTCGCCGTCCAGCACGGACGGGCGATCTTCAACCTCCAGGCTTCGTTCCAGGTGGTGGAGGAGGGCCCCGAGCATCAGTACCCGATGCCCGACGCGCCCGACCCCGATTCGCTGCCCACGATCCGGGAGCGGCTCGAGCCCCACCTGGCGGAGTTCCCGGCGGACTTCGTCGAGTGGATCAAGCGCGACCGGCCGATCGACACCCGGTCGTCGCGGCCGCCCCGCTGGCTCGATCCCGAACCGGGCCGGCGCGAGGCGGAGCAGCTCGTCTGGTTCCGGGCCGACGGCGCGCTGCCCGACGATCCGCTCCTCCACGCGTGCGTCGTGGCCTACGCGTCCGATCTCACCCTGCTCGACACCGCGGTGCTCGCCCACGCCCGGTCGTGGGACGACGATCGCTTCCAGATGGCGAGCCTCGACCACGCCATGTGGTTCCACCGTCCGTTCCGGGCCGACGAGTGGCTCCTCTACCACCAGAAGAGCCCTTCGGCGGTCGGGGCGCGGGGGCTCGGCGAGGGCTTCATCTACACGCTCGACGGGCAGCTCGGCGTCATGGTCATCCAGGAGGGGCTGATCCGGCCCGTCTCCGCCGACTGGCGCGAGCAGTGACGGGGGGACGGTGACCGGAAGCGGCGGTCCCCGCTGCGTGCTCGCTGTCTACGCGCATCCCGACGATCCCGAGGTTTCCGCCGGCGGAACCCTCGCCCGCTGGAGCGATGAGGGTGCTGCGGTGCACGTGGTGATCACGACCCGCGGCGACAAGGGCACCGACGACCCTGATGCCGACACCGGGGCGCTCGCCGCCCGACGCGTCACCGAGGCGGCGGCGGCGGCTGCGGTGCTCGGTGTCGCGTCGACGATTCATCTCGATCATTCGGACGGCGACCTCGTCGACGACCGGGCCTTGCGGCTCGAGATCGTCCGCTTGGTGCGCACGCTCCGACCCGATGTGGTCTGCTGTCCGGATCCGACGTCCGTCTTCCTCGGCGACGGCTACGTGAACCACCGCGACCACCGGATCACGGGGTGGGCAACCCTCGATGCGGTGGCGCCGGCCGCGGCCAACCCCCACTACTTCGCCGAGCTGCGGCACGAGGGCCTCGAGCCGCACCAGGTGGGCGAGATCTGGCTTTCGGGCACGCGGGAGCCGAACCGCTGGGTCGACATCGGGGCCACGATCGATCGGAAGATCGAGGCGGTGTTCCGTCACCGGAGCCAGGTAGCCGATGCCGGGGAGTTCCTCGGCGACTTCCTCCGGGACGCCGCCGCCGATGCGGGCCGGCCGGCCGGGATCCGGTGCGCCGAGGCGTTCCGGCGGGTCGTGCTGGCCTGAGGGCGCCGACGCCCTCAGCGACCACCCGAGGGGCGGGGGGAGTGGCTCCGCCACTCCGACTGCGACCGCAGGAGCAGGACCGCGACGATGCCGGCCCCGACCGCCGACAGCACGGTGGCGACGACGGCCACGACGAGTGCGGAACGGGCGCAGGTCCCTCCGCCGGCGATGAAGCCGGGGACCGTCTCGGTGAGCAGGCGCTCGGCCCGGGTCGGCGCATCGGAGCAGGAGACGCCGACGAGGCCGTAGCCGATGGTTCCGCCGAGCACGCCCGCGCAGGCGATGCCGAGGAAGGAGAGGGCCAGGAGTCCCCGGCGCGGGAGGTTCGGGTGCTCGGGCGGGTTCACCGGTGCCGAACGTAGTCTCTCCCCGATGGCCCTGCGCGAGTGGACCGTGGCCGGCGCGCTGATCGAGATCGCCGATGGCGTGCTGCTCGTCCGAAACCGTCGTCCGAGCGGCTCGGAGGACTGGAGCACGCCGGGGGGCGTGATCGATCCCGAGGACCCCGACCTCCTGAGCGGCCTCACCCGCGAGGTGGCCGAGGAGACCGGCTTCGTCGTGCACGAGTGGACCGGGCCGCTCTACGCGGTCGAGGCTCACGCGCCGGGGATGGGCTGGCTCATGCGTTGCGAGGTGCATCTGGCGGTCGCGTTCTCGGGTGCGTTGCGCATCGAGGATCCCGACGGGATCGTGGTCGAAGCGGCGTTCGTGCCCCCGGATCGCTGTGGTGAGCTGCTCGCCTCCGGCGCGCCGTGGGCGAGCGAGCCGCTCGGCGCGTGGCTGCGCGATCGCTGGGCGCCGGGGGCGGGGGTCGAGTTCCGGTACGAGGTGCACGGCGCCTCCCGGTCCGACCTCCGCGTCGTGCGCACGGAGGGTCCGGCCGGTGTCGACGGCTGAGCGCGCCATCCTCCACATCGACCTCTACGCGTTCTTCGCGTCGGTCGAGCAGCTCGACGATCCGACTCTGCGCGGTCGGCCGGTCGTGGTCGGCGGCCTCGGCCCGCGCGGCGTCGTGAGCGCCGCGAGCTACGAGGCTCGGCCCTTCGGCGTGCGTTCGGCGATGCCGGTGGCGGCCGCTCGTCGGGCCTGTCCCGGGGCCGAGTTCCGGTCGCCGCGGCCGGCTCGCTACCGCGAGGTGAGCCGGACGGTGATGGGCATCGTCGGCACGTTCTCGCCGCTCGTCGAGCAGCTCTCGATCGACGAGGCGTTCCTGGACGTCTCGGGGGCCCGGCGTCGGGTGGGGTCCCCGGTGGAGGTCGCGACCCGTCTGCGCGCGGCGATCCGCGAGGGGACCGGACTCGTGGCGTCGGTCGGTGTCGCGTCGACGAAGTTCCTCGCCAAGCTGGCGAGCGATCTGGCCAAACCCGACGGACTGCTCGCGGTGGCGGCCGACGAAGCCGTGGCGTTCCTGGCGCCGCTCCCCGTGTCACGGTGCTGGGGGGTGGGGCCGGCGACCCTCGAGCGGCTCGAGCGGCTCGGCGTGCGGACGATCGGTGACCTCGACCGGATCGGGGTCGCCGCGCTCTCCCCGACGCTCGGTCCCGGTCTCGCCGACCACCTGGTGGCGCTGGCCCGAAACGACGATCCCCGCCCGGTCGTGCCCGGCTCGGCCGTGAAGTCGATCGGCGCCGAGGAGACCTTCGCCGACGATCTCACGACCCGCGCCGAATGCGATCGCGAGCTGCTGCGCCTCGCCGACCGCGTCGCGGCCCGGCTCCGGGCGGCCGGATGCTCGGCCCGCACGCTCACCCTGAAGGTTCGCTTCCCCGACTTCGAGACCCGAACCCGCTCGCGCACCCTGGCCGAGCCGACGGCGGTGACCGGCGTGGTGCTCGACGCAGCCCGCGATCTGCTCGACGGGTTCGACCCCGCCCGGGGCATCCGGCTGCTCGGGATCTCGGTGACGAATCTCGTCGAGGGGGCCGGTGCAGTGCAGACCGAGCTCTTCGTCGACGAGGTGTCGGCCCGGCGCGCCGCGACCGAGCGGCGGGGCACGCTCGACCGAGCGGTCGATCGCGTGCGGGCGCGCTACGGCTCCGATGCGGTTCGGCCCGCCGGGCTCCTCGAGCCCGGAGGGGAGGCGCGACGATGATCCGGGTCGGCCTCGTGGGGTGCGGGCACATCGGTGCCGCGCACGCCCTCGCCATCACGGAGCTGGCCGCGGCCGGTCTGGTCGACGCGGGGCTCGTCGCCGTGGCCGACCGGGATCCGGCCCGGGCCGAGCGGTTCGCGGCCCGTTACGGTGCCGTGGCCCATGCGACGCCGGGCGACCTGGTCGACGCGGTCGACGTCGTGTGGATCTGCACCTGGACTTCGGGGCACCGAGCACTCGCCGAGCTCGCGGCGGACCGCGGTCGGGCCGTCTTCTGCGAGAAGCCGCTCGGCACCGACCTGGCCGAGGCCGAGCAGGTGGCGGCGGCGCTGCGGGCCGTGCCCCATCAGGTGGGGCTCGTGCTGCGGTCCGCTCCGGTCTTCGTCGAGCTCCGGCGGCGGATCGCGAGCGGCGAGCACGGACGGGTGCTCGCGGTCGCGTTCCGGGACGACCAGTACTTTCCGGTGCAGGGGACGTACCGGTCGAGTTGGCGGGGCGAGGTGGAGCACGCCGGCGGCGGGACCCTCCTCGAGCACTCGATCCACGACGTCGATCTCCTGCGGTGGATGCTCGGTGAACCCGAGCGCGTCAACGCGACCGTCGAGTCCCGGTTCGGTCATCCGGGCATCGACGACGTGGCCGCGGTCTCGTTCCGGTTTCCCGGTGGGGCCACGGCTCAGCTCACGAGCGTGTGGCACCAGGTGACCGCCCGGGAGTCGAGCCGCCGGCTGGAAGTCTTCTGCGAGGACGCCCTCCTCTGGACCGACGACGACAACCTCGGGCCGCTCCGGGTCGAGCGGGCCGACGGCACGGAGGTCGTGGCCGGGGAGGGACCGGTCTGGACCGATCGGCTCGGGGTCCCGCCTGCGCACCGGGCGGCCCTCGCCCTCTACTCCGCTCCGACGAAGGCGTTCCTCGACGGCCTGGCGGGCGGGATCCCGGGGTCACCCTCGGCCGACGAGGCCCTCGCCGCCCACCGCATCGTCGCGGCTGCGTACCGCTCCGCCGCGGCGGGCGGGACGCCGGTGACGGCCGAAGGGGCCTGACCGGGCGACCGCGTTGGTCGCGCCCCCGGTCGCGCGCGAGAATGTCCCCATGCCGCTCTCCGATGAGGAGCAGAAGATCCTCCGCGAGATCGAGGCGCACCTCCATGCCTCCGATCCCGCCCTCGCCGAGCAGGTCTCCAAGACCACCGTCTACCGGCACGCGGCCCGGGTCATCCGCTGGGCGGCCCTCGGGTTCGTGGGCGGTCTCGTCCTTCTCGTCCTCACGTTCGCCTCGAGCGTCTGGGTGGGAGCCGTCGGCTTCGCCGTGATGCTCGCCTGCTCGCTCGTGATCGAACGGCAGGCGCGCTCGATGGGGCGGGCCGGGGTCCAGTCGCTCTCGGGCGGCCGGGTCGGGGGCAACCTCCGCGGTGCGATCGGCGAGCAGGGCCGCTCCTGGCGGGAGCGGTTCCGCCGCGACGAACCCTGACGTCGGTGGACGCGGCGGGGGGCGGTCGCAGGCACGTCGTCGGCGCGGTGATCGCCCGACCCCACCTCTGGATGACAGCCGTGCGTCAGGCCTTCCGGGCGATTCCCCGCGATTGGTGGCGTGTGCCCCCGCGCCTCCCACGGCCCGATCCGGCATTCGTGCGCTTCCGGATCGAGACGGCGTCGGGTCCGGACGGGGCGCCGACGCCCGACGAGATCGTGCGCTACCTGGAGTGGTGCCGGGGCACCGATCGGGCGCGGCGGCGGGGCGGACGGGGATGACCGTCGGCGGCGCCCGGGGGTGACGGCATGGCCCGGGTGCTGCTCCTCAACGCGAGCTTCGAGCCGCTCACCGTCGTGCCGGTTCGGCGAGCCGTGGTGCTCGTGCTGACCGGCAAGGCCGAGGTGCTGCACCCCGGTACGGGCACGCTGCGATCGGAACGTCGGGCGGTCCCGGTGCCGAGCGTGATCCGGCTCGTGCAGTTCGTGCGGGTACCGCACCGGGCCGCCGCTCCGCTCTCTCGCCGCAACGTCTTCGCCCGCGACGGTGGCCGTTGCCAGTACTGCGGCCGACCGGCCGAGAACCTCGATCACGTGGTCCCCCGCTCCCGCGGTGGTCTGCACTCGTGGGAGAACGTGGTCGCGTCGTGCCGACCGTGCAATGCCCGGAAGGAGGACCGGCTGCCGCACGAGTGCGCCATGCACCCGCGGCGGATTCCGGTGGCCCCCCACGCGCACACGGCGCTGGTGGCTGCGGCCGGTGGGGTCGCGCCCGCCTGGCGGCCCTATCTCCGCGAGGACGCCGCGATCCCGGCCTGACCGGCGCGGCGTTCAGCCGGCGTCGCGTTGTGGGGCGCGGCGGTCTTCATCGGCGAGTCGGAGGATCCCCTCGGCGGTCGTGCGGGCGTTCCGGCGGATCATCTCGGCCTCGACTTCGGCGGCGGCGACGATCTCCGCGGCCTCCCGGGCCGCGGCGCGGACCCGGGCGTCGGGGGCGGGAACCAGCCCGAGTCGGCGGAGGATCTCACTCTGGGCCCCGACGAGGCTGCCCACGACCGAGCGGGTGCATCGGATCGGGTTCACGCGACGGTCGGTCCGGCAGGCACGACTCCATCTTGGCCGCCCGGCTCGGGGGGCGACACCCGGTGGTTCGCCGGTGGGGGAGGAGTCGATCCGTGGGGCCCGAGGGGAGGGAGAGGTTGACGTGGTGGAGGGAAAGGGCGTAATGTGGCGCGCAGTGGAGGAAAGGGGAGTGACTTCCCGCCGCCGCACCCGTGGTGCGGCGGCCGGGGTGCTCCCCCGACTCGGTCAGGACGGAAGGCCCCCGGCCGGGGGCAGGAGACGGAGCAGGCATGTCAGTGGGGGAGCACCGCCCCTTCCTCGGGGAGCATCCACGCTCACTCGATGCGAAGGGCCGAGTGATCCTCCCGGCGCGCTTCCGAGAGCAGCTCGAAGGGGGAGGGGTGATGGTGAGCGGAATCGACGGGTGCCTGGGCGTGTACACGAGTGAGGCGTTCGAGCGGTTCGCCGCCAAGGTCGTCGCCGCTCGTGAGCTCGGTCCCGAGCAGCGCGACGCCGCCCGGGCCATCTTCGCCGGCTCGACCGACTTCGTCCCCGATCGCCAGGGCCGGATCCCGATCCCGCCCAAGGCGAAGGCCCACGCCGGGCTCGACCGCGACGTCGTCGTCGTCGGCAACTTCGACCACTTCCAGATCTGGAACGCCGGGCGCTACGCCGAGCGCGACTCCCGGGGCTCGGCCGTGGTGATCAGCGGAGTCGGGGTCGAGAACTTCATCTGAGCGGTGCCCGCAGGCGCGGGCGATTGACAACACGACGGGTCGGAAGCGTCCCGGCCCCGTCTCCAGCCCCTCGGTCGGCGCGGTTGTTGGCCCCTACTCCGCCCGCTTCCAGCCGTCGCCGACCCGGGGAGACATCCCGGGCGGCATCAGTCGGTCGGGGGGCTGGAGACGGGTCCGGCGGCGATGCGGCCCCGGGGAGCGGTGAGGAGTCAGGTGGAGGAGTTCGAGCATCTCCCGGTCATGAGCCGGGAAGTGGTGGATCTCCTCGGCCCGGCGCCCGCCGGGTTGCTCGTCGATTGCACGGTCGGCGGAGGCGGACATGCCTCGCTCGTGCTCGAGGCGCGACCCGACGTGCGCATGCTCGGCATCGACCGCGACGCCCGGGCCGTGTCGGCAGCCCGGGCTCGGCTCGCCCGCTTCGGCGGTCGGGCGCAAGTGGTTCACGGGGGATTCGAACGGATCGACGAGATCGTCGGTCGTCACAGCGAGGGGGAGCGTGTGATGGGCATCCTGATGGATCTCGGAGTCAGCAGTCCGCAGCTCGATCGGGCCGAGCGCGGCTTCTCCTATCGGTTCGCGGCACCGCTCGACATGCGGATGGATGCCCGTCAGGAGCTCACCGCCGCCGATGTCGTGAACGGATACGACGAGGCCCGCCTCGCCGAGGTGATCGCGACTTTCGGCGAGGAGCGCTTCGCCCGGCGCATCGCTCGGGCGGTGGTCGCCGCCCGGCCGATCGCCGACACGGTGACCCTCGCCGACGTCGTTCGGGGTGCGATCCCGGCCGCCGCCCGCCGGCGCGGCCCGCATCCGGCCCGCCGCACGTTCCAGGCCATCCGGATGGAGGTCAACCGCGAGCTCCCGAACCTCGCCGACGGCCTCGACGAGTCGGTCCATCTCGTCGGCCCCGGTGGGCGGGTGCTCGTGCTCGCGTACCACTCGCTCGAGGACCGCATGGTGAAGGAGCGCTTCGCCGACTGGGCCGGTGAGCGCTCGGCCCGGGTCGAGCCGCCGCGCCTCCCGGTGCCCGCACCGGCACCTGCGGCGATGGTCCGACTCCTCACCCGGCGACCGTTGCGCCCGACGGTCGACGAGATCGCCGCGAACCCCCGGGCCGAGAGCGCGCGGCTGCGCGCCGTGGAGCGGATCGCCCCCGTCGACGTCGTCGACGCGGTGGCATGAGCGCGACCGCTCGGGTCGCGCATCCGACGCCCCGTTCACCCGAGCGCCATCTCCGGGTTGCGCCCGCTGCCGCCGACCGCCGGCGGTGGTTCTTCCGCACCGTCGGCGCGATCGTCCTGTCGGCGTTCCTGCTCGCCGGCTTCTGGGCACTGATGGCGCAGTCGGCGGTGCGGCTCGATCGGCTCGAGCGGACCCGGGAGACCGAGCAGCTGCGGTACCAGCGGCTGCGCGAGGAGGTCGCACGGCTCGCGAGTCCGGCCGAGGTGACCGCAGCCGCGAGTCGCCTCGGAATGGAGCCGGCGGCCCGCAGCGAGTTCATCTCGGTGCCGCAGGCCGCCCCGCGGGCGGTGCCGACCGACGCCGCGCCCTCCTCGCTCGCCACCGATCGTTACCTCCGGGCGAAGTCGGCTCTTGACCGGGACCGCTGACCCGCTCGGTCGGCGTCTCGGCGCGTGCGCCGTGATCGCCGTGCTCGCGTTCGCACTCCTCGGGGTGCGGGTCGTGCAGGTGCAGGCGCTCGACGGCGACTCCTACGCCCGGCGGGCGGTGGAGCAGACCCTGCACCGCACCGACGTCCCCGCCGACCGGGGGAGCATCTTCGACCGCAACGGGCGCGACCTCGCGCTCACCGTCCGGAGGTCGACGGTCTACGCCGACCCCACCCTCGTCCGCGATCCGGTGGGTACGGCGGCCGTACTCGCGCCGGTGCTCGGCGTCGACGGGCCGTACCTCGTGCGGCAGCTCTCGGACCGACGCTTCCGGTTCCGCTACCTCGCCCGCACCGTGTCCGACGACGTGCAGACGGCAGTGCGGGCCGCGGTCCGCAACCACAGGCTCTCGGGCATCGGCTTCATGGAGGAACCCGACCGCAGCTACCCCGCCGGACCGCTGGCGGCCGCGCTGCTCGGCCGCATCGGAGGGGACCCGCCAGGGAGCGCCGTGGGCATCGAGGGGATCTACCACGACCTCCTCGTCGGGAGTCCGGGGCGCCTCGAGGTCGAGGTCGACCCGGGGGGCAAGGAGATCCCGGGGACCCGACGGGTGGCGATCCCGGCCCGGCGCGGGTCCGACATCGTGCTCACGATCGACGAGGACGTGCAGTGGCAGGCCGAGCACGCCCTCGCCGACCAGATCACCGCCACCGGTGCACGCCGGGGCACGGCCGTCGTGGTCGATCTCGCCGACGGTGACGTCCTGGCGATGGCGACGGTGCGAAGCGTGGGTGGTCGCGGCTCGGTGGCCGGTCCGTACGAGCGCAACGTCGCGCTCACCGACCTCTACGAGCCGGGCTCCACGATGAAGGTCGTCACCCTCTCCTGGGCGTTGGAGCACGGTCGCGTCGCGCCGACCACCCGGTTCGAGGTTCCCGATCGCTACCGGGTTCCCGGCGGCGATGAGCCCTACGAGGACGCCGAGCCCCACCCCACGACCTGGTGGACGACAGCCGACATCATGCGCGAATCGTCGAACGTCGGGACGATCAAGATCGCGGAGCGGATGACGAACGCCGAGATGGGTGCGGGGCAGCGTGCGTTCGGCCTCGGTCGGCGCACCACCATCGACTGGCCGGGCCAGTCGGCCGGACTCCTCACTGATCCCGACGAGTACTACGCGACGGGACGGTTCTCGGCGGCCATCGGGTACGGGGCGGCGGTCTCCGTCGCCCAGATGCTCGGGGTCTTCGCAACCGTTGCCAACGGTGGCGTCTCGCGTCCGCTTCACCTCCGGGAGGCGACGGTCGATCCCGACGGGCGCCGGACGCCGGCGGTGGTTCCCGCCGGCCGCCGGGTCGTGTCGGCCACGACCGCAGCGGCGATGACGACGATGATGCGGCGCGTCGTGGGTGCGGGCACGGGGGCCTGCGCAGCGGTACCCGGCTACACGGTGGCGGGGAAGACGGGTACCGCGAAGATCGCGGTCGACGGTGAGTACACGAACCGGAAGGTGGTGTCGTTCATCGGTTTCGCTCCGGCCGAACGGCCGCGCTTCGCCGTCGCGGTCGTCGTCGACTCGCCTGCCGATCCGCACCTCACCGGCGGCACGGTCGCCGCCCCGGTGTGGTCGGAGATCACCCGCTTCGCGCTCCTCCGGGCCGGGGTCGCGCCCAACGACCCGAACGACGACCAGTTCGCGGCGGCGCAGCGCCGGGCCGTCGGGAAGGGGGTCCGGTGCGAGGTGCCGCACGGTCCGGCTCTCGATGCGATCATCGGAGCCCGGGTCGCAGCCGATCCACGGGCGACGGCACGGCCGGTGGCGACGGGGCGGGCCGCTAGCCTCAGACGCGTCCCGTCTCCGAGCAGGTAAGGGTGGCCCGTGCGGTTGCACGACCTCCTCACGGGGTCGGGGAGCGCTGACGCCGTCCCCGATCCGGGCATCGAGATCACCGGAGAGATCACCGGCGATGCCGAGGTCGACGTGCGTTCGGTGGTGATCGACCACCGCGACGTGCGGGACGGGGCGCTCTTCTGCTGCGTGCCCGGCGCGCAGCACGACGGACACGATTACGCCCCGGCGGCCGTGGCCGGTGGGGCCGTGGCCCTGCTCGTCGAGCGACCGCTCGATCTCCCTGTCGCCCGGGTGCGGGTGCCGTCGGTTCGGTTCGCCGTGGGTCCGCTCGCGTCCCGGATCTGGGGTGACCCGTCCCGGGCGATGACCGTGATCGGCATCACGGGGACGAACGGCAAGACCACGACGGCCGCGCTCGTCGAGGGGATCGCGGTCGCGGCCGGATGCGCGACGGGCCTGCTCGGCACGGTGGCGACCCGCTTCGGTGCGGTGGAGGAGGTCCCGGTCCACACCACGGCCGAGGCGCCTGCGCTGCAGCAGGTGCTGGCGCGCATGCGGGACGCCGGTGTCGATCTCGTGGCGATGGAGGTGTCGTCGCATGCGCTCGCCCAGCACCGGGTCGACGGCACCCGATTCGGGGCCGTGGCGTTCACGAACCTCGGTCGTGATCACCTGGACTTCCACGGCACGATGGGCGCCTACCTCGAGGCCAAGGAACGGCTCCTCCGTCCTGCGTTCACCGACCGGGCGGCAGTGAACCTCGACGACCCGGTCGGACCCGAGGTGGCGCGCCGGGCGGCGGCGGCCGGACTCGAGGTCCGGACGTTCGGATGCTCGAGCGAAGCCGACCTGCGGGCCGAGGATCCCGACTTCGGGCCCGGCGGCACGGAGTTCACCCTGGTCCGATCGGGTCGCCGCACCCGGGTCCGTGTGTGCCTGCCGGGTGCCTTCAACGTCGCGAACGCGCTCGCGGCTGCGGCGCTCGCCGATCTCGCCGAGCTGCCCGGTGACGCGATCCGCGCCGGGCTCGCGGCCGTCTCCGCTGTCCCCGGACGGATGGAGCGCATCGACGGCGCCGACCGCGGTCCCGTCTTCGTCGACTACGCCCACACGCCCGATGCGCTCGACGCGGTGCTCGTCGCCGCCCGGCGGTTCGTCACCGGACCGGGCCGCGTCATCGTCGTGTTCGGATGCGGGGGTGATCGCGATCGGGCGAAGCGGCCCGAGATGGGTGCGGTCGCGGTCCGGCGGGCCGATCTCGTCTTCGTGACCTCCGACAATCCGCGGTCGGAGCGGCCCGAGGACATCGCGGCCGAGATCGTCGCCGGGATGGTGTCCCGGGCATCGGCGACCGTCGAGCTCGATCGTCGCGAGGCGATCCGGTCGGCGATCGCCGCCTGGCGCCCGGGTGACGTGGTCGTCGTGGCCGGCAAGGGTCACGAAACGGGACAGACCGCGGCGGGGGAGACCCGTCCGTTCGACGACCGGGCCGAGGTCCGGGCCGCGCTCGGAGGCGACGCGTGATCCGGATCGAGGCCGCCGACCTCGCCCGCACGACCGCAGGCCGCGTCGTCGGCGATCCGGCGGCGGTCGCGGCGGCCTGGGACTTCGATTCCCGGACGGTCGGTTCCGAGGGGTGCTTCGTGGCGCTGCGCGGACACCGCGACGGCCATGACTTCGTCGCTGATGCCTTCGCCAACGGTGCCACGATCGCACTCGTCGAACGGGTGCCCGAGGGCGTCGCGACCGCGGCCGGGCAGGCGCTCGTGGTCGTGCCCGATGTCCTCGCCGCGCTGCAGGCGGCGGCAACCGATCGGCGGCGGTCGCGTCCCGATCTCGCCGTGCTCGCGGTGGCGGGCTCGACCGGAAAGACCTTGACGAAGGACCTCCTCGCCGCTGCGCTCGCACCCTCGGCTGCCACGCGAACCCGGGTTCGTTCAACAACGAGTTCGGGCTGCCGCTCACGATCTGCAATGCGCCGGCTGCGGCTCGGGTCCTCGTGACCGAGATGGGGGAGCGTCGACCCGGTGATCTCGCGCTCCTCTGCGGGATCGCCCGCCCCGACGCGGCGATCGTGACCAACGTCGGTCTCGCCCACGCCGAGCACCTCGGCGGACCGGAGGGCGCAGCCGCGGTGATCGGCGAGCTGCTCGATGCGCTCCCGGCCGACGGCGTCGCCGTGATCCCGGCCGACGACCCGTGGGGTCCCGTCCTCGCACAGCGGACCGCAGCCCGGGTGGTCACCGTGGGCCGTTCCCCGGCTGCTGACTACCGCATCGACGAAGTGGTGCTCGACGACCGGCTCCGGCCCTCCTTCACCATCGCCGGCACCCGGATCGCGGTACCCCTGCACGGTGGTCATCACGCCGCGAATGCGGCGGCCGCCGCGGTCGGTGCGCACGAAGCCCTCGGGGTGCCCTTCCCCGTGGTGGCCGATGCACTGCGGTCGACTGCGGCCGCCCGTTGGCGGATGGAGCTGCTCGAGACGTCCGACGGCATCGTGGTCCTGAACGACGCCTACAACGCGAACCCGACCTCGATGGCCGCCGCGCTCGATGCGCTCGCCGCGTTGCGGATCGACGGGCGACGTATCGCCGTGCTCGGAGACATGCGGGAGCTCGGTGTCCACCACGACGATGCGCACCGCGAGGTGGGTGAGCGGGCCGCGGCGGCAGGCATCGATCTCGTCGTCGGCGTCGGATCGGGCGGTGCCGCCATCGCGGCGGCGGCTGCTGCTGCGGGCGTCGCCACCGCGGTCGTCGACGACGCGTCGGCGGCCGGCGACCTCCTGGTGGACGTCGCCGTCCCCGCCGATGCGGTGCTGTGCAAGGCGAGCCGGGCGGTCGGGCTCGAGCGGGTCGCCGAACGGCTCCTCGGGGGAGCGCCGCGAGCGGCGAGTGGCGGAGGTATCCGGTGATCGCGATGCTCATGGCCGCGGCCGCCTCGTTCGTCGTGGCGATCGCGACGACCCCGCTACTGATCCGCTTCCTGCGTCGGCACGGCATCGGCGCCCACATCCGCGACGACGGTCCGGTGGAGCATCCGCACGCGGCGAAGGCGGGCACCCCGACCATGGGCGGGGTGGCGATCGTGGCTGCCATGGGAATCGGCTTCCTCTTTGGTCACGTCCGCCGGCCGACCGTCGCCTTCACGACGCCGGGCTGGTCGCTCGTGGCGCTCGTGATCGGACTCGGTCTCGTCGGATTCGTCGACGACTACCTCGGGGTGCGCGCCCGGCGGAACCTCGGGCTGCGGAAGCGGGGCAAGACCGCGGGTATCGTGGTGGTCGCGGCCGGGTTCGCCTGGATGGCGATCGAGTACGCCGGGGTCTCGACCGAGCTGTCGTTCACCCGGCCGATCGGCATCGACCTCGGGCGCATCGGGTGGATGGTGTTCGCCGTGCTCGTCATCTACGCCACGACGAACGCGGTCAACCTCACCGATGGGCTCGACGGCCTCGCCGCGGGATCCTCGGCGTTCACGTTCGGCGCATTCATGATCATCGCGTTCACCGAGTTCCGGCACCCCGAGATCTACGGGGTGATCCCGGCGCAGGCGCTTGACGCGGCGATGCTGGCGGCGGCTGCGCTCGGCGCGTGTGCCGGGTTCCTGTGGTGGAACGCCGCGCCGGCCCGGATCTTCATGGGCGATACGGGTGCGCTGCCCATCGGCGGGGCCATGGCCGGCCTCGCGCTGCTCACGAACACGGCGCTCCTGCTCCCGCTCCTCGCCGGACTCGCGGTGATGGAGACGCTGTCGGTCGTCGCCCAGATCGTGTCGTACCGCGGCTTCCACCGCCGGGTGCTGCGCATGGCGCCGATTCACCACCACTTCGAGCTCGGCGGCTGGTCCGAGTTCACGGTGACCGTGCGCTTCTGGCTGTTCGCGGCGATCTGCGTCGCCCTCGGGGTGGGCATCTTCTACGCCGACTTCCTGCGGTTCGGGCTCGAATGAGCGGAGTCCTCGTCATCGGCTGCGCCCATACCGGCGAGGCGGTCACCGTGCGGCTCCGGACCGAAGGAACGGCGGTCACCGTCGTGGAGGAGCATCCGGCCGCTACCCCGGTGTACCGCGACCGGGTCGCGAGGCTGCGGGCGCTCGGGGCCGAGGTGCACGAAGCTCCCGAACCTGCTGAGGCGCGAGCGCTCGCCGCCGCCGCCGACCTCGTGGTGCCGAGTCCGCTCGTGGCGCCCCGGCATCCGCTCGTCGTCGCGGCCCGGGCGGCCGGTGTCCCGGTCCGGTCCGAGATCGATCTCGCGTTCGACCGCACCGAGGTGCCGATCGTGGCGGTCACCGGGACGAACGGCAAGACGACGGTGACCAGCCTCATCACCGATCTGCTCGCGGCCTCGGGGCGGCGAGCGGTCGCGGCCGGCAACATCGGCCGACCGCTCATCGAGGCGGTCGGAGATGCCGAGCTCGATGTCCTCGTCGCCGAGGTGTCGTCGTACCAGCTCGAGTTCGCGAGCCGGTTCCGGCCCCGCGTCGCCGTGCTCCTCGCGATCACTCCCGATCATCTCGATTGGCACGGCGACTTCGACGCGTACGCAGCGGCCAAGGCCCGGATCACCTCGCGTCAGGAACCCGACGACCTCCTCGTCTTCGACGCCGACTCGGCCACGGCGACCGCGGTCGCGGTCGCGAGTCGGGCCCGGTGCC
>JBJSXF010000006.1:0-16410 GCA_046086225.1 Actinomycetota bacterium | reverse complement strand
TGGCGGTACGCGCGTCCCGCCGTCGGGCATCCCCGTCGCACCCTCGTGCTCGACGGTCTTCCACCGTTCGCAATCGCGGGCGACGCCTTCGGCGGGGCGAAGGTCGAGGGGGCGGCGTTGTCGGGTACCGCAGCCGCCGAGGCGCTCGTCACGGCATTCGGCCTCGGTACCTGACCCCCCGAAACCCGTCCGCAAGCGCCCGAACTGCCGCGCGCGAGCCGAAGTGCGAACACAGAACCCGTGTTCGTGCGAACACGCCTTGGTGGAGGTGGCGGGAGTCGAACCCGCGTCTCCCGAACTCTCAGTGGGGCTTCTCCGAGCGCAGCCGTCAGGAGGTGTCACCCACAGGTCGGTCAACGGCACCCGACCTGCGAGCCAGCCTCGTTTCGATGTCCCGACAGGCCCCGAGGCCTTGCCTATCGGTGAGCGGTCCTGGATGAAGTCACGCTCGGGCGAACAGCAAACCCGATGCGGACTGCTTCCTGACTAGGTCAGGCAGCGAGTGCCAGGTTGTCGTTGGCGTGTATTGGTTGTGCCGGCTCTTTCTCGACGATCCGGCGACGTCGGCTCGCTTCCCCCACCTCGACCCTCGAGATCGAAGCCACGCACCCCCATGTCAAGCCGATCGGGACCGGTACGTGTGACGGAAGTCCCGAATCGGTAAAGCAGTACCGGGATTATACCGACGCCCCTGGGACACGGAAACGCCGCGTTCGAAGTATCGGGGGAGTAGATGCGGGGCGGACAGGGGAAGACGGGGCGCGTCGCGTTCGATTCCGGGCTGTTGGAGGTCATTGCGGCGGCCGTCGTCGTGACCGATCTCGACGGCATGATCGTGGCGGCCAACCGGCGGGCCGAGGACCTCTACGGGCGTAGCCGGGAGGAGCTCGTCGGTCACGACTCGACGCACTTGCGGGCCGGGCCTCTGCCCGACGACCTCCAGGCCGAGATCGGAGCGGCGATCCTGGCCGGCCGCACCTGGGAGGGTGAGTTCACGATTCGCCGTGCTGACGGCACTCCGCTCGGCATCCCCCTTCTCGACAGCCCAGCATTCGACGAGGCGGGTCGGCTCGTCGGAGTCGTCGCGATTGCCCTCGATGTCACCGAGAATCGTCATGAGTGGGACGACCCGGAACCGGCGCTCGCCGGGTCCCGGGTGTTGCGCGGTCGGCCCGTGCTCTTCGCGGGTGACACGGTCGTCATCTCGTTGCTCGGCCTCTTCGTGATCGGCCTGTCGTTCTTCCGCGGGCTCGCGGTCGGCGCGTCGCTCGCAGTCGCGCTCGTCATGGCCGCGGCTGTCACCCTGCTCCCGGCGGTGCTCGGCTTCGTGGGGCGGACCATCGACCGGCTCTCGCTGCCCGGAGCCCGGGAACGGCGGGAGAAGCCGGCCGACCGCACGGTGTGGGCCCGCTGGAGCCGCACACTGCAGGCCCGGCCCTGGCCGGCCGCGATCGCCGGACTGCTCGTGCTGCTCGTGCTCACCGCCCCGGCGGCCACCGACTGACGCGGGCGCAGCGCGCCCGTCGCCCGGCTCAGTCGCTACGGCGGCGCTGCTCCTTCATGGCCCGTTCGGCTTCGCGCTTGGCGTCCCGCTCGGCGATCGCCTGTCGTTTGTCCTGGCGGGCTTTGCCCCGGGCCACCCCGATCTCCACTTTGCAGCGACCGTCCTTGAAGTAGACGCGTAGCGGCACGAGGGTGACCCCACGCTCCTCGGTGGCCCGGGCCAGCTCGACGATCTCCTTGCGGTTGAGGAGCAGCTTCCGGCGACGCACCGGATCGATCTCGCCCCGCGAGAACTCGTAGGGCAGCACGTGCATACCGTGGAGCCACACCTCGTCCCGGTCGATCCGCGCGTACGCGTCCTGGAGGTTGGCTCGCCCGTTGCGAATCGACTTCACCTCGGCACCCTGCAGCACGATGCCGCACTCGTAGTGCTCGGCCACGTGGTACTCGTGTCGGGCCCGACGATTGGTGATGACGACCTGATCGCCGCGGCGGGACATGGGCGCGCGACGGTAGCGTCGCTCCCGTGCGGACGCGAATCACCGAACTTCTGGGTATCGAACATCCCGTCGTCCAGGCCCCGATGGGCTACATCGCCCGAGCCCGGTTGGCCTCGGCGGTGTCCGAAGCAGGCGGCCTGGGCGTCATCGAGACCTCCTCGGGTCGGCTCGACGAAGTGCGCGAGGAGATCGTGCGGATGCGCGACCTCACCGACAAGCCCTTCGGCGTGAACGTCGCCCAGATGTTCGTGCGCGACCCGGCGATCGTCGACTTCGTGGCCGAGCACGGCGTGCGCTTCGTCACCACCTCGGCCGGCGACCCCACGCGTTTCACCGCGGCGTTCAAAGCGGCAGGTATCACCGTGTTCCACGTCGTGCCGTCGCTGCGGGGTGCGTTGAAGGCCGTCGACGCCGGGGTCGACGGCCTCGTCGTCGAGGGCAACGAAGGCGGCGGCTTCAAGGCCCCCGACGGGGCCTCCACGATGGTGCTCCTCCCGCTCATCGCATCACGGGTCGACGTGCCGATTATCGCAGCGGGCGGGATCTGCGACGGACGTTCGATGGCCGCGGCGATGGTGCTCGGCGCCCAGGGCGTGCAGATGGGCACCCGCATGGTGAGCGCAGCCGAGTCGCCCGTGCACGACAACTGGAAGCAACTCATCTGCGCCTCGGCGGAATCCGACAGCCTGCTCCTCAACCGGCACGCACCGCCCGCGTTCCGGGTGCTGCGCACGCAGTTCAGCGAGGATGCCGAGCGCACCGAACGGGCCGTCATCCCGAGCCTCGAAGCCGTGCACGCCCTCTACTTCGACGGCGACCTCGACGCGTCGTTCGCGTTCGGCGGGCAGGTGGCAGGCCGGATCGACGCGATCGAGCCGGTCGCCGAGATCATCGCCCGCACCGTCGCCGACTGCGAACGCATCCTCGCCGAGACCGCCCGCGCCTACGGCTGATCGGATCCGGACCGATCGGCCCCGTCGGTCAGGGGTGCAGCACCACCTTGATCGCGCCTGCGGCCCGGTCGGCGGCGACGGCGAACGCCCGGGCCGCCTCGTCGAGCCCGAACCGGTGGGTGATGAGCGCCTCGGGGATCTCGGGATGGTCGGCGAGGATCCGGCTCGCGGTGGTGAACTCGGGCTCGCCGTGCGCCTCGCCGTAGACGAACGCGGGCACGAGGGTGATCTCGCGCATCTGGGCCCGGAAGAACGACACGGTGATCGGCTCCCAGGTGGTGGACGCGAGCACGAGCGTGCCCGCCCGGCGGCAACGGGCGGTGGCCGCGTCGAAGCCGCTCGCCGTGCCCGCCGCGTCGATCACTACGTCGCAGTCACGGTCGTCACCCACCCGCACGCCGAGCGCCTCGGCGGCCCGGGCCTGGTGGGGGTGGCGGGCCGAGATCACGGCGTCGGCACCGAGGTGACGGGCGACCGCCGCGCAGGCCAGGCCGATCGTCCCCGCCCCGACCACGCCGACCCGCAGCCCGGGGCCGACGGCGCCGCGGTGACAGGCGTGGAGGGCGACGGCGAGCGGCTCGACCAGCGACGCATCCCAGACGCCGACACGGTCGGGGAGCGGCACGACCATGGACGGATCGACGATGAGCTCATCGCTCATCCCGCCGTCCCGACCGGCACCGAGCATCGAGGAAACCACCGTTCGGCACAGGTGTGATCGCCCGGTCCGGCACTCCTCGCACGCGCCGCACGGGGTGAACGGGTGCACGGCGACCGGGGTGCCGTCGTCGAGCACCCCCGCAACCTCGTGCCCGATCGTCACGGTGGCGAGACCGAGCCGCACCATCTCCACGTCGGAACCGCAGATCCCGGCGCTGCGCACCCGCACCCGCACCCCGGGTCCGGACGGCGCGACGACATCCGTCACCTCCACTCCCGCACCCGAGCAGCGCACGGCCCGCATCCGGGAAGTATCGGTAGTGTGCGCGGCATTCCGCAACAGGAGGGCGACATGGCCGTGTCGGGGTCGATTCTCGGGAACCCGGTGCTCCGCAAGGAGGACCCGGGGATCCTGACCGGGGTGACCGAGTACTACGACGACCTGAAGATCGACGGTCTGCTCCACGTCGCCTTCGTGCGCTCGACGATCGCCCACGCCACCCTCGGAGCCATCGACGTGGCGGAGGCCGAGGTCATGCCCGGCGTGGTCGCGGTCTTCACCGCCGACACTCTCCCGCTGCCCGCCATCCACGGGTTCGTGATGCTGCCCGCCACCATGAACCGGCCCCCACTCGCCGTCGGTCGGGTGCGGTTCGTCGGCGACATCGTGGCCATGGTCATCGCCGGCACCAAGGCCGAAGCGGTCGACGCCGCCGAAGCGGTGATCGTCGACTACGACGACCTCCCGGTCGTGGCGTCGGTCGACGCGGCGCTCGCCGACGGTGCCGCAGTCGTGCACCCCGACCAGGGCACCAACGTGGCGAACGCCATGGGCACCGGACCGGTGGAGGATGTGCTCGCCGATGCCGATGTGGTCGTGCGCGAGCGCATCGTGAACCAGCGGGTCGCCCCGGTGCCGATGGAGCCGGGTGGCATCGTGGCCGTGCCCGGCGCCGACGGGCACCTCTCGGTGTGGGTCGCCTCGCAGGGACCCCACAGCGTGCGCAACGACCTCGGCCAGTACCTCGGCGTCGACCCGGCCACCATCACCGCCCGCACGGCCGCAGTGGGCGGAGGCTTCGGGGCCAAGCAGGGCATGACCGCCGAGCATCTCCTCACCGCGAAGGCGGCCCTCACCCTCGGGCGGCCCGTGAAGTGGACCGAGACCCGCAGCGAGAACATGGTCGGCATGTGGCACGGCCGCGGCCACGTGCACGACGTCGAGATGGGGGTGACGCGCGACGGACGCATCACCGGGCTGAAGGTGTTCACCACCGCCGACGCCGGCGCCTACCCGGCGATCGGCGCGTTCCTGCCCTTCTTCACCCAGATGATGGCGTCGAACGTCTACGCGATCCCGAAGATCGAATACAACTGGCAGGCGGTCGTCACCAACACCACCCCGGTCGCCGCCTACCGGGGGGCGGGGCGCCCCGAGGCGATCCACCTCACCGAGCGGATCCTCGACATCGCGGCCGACGAGGTCGGCATCGACCCGGCCGAGATCCGGCGCCGCAACTACATCGCGCCCGAGGCGTTCCCCTACCAGCCCGCGACCGGCCTCGGGGCCACCTACGACACCGGTGAGTACGCCAAGGCGCTCGCCGTGGCGCTCGAGCGGGCCGGCTACGACGACCTGCGGGCCGAGCAGCAGGCCCGTCGCGACCGCGACGACCCGGTGCTGCTCGGCATCGGTGTGGCCTCCTACCTGGAGATCAGCGCCCCGATGGTGCTCACCAAGGAGTTCGGGTCGGTCGAGATCAACGACGACGGCACCGTCACCGCCCGCGTCGGCACCAGTTCGCACGGCCAGGGCCACGAGACGGCCTTCTCGCAGATCATCGCCGACACGCTCGGCGTCGCCTTCGAGGACGTGCGGATCATCCAGTCCGACACCGCCGAGGTGCCTCGGGGTGGCGGCACCGGAGGATCGCGGTCGGGGCAGATCGGCGGCAGCGTCCTGCTCGAGGCGAGCCGCGAGGTGCTCGCCCAGGCCAGTCGGCTCGCAGCTCACCTGCTCGAGGCGGCACCGGCCGACATCGTGCCCGGCGCGGGCGGCCTCCAGGTGGCGGGCGTGCCCGCGAGCCTCATCTCCTGGGCCGACCTCGCCGCGGCGGCCAAGGACCCGGATCGCCGACCCGACGACGTGCCCGAGCGGCTCCAGCACGAGCTCGACTTCCAGGCCGACGGCTCGTCGTTCCCGTTCGGCTCGCACGTCGCGGTGGTCGAGATCGACCGCGAGACCGGACGGGTGCGGCTCGTGCGTCACATCGCGGTCGACGACTGCGGCAACATCGTGAACCCGCTCATCGTCGCCGGCCAGCAGCACGGCGGCATCGCCCAGGGCGTCGCCCAGGTGCTCTACGAAGCGGTGCAGTACGACGAGGACGGCAACCCGGTGACCGCCAACCTCATGGATTACGCCATGCCGTCGGCGGCCGAGCTGCCGTCGTACGAGGTGTTCAACACGGTCACGCCGAGCCCGCTCAACCCGCTCGGCATGAAGGGCATCGGCGAGTCGTCGACCATCGGATCGACCCCCGCGGTGCACAACGCGATCGTCGATGCGCTCTCGCACCTCGGCATCCGGCACCTCGACATGCCGTGCACGCCCGAGCGGGTGTGGCGGGCCCTGCAGGGATGACGCCGCTGCGGCTCCGGGCCGACCAGCACGCGACGATCATCGGCCACTGCTACGACGGGCTCCCCGACGAGGCGTGCGGACTGCTCATCGGTCCCGTGCACGCGAACGGCGAGCCGGTCGGTCCGGTGAGCGAGGCCCGACCTTGCCGCAACGCCGATGCCTCGGCCCGCACCTACACCGTCGACCCGCGTGATCTGCTCGCCGCGATGCGCGCGGCCGAGGCGCGCGGCGAGGAGATCGTCGGGGTGTGGCACTCGCACACCCATACCGCGGCCTACCCGTCACCCACCGACGTGCGCCAGGCGGCCGACCCGGCGTGGGCGTACGTCATCGTGAGCCTCGCCGACGGCCTGCCGGTGCTGCACTCGTACCGCATCCGCGACGGCGTCATCGCCGAGCAGCCGGTCGAGGTCACGCGCGTCTGATCGCGGGGGCTTCCCCGGGTGGGAGCGGCTCGCGGGGCGGGCGGTATCCTGCGCCCATGCCCGTCGAGATCAAGATTCCCACCGTGTTGCGCGTCCACTGCGACGGCGCGTCGTCGGTCTCGGTCGACGGCGCGACGGTCGGCGAGGTCTTCTCGGCCCTCATCGACCGCTTCCCGGGCGTGCGGGGAAACCTGCTCGACGAGGCGGGCGGGCTCCACAAGTTCGTCAACGTCTACAAGGACGACGACGACATCCGCTACCTCGACGGCCTCGGCACCCCGGTCGGTGACGGCGACGTGCTGACCATCCTGCCCGCCGTCGCCGGCGGCGCGTGAAGCACGACGACATCCTCGGCCTGATCGGCGACACGCCGCTCGTCGGCGTGCACGCCCTGTCGCCCAACCCCGACGTCAAGATCTGGGCCAAGCTCGAGGGGCAGAACCCGGGCGGCTCGGCCAAGGATCGCATCGCGCGCAAGATGGTCGACTTCGCCGAGCGCGACGGCCTGCTCGCGTCGGGGGCCACCATCCTCGAGCCGTCGTCGGGCAACACCGGTATCGGCCTCGCGCTCGTCGCCAAGCTCCGCGGCTACAAGCTCCGGGTGGTGATGCCCGACAACGTGTCACCCGAGCGGCGTCAGCTGCTCGAGATCTTCGGCGCCGAGGTCACCCTCTCGCCGGGGGCCGAGGGCAGCAACGGGGCGATCCGCATGGCCGAGCGCATCCACGCCGAGGAGCCCGGGCGCTACACGTTCCTCTTCCAGTACGCGAATCCGGCCAACCCGGCCGCGCACTACGAGGCGACCGGCCCCGAGATCCTGCGCGACTGCCCCGAAATCGACGTCTTCGTGGCCGGTCTGGGCACGAGCGGCACGCTCATGGGCGTCGGCCGCTACCTGAAGGAGCACAAGCCCGAGGTGAAGGTCGTGGCGGTCGAGCCGCCGGCGGGCGAGCTCGTGCAGGGCCTGCGCAACCTCGACGACGGCTTCGTGCCGCCGATCTTCGATGCCGACATCCTCGACCGCAAGCTCATCGTGCGGCCGCGCGAATCGGTGCTCGCGACCCGGCGACTGCTCGAGGAGTGCGGAGTGTTCGCCGGCATCTCCTCGGGCGCGGCGATCGCCGGTGCGGTCAAGGCCGCCGGCCAGATGGATGCGGGCACGATCGTCACGGTGCTGCCCGACGGCGGGTGGAAGTACCTCTCCTCGGGGGCGTGGACCGACCCGATCGACGAGGTGGTCGAGCGGGCGACCCGCATCAACTACTGGTGAGCGGGCCGACGGCCGACGATCTGGCCCGGGCCGTCGCCGTGCTGCAGTCGGGTGGTCTCGTCGCCTTCCCGACCGAGACGGTCTACGGGCTCGGCGCCGATGCCGCGCACCCGGCTGCGGTGCGTCACCTCTACGCGGTGAAGGGTCGGCCCGCCGGGCACCCCGTGATCGCGCACCTCGCCGCCGCCGAGCAACTCGACGCAGTGGCCGCCGACGTGTCGCCGGTGGCGCGCGACCTCGCCGCGGCGTGCTGGCCCGGCCCGCTCACGCTCGTGGTGCGGCGCCGTCCGGGGGCGGTCGCCGACGAGGTGACGGGCGGCCGCGACACGGTCGGGGTGCGGGTGCCCGACCACCCGGTCGCGACCGCGCTGCTCGCCGCGTTCGGCGGGCCGGTGGCCGCGCCGTCGGCCAACCGGTTCGGCCGGGTGAGTCCCACCACCGCCGAGCATGTCCGCACCGACCTCGACGGCGACGTCGACGTGATCCTCGACGGCGGGCCCTGCCGGGTGGGGGTCGAGTCCACGATCGTCGACGTCACCGGCCCGGCCCCGGTCGTGCTCCGGGTGGGCGGCGTGAGCGAGGAGACGCTCCGGGCCGTGGTCGGGTCGGCGCTGCCCCGGCTCGTCGACGGCGAGGTGGCGGCCCCGGGCACGCTCGCGTCGCACTACGCGCCCCGAGCCGAAGTGGTGCTCGTCGCCCCGGGGGAGGAGTCGGGTGTCGCGGCCCGGCTGCGGACCGAAGGCCGGACCGTCGCCGTGCTCACCACGACCACCGACGCGCACGTCGACGCCCACGATCTCTACGCGCGGTTGCGGGCCGCCGACGACGCGGGCGTCGACACGATCGTGGCCGTGCTGCCCGCCGACGACAACACGCTCGCGGCCGCGGTTCGGGACCGCCTGTGGCGGGCGGCCGGCGGCTAGCGTCGCTCGCCGATGACGCCCGACGACCGCCCGATCGGCGTGTTCGACAGCGGGCTCGGCGGCCTCACCGTGGTGCGGGCCCTGCTCGACCTCCTCCCCGACGAGGACGTCAGCTACTTCGGTGACACCGGCCGCTTCCCCTACGGCCCCAAGCCCGGAGCCGAGGTGCTCGGCTACGCGATCGAGATCGCCGACCTGCTCGTGGCGCGCGGGGTGAAGCTGCTCGTCGTGGCCTGCAACAGCGCGGCGGCGGTCTCCCTCGGGCCGCTCCGCGAGCGCTACGCCGACCGGGGGATCGAGGTGCTCGGCGTCATCGAGCCGGGGGTACGGGCTGCGGCCCGGGTCACCCGGCACGGCCGAGTCGGGGTGATCGGCACCGTCGGCACCGTCGCCTCGGGTGCGTACCAGCGCGCCACCGCCGAATTCGCGCCCGATCTCGAGCTCACCTGCTGCGCGTGCCCCGGCTTCGTGGAGTTCGTCGAGCAGGGTGACGTCGACTCCGATCAGGTGCACGTGCTCGCCGAGCGGCTGCTCGCCCCGGTGCGGACCGCCGAGGTCGACACCCTCGTGCTCGGCTGCACCCACTACCCGCTGCTCGCCCGTACGATCGCGAACGTGATGGGCCCCGACGTCGTGCTCGTGTCGAGCGCCGACGAGACGGCCTTCGCGGTGCGGCATCTGCTCCAGGGTGACGGGGCGGCGACCCCGGGCCGCGACCGGCGGGTCACGTTCACCTCGAGCGGCGATCCCGTGGTGTTCCGAGCCCTCGGCGCCCGCTTCCTCGGGCCCGAGGTGCGCGCGGTGGAGGCCTGGGCGTGGAGCTGACTGTGCTCGGCTGCGCAGGCAGCTACGGCGCGCCGGCCGGGGGCGCGTGCAGCGGCTATCTCGTGCGCGCGGGCGGCGCCGCGATCTGGATGGACTGCGGCAACGGCACCTTCGCCAACCTGCAGCGCCACATCGACCCGGGCGAGCTCGACGCAGTCGTCATCACCCACGCCCACCCCGACCACTGCGTCGACATCTACGGCCTGCACGTGCTCTACCGGTACGGCCTGCAACGGACCGGACTCCCGGTGTTCGCCCCCGAAGGGGTGGAGCGCCGGCTCGCGACCCTCGCCGGTGATTGGGGTGGCGCGTTCGCGTGGACCGAGGTGGGGGACGGCGACCGGGTCGAGGTTGCCGACGCCGCGCTGCGGTTCGCCCGCACCGACCATCCGCTGCCCACCGTGGCGGTGGAGTGCGTCCACGCCGACCGGCGACTCGTCTACACGGCCGACACCGGGCCGGGCTGGAGCGTCGAGGCGTTCGGTGCGGGAGCGGATCTCGTGCTCTCCGAGGCGTCCTATCTCCACGACGACATTCCGGCGCCGATCCACCTCTCGGCCCGGCAGGCCGGCGAAGCGGCCCGGGCCGCGGCGGCCCGCCGACTCGTCATCACCCACCTGTGGCCGGCACTCGACCCGGTAGCCTCGGTGACCGAAGCGGCCGAGGCGTTCGGACACGACGTCACCCTCGCCGCCCCCCACCTCGTCCTGCGGGTCTGACCCGCCGTCCCCCGGGAGCAATGTGACCGCACGCGCATCGGGCCGCGTCCCTGACGAACTCCGGCCCGTCGTCTTCACCCGCGACTACACCGAGATGGCCAAGGGCTCAGTGCTCGTCGAGTTCGGTCGCACCCGGGTGCTGTGCACCGCCTCGCTCGAGGGTCGGGTGCCGCCGTGGCTCAAGGGCTCGGGTCGGGGGTGGGTCACCGCCGAGTACTCGATGCTGCCGGGCTCCTCGCCCGAGCGGGTCGACCGGGAAGCGGCCAAGGGCAAGCAGAGCGGTCGCACCCAGGAGATCCAGCGCCTGATCGGTCGCTCGCTGCGGGCGGTCACCGACCTGCGGGCCATGCCCGACGTGCAGATCACGGTCGACTGCGATGTGCTCCAGGCCGACGGGGGCACCCGCACCGCGTCGATCTGCGGTGGCTGGATCGCGCTCCACGACGCGTGCAGCCGGCTGGTGGCCGACGGCACCCTCAGTGCGCATCCGGTGCTCCAGCCGTGCGCGGCGATCTCGGTCGGGGTCGTCGACGGGGTGCCGGTCCTCGACCTCGAGTACTCGGAGGACGTACGGGCCGAGACCGACATGAACGTCGTCATGACCGGCGACGGGCGTTTCGTCGAGGTGCAGGGCACGGCCGAAGGGCTCGCCTTCACCCGGGCCGAGCTCGACGCCCTGCTCGGCCTGGCCGAGTCGGGCATCGCCGAGATCGTCGCGGCCCAGACCGAGATGATCGCGGCGCCGCCCTCGGCTCGCCCGTGATCCGACCGGTCGTCGTCGGCACCGGCAACGCCCACAAGGCGCGCGAGATCCTCGAGCTCCTCTCGGCGTCGGCGTCGGTGACGCTCGCTGCCGTCCCCGTGCCCGGCGTCGGCACCGTCATCGACCGGGCCGACCGGGTGGTGGCCACGGTCGCCGCGCTCCCGGAACCGGTGGAGCCGCTCGACGTTGCCGAGACCGGCGCCACGCTCGAGGCCAACGCGCTGATCAAGGCCCGCGCCGTTGCCGCGGCGACCGGCCTGCTCACGATCGCCGACGATTCGGGGCTCGAGGTCGACGCGCTCGACGGCGCGCCCGGCGTGCGCTCGGCCCGGTACGCGGGAGAGCAGTCCACCGACGCCGACAACGTGGCTCGCCTGCTGCGGGACCTCGCGGCGGTGCCCGCCGAGCGACGCACGGCCCGCTTCGCCGCGGTGCTGGTGGCGCGGGAGCCCGACGGCCGCGAGATCGTCGTGCGGGGCGAGGTCGAGGGCCGCATCGCCGCGAGCCCGGTCGGCACCGGCGGATTCGGCTACGACCCCGTCTTCGTGCCGACCGAGGGCGACGGGCGTACCTTTGCCCAGATGAGCGCCGAGGAGAAGCACGCGATCTCGCACCGAGGTCGGGCGTTGCGGGCCCTCGCCGACCGTCTCGCCGAGGAGGGCTGAACGATGCCGCTCGATCCCGCCGCCGAGTTCATGATCACGTTCCTCACCGACGCGGGCCTCACGTTCACACCCGGGGCCTCGCCCCGGGAGCGGCGCGAGGCCATGCGGTCGGTGATGGCGGGCGTGGCAGTCGAGCCGTTGCCGGTGGGCGCGGTGCGCGACGAGGCGCTGCCCGGTCCGGCGGGTCCGGTGCCGGTGCGGATCTACGAGCCCGTTGGCCCGGCCCCTGACGCGATGCTGCTCTGGTTCCACGGTGGCGGCTGGGTGACCGGCGACCTCGACACCCACGACCAGCTTTGCCGCCAGCTGTGCCTCGACGCGGGGGTCGTGGTCGCGTCGGTCGACTACCGCCTCGCACCCGAGGCCAAGTTCCCGGCCGCAGCCGACGACTGCCTCGCGGCGTACGAATGGGCGATCGGTCGGGCGAAGGCAGTGGCGGTGGGCGGCGACAGCGCTGGGGGCAACCTGGCCGCCGTCGTGGCCCTCGACGCCCGCGACCGAGGCCTGCGGGCGCCGGCGGCCCAGGTGCTCGTCTACCCGGTTGCCGACCACGAGTTCGAGAGTCCGGCGATGGTCGACAACGCGAAGGGCTACTTCCTCGAGGCCGAGGGCATGCGCTGGTTCTACGAGTGCTACGCGCGCAGTGAGGCCGATACCGCCGACCCGCGTTTCTCGCCGATCCGAGCCGCCGACCACGCCGGCCTCGCCCCCGCGGTGGTCGTCACCGCCGAGTACGACCCGTTGCGCGACCAGGGCGCGGCCTACGCCGAGAAGCTGCGGGCGGCCGGGGTGCCGGTCGAGTATCTCTGCGCCGACGGGCTCATCCACGGCTACTTCGGCATGCACGCGCTCATGCCCGCCGCGCAAGCACCCTGGGACGCGGCGATCCGGCTCGTGCGCACCGCGCTCGGCGCCGAGGATGTCGCGTGACGCTCC
The DNA here is from genome assembly GCA_046086225.1 of Actinomycetota bacterium. Taxonomy (GTDB): domain Bacteria; phylum Actinomycetota; class Acidimicrobiia; order IMCC26256; family PALSA-610; genus JBJSXF01. The sequence goes on along the minus strand of JBJSXF010000006.1, from coordinate 3,624 downwards.
ACCCGCAAGCGCAGGCGATCTGCGACGCGCTGGCGGCCGCGCCGGCGATGGCGCTCTCCGATGCCACCCTCGCGGCACAGCGGGCGGCGTTCGGGGCGCTCATGCTCTTCGCCGGGCCGGTCGCCGAGGGCGTCGTCACGGTCGATCACGAGATCGCCGGGGTGCCGTGCCGGGTGCACCGTCCCGCAGGCGACGGATCGGCCCGCCCGGTCGTCGTGCTCTTCCACGGCGGCGGGTTCACGATCGGCACCGCCACCGAGTTCGACCCGATCGGGGCGCGGGTCGCGGCCGAAGCCGACGCGATCGTGGTGGTGCCCGACTACCGGCTCGCACCCGAGCACCCGTTCCCGGCGGCGGTCGACGACGCGTGGGCCGTGCTCCGGTGGTGCGGCGAGCACGCCGAAGCACTCGGCGGCGATCCGACGCGCCTGGCGGTGATGGGTGACAGCGCGGGCGGCAACCTCGCTGCGGTCTCGGCCCTGCTGGCTCGCGACGCGGGCGGCCCGCGGCTTGCGCTGCAGGCCCTCGTGTACCCGGTCACCGACGCGCGCGCCGACACGGCGTCGATCCGGGAGAACGGCGAGGGCTACCTGCTCACCGCGGCCCACATGGCCTACTTCCTCGACTGCTACCTCCGCGGTGGGGCCGATCCAGGCGACTGGCGGGTCAGCCCGCTGCGGGCGGACGATCTCGCCGGGGTCGCCCCGGCGGTGGTGCTCACCGCCGGCTACGACCCGCTGCGCGACGAAGGTGATGCCTACGCCGAGCGCCTCGCCGCCGCGGGGGTGCCGGTCGAGCACCTGCGCTACCCGGGCATGATCCACGGTTTCTTCGGACTCGGCGCAGCCTTCGACGACGGGGCCGCCGCGCTCTCGGTGGTGGCCGCCGCGTTGCGCCAGGCGTTCGGCGCGGGACCGGCCTGACGTGGCGATCCTCGACATCCCCGGCTTCGTCGCCGACCTGAAGGACCATGCGGTCGATCACGGCTTCCACGTGCACGACGAGCGGCACTTCACCGAGAGCTACTCGCTGCGCCAGACGTGGGAGGTCGATCTCCACCCCGAGGAGGCGTGCGAGGGTCCGCTCGACCTCTACTGCTCGCTCGAGGTCGATCCGCGGGTGCTGCTCGGGTTCGAGGACGCAGTGGTCGAGCTCGACGACGACGAGGAGCCCCCGGACACCTACCGGTTCCCCCTCAACTTCACCTGGGCGCTGCCGCCCCTGCCGCACGGTCCCGACCTCCTCGTGCTCGCGACCGACCTGGCCGGAGTGGGCGGGCCCGACCTCCCGCTCGAAGTCTCGGCGACCGACTCCTATCCGTCGGCGACCGACGCGCCCGAGCGTTCGCTGCGGATCGTGGCGCACCAGTCGGTGTCGCTCCTCGGGATCCGCCGGGGCGAGGAGGTGCCGTGCGCGACGCTCGAGGCCTGCTTGGCCGTGAGCCGCTACCTCCTGGGTGTGGCCCCGGGCTGGCTCGACTGACGGTCCGGGCTGCGGCCACGCGCGGCAGAATGGTCGGATGCCGATGCGCATCGACTGCCGTCACTACGAGAGCCGCACCTACGCGTCGGGCGAGGCGGTGCGCAAGTGCCTGCTCGACCTCGCCCCCGAAGCGCCGTGGCGGTGTCCCGCTGAATGTCCGCGCTACGAGCGGCGCAAGATCGACGCGGGCTGGCAGTACGGGTCGTTGGTGGAAGGCATGAAGCCGGCGCCGTCCGAGCCCGAGGTCGACGTGACCGCCGACATCGCCGCGCTGCTCGACGAGGCCGAGGACATCGTGAACGCCGCGGGCGCCGCGCTCCTCGCCGAGGAGGAGGCCAAGAGCAAGCGCAAGCTCTTCCGCAAGCAGGGCAAGAAGGGCAAGAAGAAGCGCTGAGCGGCAGCCCGCCGGGCGCGTCGATCGGGCCGGACCCGGACCCCGAACGCGCCGCACCCCCGGACGGATCCGGGGGTGCGGGTGCGGAGATGCGGTGTCCGCAGGCGATCAGCCCGCGGCGGCGACCCCGGCCCCGGGCGGCACGATCGACTTGAGCTCGAGGTAGTGCTCGAAGCCCTCCTTACCGAACTCCCGGCCGATGCCGCTCGACTTGTAGCCGCCGAACGGGGCCACGAAGTCCATCGTGTACTGGTTGACGCCGTAGGTGCCGGTGCGCACCCGCCGGGCCATGTCGAGACCGGTGTCGACGTCGCCGGTCCACACCGAGCCGGCCAGGCCGTACTCGCTGTCGTTGGCGATGGCGATGGCGTCGTTGACGTCGTCGAAGGGGATGACCGTGACCACAGGCCCGAAGATCTCCTCCCGGGCGATGCGCATCTGGTTGGTGGCGTCGGCGAAGACGGTCGGCTGCACGTACCAGCCCTTCTCCATCCCGGCGGGCATGCCGTTGCCGCCGACGACGACCCGGGCCCCTTCCTCCTGGCCGAGCGCGATGTACTTCTCGACCCGCTCCTGCTGGCGCTGGGCGACCAGCGGCCCGACCTCGGTGGCGGGGTCGTGAGGGTCGCCGACGACCAGCGACGAGGCGAGCGCCGAGACGGCGTCGACCACGGTCGCGTAGTTCTTCCGGCTGGCGAGGATGCGGGTCTGGGCCACGCAGGCCTGGCCGTTGTTCATGAACGACGCGAACTTCAGGCCCTCGGTCACCAGGCCGAGGTCGGCGTCGTCGAGGATGATCGCCGCCGACTTGCCGCCGAGCTCGAGCGTGCAGCGCTTCAACTGCTCGCCGCAGATCGCGGCGATGCGGCGACCGGCCGCGGTGGAGCCGGTGAAGGCGACCTTGTCGATGCCGGGGTGGCTCACGAGGTGTTCACCGACCTCGCGGCCCGCCGGGAGCACCGACACGACGCCCTCGGGGATCCCGGCCTCGGCGATGAGCTCGGCCATCATCATGGCGTCGAGCGGGGTCTCGGGTGCGGGCTTGATGATGATTGAGCAGCCGGCCAGGAGCGCAGGGGCGAGCTTCGACATCGTCACGAACTGGGGCACGTTCCACGGCACGATGGCGGCGACCACGCCGACGGCCTCGCTGCGGATCACGACCTCGCCGCCGAGCACACCCTGGCGGCGCTCCTCCCACGGGTGGTTCGCGGCCACGTCGATGAAACTGTTGAGCATCATCCACGGCGCCGGGGTCTGCGCGAGCTGGGAGAAGGAGATCGGCGAGCCCATCTCGGTGGTGATCACCGCGGCGATGTCCATCATCTTCGCCATGTAGAGGTCGCTGAACCGACGGACGGCGGCGATGCGGTCCTCCGGTGCGGCGTTCGACCACTCGCCGGCGTCGAAGGCCCGGCGGGCCGCGGCGACCGCACGGTCGACGTCGTCGGTGCTCGCCTCGGGGACCGACCCGACCAGCTCCTCGGAGTGGGGGGAGATCACGGGGATCGTGGCCGAGGTGGCGGGCGCCACCCACTGACCGCCGATGAAGAGCTTCTCGTAGGTGTGCATCGCGACCCTCTCTCGCCGGGGTGTTCCGGGCCGGATACTACCGGCGCGTCCGGCGGCCGCTCCGAGCGGGCCGGGTCGGAGTGCTTCGGTTCGTCTCATCTTCGGAGTCGCAGTCTCGATGAATGGCGAGCGATGCGATCGGATCGGAGGCACGGGTCGCGTCGGCCGGGGCGATC
>JBJSXF010000005.1:0-6004 GCA_046086225.1 Actinomycetota bacterium | reverse complement strand
GATGATGCCGGTCTCGGCCTTCTTGACGTCGTAGTCGGCGGCCTGGATCAGCTTGAGGAGGATGTTCTCGACGTCCTCGCCGACGTAGCCGGCCTCGGTGAGCGCCGTGGCGTCCGCGATCGCGAACGGCACGTTCAGCATCTTCGCGAGGGTCTGGGCGAGCAGCGTCTTGCCGCAGCCGGTCGGACCGATGAGCATGATGTTGCTCTTCGCGAGTTCGACGTCGCCGTCGGTGTACGCACCGGCTTGCACCCGCTTGTAGTGGTTGTAGACCGCGACGGCGAGGATCTTCTTCGCCTGCTCCTGCCCGATGATGTAGTCGTTCAGGTAGTCGTAGATCTCACGGGGCTTCGGGAGGTCGTCGAAGGTGACCTCCGTCGTCTGGGCGAGCTCCTCTTCGATGATCTCGTTGCAGAGGTCGATGCACTCGTCGCAGATGTAGACGCCGGGACCGGCGATCAGCTTCTTGACCTGCTTCTGGCTCTTGCCGCAGAACGAGCACTTGAGGAGGTCACCCCCCTCACCGAACTTGGCCACCGAGGACCCCCCTTGCCGATCGTCTCAGTTGGTGCCCTCGGGCGACGGTACCGCCGAGAGCTCACGGTTGGTGAGGACCTCGTCGACGATGCCGTAGACCCGGGCTTCCTCACCGCTCATGATGAAGTCGCGGTCGGTGTCCTTGGCGACCCGCTCGAGCGGCTGGCCGGTGTGGTGGGCGAGGATGCCGTCGAGCGTCTCGCGCATCCGCTTGATCTCTTTGGCCTGAATCTCGATGTCGACGGCCTGGCCGGAGGCACCGCCGTGCGGCTGGTGGATCAGCACCCGGGCGTGCGGGAGGATGTAGCGCTTGCCCGGCGCGCCGGCCGAGAGGAGCACCGCGGCGGCCGAGGCGGCCTGACCGATGCAGCAGGTGGAGACATCGGGCTTGATGTACTGCATCGTGTCGTAGATCGCGAAGAGCCCCGTGATCTCGCCGCCCGGCGAGTTGATGTACATCGTGATGTCCTTGTCGGGGTCTTCCGACTCGAGGATGAGCAGCTGGGCGATGAGCACGTTGGCGACCGTGTCGTCGACGGGCGTGCCGAGGAAGATGATCCGGTCGTTCGCGAGGCGGGAGTACGGGTCCCACTCCATCCGGCCCCGCGGGGTGTCCTGGATGAACCGGGGCATCGGGACGTACTCGTTGCGCATGGTCATGGGGTTCACTCCTCGTCCGGCGGGGTGTCGTCGTTCGTTTCGGGATCGGGGGCGGTGGGCTCGGCTTCGGGAAGGGTGAGGTCGACGGGATTCCCCTCCTCGTCGACGACCACCGCGTGGTCGACGAGGAACTCGAGCGCCTTGCCCCGGGCGATCTCGGAGCGTACCGCCTCGATCGCGCCGCCCCGTTCGAGATCGCGCCGCACTTTGGCCGCCTTGCGACCGGTGCGCTCGGCGACCCGCTCGATCTCGGCGGTGAGCTCATCGTCGCTCACCGAGATCTCCTCCTGGGCGACGACGGCGCGCAGGGCCAGGTCGGCGAGCACGGCCCGCACCGCGGTGTCCTGCACCTCGGCGACGAAGGCTCCGGGCTCCTGCCCGGTGGCGGCGAGGTACTCCTCGACGCTCGCACCCTGGTGGCTCAGTCGGTGGGCGAGGTCCTCGATGCGGCGGCGCGTCTCGCTCACCACGAGGGTGGCGGGCGGCTCGACCGGCACGAGATCGGCGGCGACCTCGAGCACGCGGTCGCGCAGTGCCATCTGGGCCTGGATGCGCTGGACGGTGTCGAGCCGGGTGCGCAGCTGGGCGCGCAGCTCGTCGACGGTCTCGCACTCGCTCGCGTCGGCCACGAAGGCGTCGTCGAGCGCGGGCAGCACCTTGGTCTGGGCGCTCTTCACGACGACCCGGAAGGTGGCGGTCTCCCCGGCCAGCTCGCCGAAGCGCTCGGGCAGCTCGACCGCGAACTCGAGGATCGCCCCGGGGGTGGTGCCGCGGAGCTGCTCGTCGAGCTCGGGCACGAGCATCGCCGAGCCGACCCGGTAGAGGAAGTCGGATGCGGTCAGGCCGGGGACGGCCTCGCCGCCGACCTCGCCGGTGATGTCGATCGTGGCGTAGGCCTCGTCGACGAGCGGGTGCTCGGAATCCTCGAGGCCGGCGTAGCGGTCGCGCAGCGCATCGATCTGGGCGTCGACGTCGGCGTCGGTGACGGGCCGGTAGGGCAGCTCGACCCGCAGCGAGTCGTGTCCGGTGAGTCGCACTGCGGGCCGCACCTCGACGACTGCGGCGAACTCGAGGTCGCCCTCGGACTCGCCGCCCGTGATCTCGATGTCGGGCGGGGCGATCGGCTCGACCGCGTGCTCCTCGACGGCGTCGACGTAGTACTGGGGCAGTGCATCCTCGAGCGCTTGGGCCCGGGCGGCCCGGCGCGCCTCCTCGGCTCCGAGGTGGCGCTCGATGACCGGACGGGGGGCCTTGCCCGGCCGGAAGCCGGGGATGCGCACCTCGCGGGCGAGCTTCTTGAAGGCGGCGTCGATCGCCGTTTCGAGTTCGTCGGCGGACACCGAGACGGTGAGGCGGACCCGGTGGGCCGGACCGCCGGCGACCGCGACGGTGCCGTCGGCAGCCGAGCTGCCGTCGTCGGGATCGGCGGTGCCCGCCTCGGAGTCCCGGACCTCGGGCGGGAGCGACTCGACCGTGCTGCGCATAGGACGGGCGAGTGTAGGTGACGTCCCCGGTAGCGTCGGACCCGTGCCGACCGACGTCGGAGTCACCCATGTGGCACTCCCGGTCACCGACCTGGACACCGCCGTCGTGTTCTACGAGCGCTACGCCGCGATGCGGGTCGTGCACCAGCGAGGGGAGCAGGGGGCGGGTCGGGTCGCCTGGGTGGGTGATCTCACCCGGGCGTTCGTGCTCGTACTGATCGAGACCGATCGCGTCGATCACCCCCTCACGGGAGACCTCTCGCACATCGGACGGGCGGTCGGCTCACGGGCCGAGGTGGACGCGCTGTGCGCCGCGGCCCGGGCCGAAGGCCGCGCGGTGACCGGCCCGCACGACGACGGTCCACCGGTCGGCTACTGGGCGATCGTCGCCGATCCCGACGGCCACAACCTCGAGGTCGCCTTCGGGCAGGAGGTCGGTGACCTCGTGGCCCGGGTCTCCCGGTCGGGCGACTAGCCCTTCTTCTTGCCGTCGTCCTTCTCGCCGTCGGTGGCTTCGCCCTCGGCGATCCCCTTCTTGAACTCGCGCTGGGCGGAGCCGAGGCTCCGGGCGAGCTTGGGGATCTGGGCGCCGCCGAAGAGCACGACGATGATGACGAGCGGGATGAGCCACTCCGGTCCCATGCGTCGGAGGCTACCCGGCTCCGGCTACAGCCCGGTGGTCACCTCGGCGAGCACCTCGACGAGCTCGGCCCGCTCATCGACCCCGATCGCACCGTAGGCGCGTCCGGTCATGCGGTCGGTGCGGGCCTCGGCCAGGTTCCACCGCTCGCGCAGCGGCTCGGCGTCGTGGGCCGGGGCCTCGTGGCCGTAGATGGCGAGCATCCCGGGCGAGCCGACCGAGATCGCCTCCACCGGGGCGAGGCCGACGGTGAGGATCGCCGCCGCGTGCAGCGCCCCGCGCAGCTCCCGGATCGCGTTGAGGCGGTGGATGAGCAGGGCGCGGGGGTCGGCGGGTTCGGGGAGGGCCCGCCAGCCCGCGAACAGCGGGGCCGCCGCGACCGATGCGCCGGCCACGATCGGCCCGAGCAGCTCGGCGGCCCGGGCCGTCGCGTCGCCTTCGGGGAGGTGGGCCCGACCCCACGCGTGCGCGCACGCCGCGAACTCGGCGGCAGCCGTCGCCCGGCTCGCCACCGGGGCCGAGCGGGCCCACGCCTCGGCGATGGTCGTCGGTGACCAGAACACGAGGGCGGCGGTCACCACATCGGCGGACACGTCGCCGAGCACGCCACCGCGCCCGGCCACGTAGAAGTCGAGCCCCTCGAACCCGAGTTCGGCGCCGCGGGCATAGGTGGCGCCGTCGGTCATGAAGCGACCGCCGAGGCCGACCGCTCTCCGGGTGTCGTGCGCGGCCTGCTCGGGGGTCATGACCGGAAGAAGGGGTTGGCGGGCTCACCCGCGGCGAGCACATCGGCGGCCGTCGGGCGACCAGTGGCCCCGGCGGCGAGCGCGGCCCGGGTGGCCTCGCGGTTGTTCTCGTACACGGTCTCCTCCTCCTTGGCGGCGGGATCGACCCACACCGCGGTGATGAGCAACAGCGTCTCGGTGGCGTCGGCGGGGATCACGCCGTCGCGCACAGCATCGACGACCCCGGCCGCGACGCCGGCCTGGGCCGCACCCCAGGTGAGGCGGGCGTGGGTCGAGTCGGCGTCGTCGATCGCCGACTTGTTGACGAAGAGCGTCATCGGCTTCACCGGCAGGTTCGGGCGCAGCACCGCGACGAAGGGCACGTGTCCGGCGCGCGGCGTGGCGAGCGCAGTCGCCCAGGCGGTGCCCACCGGACCGTCCTTCGGGCCGAGCACCGTGTTGACGTGCGCGGCGTCGGGGCCGGAGCCGGCGAAGCCCTCCCCCACCTGCACGTCGCTCCCGCCGGCGCTCACGGCAGGCGACCGTAGCGAACGAGCTTGAGCGTGTCGCTGCTCGTGGTGCCGGGCTGGTGGTCGTAGGCGAGCAGGGCGACGAGGCGGGGGGTCGGGCCCGAGATGGGCGCCACCCGGTGCAGCGACGACCGGCCCGCGAACACGAGGAGGGTGCCCGGCACCATCGGGATGGTCACCACCCCCTCGCGTCCGCCCGCGAGCACCGCGCCGACCGCGTCGTAGCGCTCGTCGTCTTCGGTGCGGATGAAGGGCGAGGCCTCGAAGTCGCCGCCTTCGTCGGCGGGCTGCAGCGCGAGCGACACCACGAAGTCGGTCTGGTCGAAGTGCCACTGCAGCTCGTCGCCCTCGCCCATCACCGCGAGGTTCAACGCACCGAACGGGTCGGCGTAGGGGAACACCTCGGGGAGTCCGAGCACGGCGGCGACGAACGCCCGCAGCTCGTCCCACTCGTAGAGGCGGCGGATCGGCGAGTCGGCCGGGAAGCGGTCGTAGGCCACCGCGCCGACGCCGTAGGTGCCGAGCCAGCGGCGCGGGTGGTCGGCGGGGAGGGCCGGGTCGGGGAGGCCGAGGTACGCGGTGCCGAGCCCGCCGCTGCGGTACGCGTGCGCGGCGAGGGCACGGGCGTCGGCCACGAACCCGCCGAGCGCCGCGGGCCGCACGAAGCCGGGCACCGCGAACGCCCCGACGTGGGCCATTGCCTCGTGCCCCGCGGGCACGAGCGACCAGTCGAGATCGACCCAGTCGGCGGGCCCGCCCGCGAGCGGCGACCCGGTCGGCGCACGGTCCGGCAGCACAGCGTCGGGCACGCCGCCACGCTAGATGGTCCGGCCGACCCGACGGGTAGCCTCACCCCATGAGCGAGCTCCCCTACGCCGCGTTCGACGCCGACAACCACTACTACGAGGCCCTCGACGCCTTCACCCGCCACGTCCCCCCGGCCATGCAGCCGCGGTGCGTGGAGTGGTGCGAGATGAACGGCCGCCGCTACCACGTCGTCGGCGGCGTCGTGAGCCACGCGGTCACCAACCCGACCTTCGACCCGATCGCCAAGGCCGGGGCGATGCACGACTACTTCCGGGGCAACCCCGACAAGCGCCAGCCGTTCGACTTCCTCCGTGAGCGCGAGCCGATCCCGGCCGAGTACCGCAACCGTGACGCCCGCATCGCCAAGCTCGACGAGCACGGCCTCGAGGCGATCTGGCTCTTCCCCACCCTCGGCATGCTCTACGAGGAGCTGCTGAAGCACGACGGCGAGGCGGTCACCACCCTCTTCACCGGCTTCAACCGCTGGGTCGCCGAGGACTGGGGCTTCGCCTACCAGGACCGCATCTTCGCCGCGCCGTACCTCACCCTCGCCGACCTCGACTGGGCGATCGGCGAGCTCGAGTGGGCGATCGAGCAGGGGGCCCGCACCGTCGTGATGCG
>JBJSXF010000004.1:0-2510 GCA_046086225.1 Actinomycetota bacterium | reverse complement strand
GGGCTCGGCCGGGCTGATGCCGAGGGTGTGCACGACGAGGTCGCGGGTCGGAGTCGAAGACCAGCCGTGGCCGCGCGTGCCGCCGAACCAGCATTCGGGCCAGCTCGTCTCGCCCGCGTCGAGGAACACGCTCCAGTCGCGGCAGAGATCGGCGACGAGATCGGCGCGTCCGGCTCGAGCCAGGCCGTCGTGCACGATGTAGCGGAAGAACGGCTCGGCCTCGACCATCTCGCGCTCGACGTCCCACTCGGGCTCGGGGTAGCCGGTGGTGAGGTAGACGAATCCGGTCGAGCCGCCTTCGACGGTCACCGAGTCCATCACGAACGAGTGGCGGACGAGTCGGCTCCGGTCGGTGATGCCGTCGACGACCCGGGCGACCCGGGCGGCGGGCACGAGACCGGCCGCGAGCGCGGCGGCCCCACCGTGCTGCGCGGCCGGCCGCTGGGGCACGGCGTCGACGATGTGGTCGACGTACACGCCGCGCGTGTCGTCCCAGAAGCGTTCGAAGCCGGCTCGCACACCGTCGCGACGAGCCCGGGCCCAGCGGGCGGTGCCGGGGTTGCCGAGCCAGTCGGCCATGTCGGCGAGATCCTCGAGCGCCCGGGCCCAGAGCGCGTTCAGCACCGACGAGGTGTCGCGCCCGTAGACACTCGCCCAGTCGAGGAGCGCCCAGCCGATCACGTGGTGGAGCAGTCCGTCGTCACCGAGGTACGGCTCGAACCAGCGCAGCACGCCCTCGGCCACCGGGACGAGGTCGGCGATGAGCTCGCGGTCTCCGGTGTAGCGGTAGAGGTTGTGGACGCTGCGGATCCAGTGGAGCGACCAGTCGGGGACGAACATGCGGTCGTCGACCGCGAAGTCGGAGGCCGCGGCCATCGGGAGCATGCCGTCGGCCCGCGGGGTGCCGGCGAGACGCGGGTGCCAGCGGGCCATCGACCAGTCGGGGTTGGCGACCAGGTCGACCATCTGGTGCACGACCGAGTCACCGGTCCAGGCCCGCTGCTCGCGCGTCGGGCAGTCGACGTACGCGTCGAGCGCGCAGAGGTCGACGGTGCGCAGACCGACCGCGTAGATCTCCTCGAGGAGCGGGTCGGAGCAGGCGAACGCGGCACCGGGAGGGCGCGGTCGGTGCCGGTCGCGCACGGCGACCTCGACGACCGGGGCGCGTGTCTCAGCGGGTGGGCGCACCGAGAGGTGGAGGTGCCGGGTGCCGATCGCCTCGAGCGACGTGAAGCGCTCCTCGCGACCGCCCGCACACACGTAGCGGAGCCCGGCGTGCTGCCCGAGCGGCACGAGCGATCCGGCCGGGTCGAGGTGCTCGGCGGCGGCGACGTCGATGATCGTCCCGGGGGCGGCGTCGTGCACGACGAGCTCGAGTGGTCCGGCGGCGATGCGACCGAGATCGTGCGACCGGAGCACGACTGCGCCCGGCGTCCCGCGGGTGGCTTCGTCGGCGAGCACCTGGCGGACGGGATCGGCATCGTCGGCGGCCCCGGCCACCGACACCTCGGCGACGAGGGGAGCCGGGTGGGTCGCCCCGGTGGGGAACGCCACCCGGACCGGGGGCAGCAGCATCCCGAAGGGATCGCTCGGGGGGTGCGGATCGCCGTGCGCGCCGGTGTGGAACGGCACGATCTCGACCGCTCGCCGCCACTCGTCGGCTGCGAAGCCGGCTCGGTCCCAGCCGTGCGGATGCCGCCGGGCGTCGAACGCCTCGAGCGGCAGGCAGGCCACGTCGCCGGGGACGGCAACGGGGGTCCACGCCTCGCCCGCGGCGGTGCGCCACTCGCGGTCGGAGACGAGCCAGTCGTCGCCGACGAGGGCCTCGAACACGACGCTGCCCCCGCCGAGCGCGTAGGTCGGCGGGGCCGGCATCCACCACGACGTGGCCTGCCCGAAATGCCGGGCGAGGATGCCGATGACGTTGGCGCCCACCTGCAGGTGCGGGGCCAGGTCGACGACGTCGTAGTGCGCTCGCCTCGGATCGGACCGCACGGGGCCGTGCGCGACCTCGGTGCCGTTCACGGTGAGCAGGTACCGGCCGTCGGCCCAGATCCGGGCCGGTGCTGTCGGGGGGACGCGGTCGAGGGCGAGGTCGCGGCGCAGGAGCACGATCCGGTCGACCGGATCGGCGAGTACCGGCCGGGTCGCGGTTTCGATCCCGATCGCCGGTCGCCCGTGCCAGATCCAGCGGGCCCGCCAGCGCGGCCCGAAGGGCGTCGGATGAACGGGGCGCACGCAGGCAGGCTACGACCCCGGCTTCTTGAGGCATCGGCCGGGGTTCCGTAGCCTCCCACTGACGGATTCCCCGGGGGTGGCGAGGATGCGGAGACGAGGGACGCGGGCGGGGCTGATCGGCCTGTCGGCGTTCGTGCTCGGGCTGGTTGCGCTCGGTCCGGCCCCGGCTCCGGCAGCCGCCGTCGGCTGCGTACCGACGACCCCGGCGTCGTGCACCCTGCGTGAGCTCGCGGTCCTCGCCGGGGTGCGGATCGGCGCGACGGCCGAGGCGG
>JBJSXF010000003.1:0-12175 GCA_046086225.1 Actinomycetota bacterium | reverse complement strand
ACGAGCACCGATCCGCTCCGGTAACCCTGCGTACGACTCCACCGCATCGACCGACCTCCGTCTCCCGGACTCCACCCGGGCGGTACCCGCCGGGCCGGAGCCGGGAAACGTCGATCCGTCGGTCTACGGCACGATCCAGGTGGCGCAGTCGGTCGCCGTTGTCGGCGCGAAGAGCGTCGGGCTCCATGACGTGCCCGACCGGGTGAGGCCGGTGACGCAGAACTTCAGCACCTGCCCGACCGAGACCCGCTGGGTTCCCGACGAGGTGGTGGCCACTCCGGTCGCCGAGGTCGTCGCCGACCGGGTCGAGAGCAGCTTCGTGCCCAGGAACCACTGCCCGGTGACCGTCGCTCCGGACACCGTCTGGCCGTTCGCGTCCCGAACCGTCACCGTTGCGGTCGCCGCAGCCTTGGTCGAAGCGGTCTTGACCCCGGTCACCGTGAGCGCGCTCACGTCGATCGCCGGCGGCGCCGACACGGTGATCGTCGTCGTCGTCGTCGCCGTCGCCCCGCCGAGGTCGGTCACCGTGAGCGTCGCCGTGTACGTGCCGGCCGTCGTGTACACGGTGCTCGCGCTCACCCCGGTGCCGTTCGGGCTGCCGTTGCCGAAGTTCCAGGCGTAGGTGAGCGGTCCGCCCTCGGGGTCGCTCGAGCCCGCACCCGAGAAGGTGACCGAGAGTGGCGCGGTGCCACTCACCGGCGTGACCGTCGCCACGGCGGTCGGCGCCAGGTTCGGACCCGGCGTCGCGGCCGTGCCGGTCAGCGAGTAATTGCCGAGGCTGCCGTAGTCGGTGTACCCGGTCGATGTCGCGCTGCCCCAGCCGACGCCCTCCACCGAGACGGTGTAGGTGCCGGCGGCCAGGGTGGCGGTCAGGGTCGCGGCCATACCGGTCGCGCTGTCGTAGCCCGTCGCCCCCGACGCCGGATCGGCCGAGGCGACGATCGTCCCGTTGCCGTCCCGCAGGAGGAGCCGGATGTCGAGGTCGGGCGAGACCGGCGCCGGCGTCGCCGAGAACGAGGCCGTGCCTGCGCCCACCGTCACCGAGAACGCATCGACGTCGGCCGCGGTCCCGATCACGCCCGTCGCCGAGATCGCCGGGGCCGAGACCGTCGTCGCCGTCGCTGCGGTGTCACCGTGGTCGTCGGTGCGCAACGGCAGGCCGTTGCTCTGGGCCACGACGAAGTCGTCCTGCGTGTTGTTCGCGTTCGCGTATTCGCCCTTGCTCCACTGGACGATCGGCACGTTGTAGCCGACCCCCATGATCGGGGCCCAGTTGCCCTGCCCGTAGTAGTAGCCGCAGGCCGAGGTCCCGGTGCTGCCGCAACCGGTCGTGGTGCCATCGTGGCCCAGCCCGATGTTGTGACCGACCTCGTGGGACGTCGCCTCGGCGATGTACTTCGCGTTGTCGGTCACACCGTTCTGGAACACGAGCGCCGGCTGGTAGTAGTCGTGGGAGTAGCCCGTGTTGTCGTAGACGCCCACGTACGCCACGCCGCCGCAACTGCCGCAGGCCGTCGAGTAGAGCAGGCTCCCACTCGGGCAGGGTGTGACGCTCTTCGTGATGAGCGCTCGCGTGCCGAACTGGGTGTCGGAGGAGGAAGCCCGGTTGATGGCGGCGTAGCCCGGGTCCTCGGTCGTGACGTCGACCTCGAACGGCGCGTAGTCCTCGGCCACTCGCCGCCAGACGCTCTTCACCGTGTTGAGCTCGCTCGCCGAGAAGGTCGGGCTGCCGTTGTTGTCGAACGGCTCGGCGTAGCAGTCGCCGCCCGCGCCCGAGTTCCAGGCCGTGCCCGAGAGGAGGTGGCCGTCGAAGTCGAGGAAGATCACCCGATTGGCACCCGGTCGACTGTGGAGGAGGAAGGTGTCGGAATCGGGAATCGTCGTGGAGAGCGGCGTCGCCGGGGCGGGCGCGCCGGCCGGAACCGTGGGCTCCACGTAGAGCAGACGATCGGTTGCGTCGACCTTCAAGGTCGGGTCGGTCTCGAGGTCGTGGCGCAGGTCGGCGGGGGAACGGCCGTGCTTCCCGGCCACGTCCGCGAGGCGGTCGCCCAGCCGGGCGACCGCCGCGGACCCCGACCACCGAGCGGCGCGATCACGGGGTGCCGCCGATACCGGCCCGGCTGCGACCACCGACGGCACGATCGCCACCAGCATCCCCACGACGAGGGCCCAAGCCCCCGTTCGCATCCGACGATTCCGTGCGTGCACGTTCCTCCGCATGGCCCCTGCTCGTTCCCCTGGTCGTCTCCCGACGCGCCCATTCCGGACACGTCGGGGACATCATCGGCGAGAAGCAGGCCGGACTTTATGGGTCCTTGGTCCCATTCGGACCGCAGACCCGGGGGCCGGCACCGGATCCTGCGGTGGTGGGCCGGGAGCGGCGGCGTCGGCCGAGACCGGGGAGCCGGATGTCGGGATCGAACCGACGACCTGCTGATTACAAATCAGCTGCTCTGCCGACTGAGCTAATCCGGCGGGAAGACGATGCTACCCGTCACCCGGATGGCGACGACGGGCCACCTCGTGCAGCACCACGGCCGCGGCGGCCGACACGTTGAGTGACGGAACGTGCCCGTGCACCGGGATCCGCACGAGCACATCGCAGCGCTCACGGGTGAGCCGAGCCAGGCCGCGGCCCTCGGCACCGAGCACCAACGCGAGGCGCTCCCCGGCGAGGTCGAGCTCGTGCACCGACGTCCGGGCCCGCTCGTCGAGTCCGACCGTCCAGCAGCCGGCCCGCCGGAGCCGGTCGAGCGCGGCGGGGATGCCACCCACGACGGCGATCGGCACGTGCTCGATCGCGCCCGCCGCCGCCTTGGTCACCGCCGGCGACACGTGGGCCGATCGATGCCGACCCACGACCACGCCGGTCGCGCCGGCGGTATCGGCCGTGCGGATGATCGCGCCGAGGTTGCGGGGGTCGGTCACGCCGTCGAGCACGACCAGGAATGCGTCTTCGGCCGCCGCCAGGTCGTCGAGCTCGGCCGGGCGCAACGGCGCGCACTGGGCCACCACACCCTGGTGGGTCTCGGATCGGGCGATGTGCTCGACCTTCTCGGGCGTCACGATGCGCAGTGAGCGACCGGCCGCTTCGATGATCTCGGCAACGAGGGGATCCCGCTCGACTCCGGACGACACGTAGACGGCCCGAACCCGGCGCCGCCCCGCCTGCAGGAGCTCGGCCACGGCCCGACGACCTTCCACCTGATCGCCGCCGAGGCGGCCCTCACTCATCGCGGGTCATCCCTCGGGCCTCTCACTCCTCGCCGGGCCGGACCCGCCGCCAGGCAGTGCCCGACGAGGTGTCCTCGATGACGACCCCGCGCGCCCTGAGTTCGTCCCGCAGCCGATCGGCCTCCGACCAGTCCTTGGCCGCCCGCGCCGCGTCCCGGGCCGCGACCAGGCCCTCGATCTCGGCGTCGTCGTCGCCGCCCTCGGCTTCGGGCGCGATCCAGAGCCCGAGGGTCGTCCAGCCCGATTCGAAGAACCCGAGCCCGGCCGCGGCCGACGCCCGGGCGTCGGCATCGAGCGCCGCGGTGGCGTCGCGCACCGCTGCGAAGACCACGGCCAGCGCGGCCGGCGTGTCGAAGTCGTCGTCCATCGCGTCCCGGAAGCGCTCGACGCTCGCGGCAGGCGGCGAGCCCGCGACCACACCGGCCCGAGCGGCCCGACGCACGAGGGTG
Organism: Actinomycetota bacterium; assembly: GCA_046086225.1. Lineage (GTDB taxonomy): Bacteria > Actinomycetota > Acidimicrobiia > IMCC26256 > PALSA-610 > JBJSXF01. The sequence goes on along the minus strand of JBJSXF010000003.1, from coordinate 8,492 downwards.
TCGACCCGCTCCGCCGCCTTCCCGGCGTCGGTGAGTTCCTTGTCGCCGAGCTCCATCTGGCGCCGGTAGTGGGTCTGGAGCACGAGCAGCCGGAACGCCCGGGGATCGAAGCGGTCGAGCACCGCTTCGAGCGTCGTGAAGTTGCCGAGCGACTTCGACATCTTCTCGCCGTCGACGTTGACCATGCCGTTGTGCAGCCAATGCCGGGCGAACTCGTGCCCGGCCCCGACCGCCTGGGCGATCTCGTTCTCGTGGTGCGGGAACACCAGGTCGTCGCCACCACCGTGGATGTCGAAGCCGTCGCCGAGGAGCTGCAACGACATCGCCGAGCACTCGATGTGCCAGCCCGGCCGGCCGGGACCCCACGGGGAGTCCCACGTCGGCTCGCCGGGCTTGGCCGCCTTCCAGAGCGCGAAGTCGACCGGCGACCGCTTCCGTTCGTCGACGTCGACCCGGGCCCCGGCGCTCTCAAGCAGCTCGGCGACGCTGCGGTGCGACAGCGCCCCGTACTCGGCGAGCCGCTCGACGGCGAAGTAGACGCCCTGCCCCTCGACGACGTACGCGTGACCGGACGCGACGAGCGCGCCGATGAGCGAGATCATCTCGCCGATCCACTCGGTGGCATGCGGCTCGTGCGTCGGTGGCGCGACGTTCAGCCGGTCGAACTGACGCCGGAACTCGGCCTCGAAGCGCCGGGCGACCTCCGGTTCGGTGCTCCCCTCGCGCGTCGCCCGGGCGATGATCTTGTCCTCGATGTCGGTGACGTTGCTCACGTAGGTGACTGCGAACCCCCGCCACTCCAGGTAGCGGCGGATGGTGTCGAACACCACCTCTTTGCGACCGTGACCGAGATGGGGCACGTCGTAGGGCGTCGGTCCGCACACATACATCGACACCCGGCCGGGCTCCCGGGGCACGAACTCGACGAGCGCGCGCCGCGCGGTGTCGTGCAGGCGGAGCATGCGCAGCAGGGTACCTACGGCGCCGCGGTGACCGGTGCGGGATTCAGCCGCGCGAGAGCGATGCGACCGTCCACACCGCGATCCCCTCGGCCCGACCGATCGCGCCGAGCCCCTCGCCCCGCTTCGGCCGCACCGAGACAGCGATCCCGAAACCCATCGGCTCACGCGTCGGCGCGAGGGCTTCGGCGATCCGGGCAGCCATCGCTGCGGTGTGCGGAGCGAGCACCGGCCGCTCGGCGGCGATGACGACGTCGACGTTGTCGACCCACCACCCGGTGGCCGCCACCTTCGTCGCCACCTCGTGCAGGAGCGCCATCGAGTCGGCCCCGCGGAACCGTTCGTCGGAGGCCGGGAACAACGTGCCGAGGTCGGGCAAACCGACCGGACCGAGGAGCGCATCGGCCACCGCGTGCGCGACGGCATCACCGTCGGAATGCCCGGCGAGGGCCGGCGCGTCGGGGATGGTTACGCCCCCGAGCACGAGCGGCGGCTCCGCGCCGAACGGATGGATGTCGTAGCCGAGTCCGGCCCGGTTCCTCATGTCCCCAATCCTCCGTCCGTTACCGCAACCGCCCCGGGATCGGCCGGCGCCGACGCACCGACCCCGGCCCGGGCCCGGCGCTCGATGCGATCCTTCCACCGCAGGAACGGCTGCTCGACCAGATGCCACGAGCCGAGCGTCACCGCGAATGTCGCCCCGAGCGCCAACGCGGTCCGGGGCCAGGTCGGGAGGTCGGGGAAGGTCCGCTGCACGACGATGTACACGGGAATGTGCCAGAGGTACAGGCCGTACGAGATGCGGCCGACCCCACGGAGCGGCGCCCACTCGAGCACGCGACGCGGTGACCAATCGGTGTCGACCACCGCCAGGATCATCACCCCGACCGCCAGCGCGAGCAGCGTGTAGCCACCTCGCGAGAGGAACGACCACGAGAGTCCGCGCCAGGCCGCGTAGACGAACCCGCCGAGGGCGATCCACGCCGCCGGCTTCACTCCGCGTCGCGGCGCGAACCCGCGCGTCCACAGCTGGGCGACCAGTGCACCGATGAGCAGCGAGTCGGCCCGGCTGAACAGACTCCGGTACAGCGTCTGGGTCGACATCCCGTCGAAGTAGAGCGCGCTGCGCACGGCCCACACCGTGACGATCGCGAGCACCGTCCCGCCGACCGCGGCCACCGCCGAACGCCGCCAGGCGAACAGGGCCGCGAAGCACAACGGCCACAGCATGTAGAACTGCTCCTCGAGCGACAGGGTCCAGAGGTGCCCGAGCCCGTAGGTGAACTCGAACACGCCGGGCGACCATCGCGTGTTCGAGTAGTAGAAGAGCACCGAGAGCGATGTCGCCGGCTCGGTCCGCGGCTCGATCGCGCTGACTCCGCCGTACACGAGCCAGACCCCCAGCAGCACGACGAGCGCGGGGAGGAGCCGCAGCGCCCGCCGTCGGTAGAAGGCGCCGATCCGCACCCGACCCGTGCGGGCCGACTCGCGGAGGAGCAGCCCGGTGATGAGGAAGCCGCTCAGCACGAGGAACATGTCGACCCCGAAGAGCCCGCCACCGGGTCGCCGGGTCAGCCACCACAGCGACAGCACCGGGAGGTGCCAGGTGAGCACCAGGAGCACCGCCACCCCGCGGAACCCGTCGAGCGCGGGCACGTGTCCGAGCGCCCGCCGTCGACGGCGGCGCGGGGGCCGGGCCGGTCGGGTCGGTGTGGTTCCGACGGCATCGGGAGCGGCCGCATCGCTCACGGACTGGTCGCTCACGGGCGCATCGCTCACGATCGGGTCGTCGAGAGCATCGCCTCGGCGAAGACGAGGTCGTCGGGTTCGGTGATCTTGCGGTTCGCCACCTCGCCGGCGACGACGACGACCGTCCCGCCCGCCGCCTCGACGAGCGCGGCGTCATCGGTACCGATCCCGCCGGTCGCGTGCGCGTCGCGCAGCACGTTCGCCCGGAACGCCTGTGGGGTCTGCACCAGCACGAGATCGTCCCGCCGGACGGTCTCGACGATCGAACCGGCGCGTACCCGCTTCACCGTGTCGGCCACGGCGAGCCCGGGCACCGCGGCGTCGGCACCGGACCGGACCGCGGTGATGACCGCCGCCCAGAGCCCGGGGCTGGCGAGCGGCCGGGCCGCGTCGTGCACGGCGACGATCTCGACCGCCGCCGGCACCGCTGCGAGCCCGGCCCGCACCGATTCGGACCGGGTCGCGCCCCCGACGACCGTGACGACGCCCGCCGGGGGCGTCCAGTCACCGTCGTGCGGCAGCACCACCACGACCCCGGCGCACGCGCCCACCGCAGTGGCGACCGACCGGTCGAGCACGCTCGTACCCGCCAGCATCGCGAACTGCTTCGCGCCCCCGAACCGCGTGCCCCCTCCGGCGGCGACGATCACGGCCCAGGCGTCCACTGCCGCAGTCTCCCATGCCGCTCCCGACGCAGCCGAGCGCTCAGGGCGCGAGGACGCCGAGGGCCCGAGACCAGGCCGCGGCCGCCTCGGCCGGTCGGTGCGCCGGACGATCGGGGTCGTGCATGAAGCCGTGGTCGGCATCGGCGAACTCGAGGATCTCGCAATCGGTCCGCTCGGCCCACGCCGCCCGCAATGCCTCGATGTCGGCGGCCGGGGTCCAGGGGTCGACCGATCCGAAAATCGCCAAGGTGGGAACCATGGCCGCGGCTCCCGCCAGCGGCTCGATGCGATGGCCGGGACCCGCCCAGGCATCGGGGGTGCGCAGCATCCCGTAGAACGCCACCGCGACGTCGAACCGCTCGGTGGTCGCCGCCTTGAACGCGTAGTGGCCACCCATGCAGAAGCCCACGACACCGACCCGTACGACGTCGTCGTCCACCACCAGACGGTCGGCCGCCGCCGCAAGGATCGCGAGCTGCCGGTCGTCGTCGAGTTCGCGAATGGCTCCGAGTCGGGCCTCGACCCCTGCGGCGAGCACCGTCGGCACCGACGCGAACGGCTCGACCGCCCAGACCGCGAGACCGTGGGTCGCCAGGCGGCGGGCCAGATCGGTGAAGAGCGGCCGGAGACCGCCGACGTCGGGATGGAGGACGACCCCGGCCCGGGGTATGCCGTCGGGTCGGGCGTGCACCGACGCGACGAGAACGCCGTCGACATCGAGCACCCGCTCCTCCACCGAGACATCTCCGAACGGTCCCTCTCCGGGCGCGGCCACGCTTCCCTCCCTCAGGCGAAACGATCGAGGATCGACGTCTCGGCCACCCGCTGCAGACCGTCCTTGATGGCCCGGGCCCGCACCTCGCCCACCCCTTCGACCTCCACGAGATCACCGAGGCTCGCCCGCATGATCCGGGCCAGACTGCCGAACTGCTCCACGACCTGATCGGCCACGCCCTCGGGCAGCCGCGGAATCCGCCGGAGCAGCCGGTGACCGCGCGGCTGGAGGGGCGCATCGAGGTCGATGTCGGTGGGGAGGCGCAGGATCGCAGTGAGGCTGCGGAGGTCGAGGAGATCGTCGTCGTCGAGCTCGGCCAGCCGGGTGCCGGCGACGGCCACCACCGCATCGTCGGGATCGGTGATGTAGTCCTTGCCCACGAGCCGTCGGTCCTCGTCGACGCCACCGGTGAGCTCCTCGAGCTGCAACTCGACGAGGCGACCGTCGAGGCCGAGCTCGACGACGTAGCCCTCCACCTCCTCGGCGATCCTGCGGACCATCTCGGCCCTCTGGAGCACATTCACGACATCGCGCACCGTGACGAGATCCTCGACCTCGAGCGCCGAGAGCGCACCCGTCACCCCGTCGAGCCGGGTCTTGTAGCGACCGAGGATCTGCAGCGCCTGATCGGCCCGGGCGAGCACTCGGGGCACGGGCTCCAGCGTCTGCTTGAGTCCCTTCACGTGCACCGAGACGAGGCTCATCTCCTCGGAGACGGTCACGACCGGGACCGAGATCTGCCGGGCGACCCGCTCGGCCGTGCGGTGGCGGGTGCCGGTCTCGCTCGTCGGGATGTCGGGATCAGGGACGAGGTGCACGTTGGCCCGAGCCACCCGGCTGCCATCGGAGGCGAGGATGATCGCCCCGTCCATCTTCGCCAGCTCGGAGAGGCGCTGCGGAGTGAACTCGGCGTCGAGGAGGAAGCCACCCGAGCAGATGCCGAGGACGTCGGGGCCGTCACCGACCACGATGAGCGCGCCCATCTTCGCTTGCAGGATTCGGTCGATGCCCTCCCGCAGCGGCGTGCCGGGTGCGGCGAGCCGGAGTGCGGCGTACAGGGCTTCCGAGCGGCGCTGGGCCACGGCGTCCTCCCGGCCGGGGAATGGGGAAGCCTACCCGTCGCGCCCTGCGGCACCGACCGTGGCCCGCAAGGCCCCGGCGACATCGGCGACCGGCACGAGCTCGATGCCCGACACCGGGGGCGCGGACGGCGGCACCACCGCACGCCGGAATCCGAGCCGTTGCGCCTCGGTGACCCGACGGGCCAGATGCGGCACCTGCCGAACCTCACCGCCGAGACCGACCTCACCGATCACGACCGTGTCGTCGGGAACGGCGTGACCGATCCGTGCCCCCACGAGGGCGACCGTCACCGCCAGGTCGGCTCCCGGCTCGGCGAGCCGGACCCCGCCCGCCACGCTCACATAGACGTCGGCCCGGTCGAACGCGACCCGGGCCCGCTCGTGCAGTACCGCGAGCAGCATCGCCAGCCGCGTGGGCTCGACCGCCCGGGACACCCGTCGGGGCACCGGTGCTCCCGTCTCGGATACCAGTGCCTGCACCTCGACGCAGAGCGGACGGCTCCCCTCCATCGTGCAGGTGACGACCGACCCGGTGGCGCCCGGCCGTCGGTCGCCGAGGAACAGCGCGCTGGGATCGTCGACCGCGGCGAGGCCTCCGCCGGTCATGCGGAGCAAACCGAGCTCGTCGGTCGGCCCGAAGCGATGCTTCAACGCCCGCAGCATGCGCAGCTCGTGGTGGCGGTCACCCTCGAACGAGAGCACCGTGTCGACCACGTGCTCGAGTGCCCGCGGACCGGCGATACCGCCGTCCTTCGTCACGTGCCCGACGACGAGGACCGCCATGCCCCGGGACTTCGCCATGCGCACGATCGCCTGCGCGCCGTCGCGCACCTGGGTGACCGAGCCCGCCGCGCCCGTTGCCTCGGGATCGTGGACGGTCTGGATCGAGTCGATCGCGCACACCGCGGGGGCGACGTTCGCGATGTGGCCGGCGATCGCCGGGAGCGACGTCTCGCTCACGACGAAGAGATCGGGGGCGAGGGTGCCGAGGCGGTCGGCCCGGAGCCGAACCTGGGCCGCCGACTCCTCGGCGCTGACGAGGAGGCACCGCTGACCGGGCGCGGCCACAGCTCCGAGGGCCTGGAGGAGGAGCGTGCTCTTGCCCATGCCCGGCTCGCCGCTGAGAAGGGTGACCGAGCCCGCGACCAGCCCGCCGCCGAGGACCCGATCGAGCTCGCCGACCCCGGTGGGAACCCGGCCCGCGCCCCGCCCGTCGACCTCCGCGATCGGCAGCGGGAGCGACTCGGACGCCGCCGCCGAACCGGCCGCCGGCGCCTCGACCAGGGAGCCCCACTCACCGCAGCCCGGGCACCGGCCCAGCCACTGCGGGCTCTCGTGGCCGCAGGCGAGGCACCGAAGACGAACACCTGTTCGGGTCATGGGCGCAGCGTAGCGCGCCCCGGAGACACCGTTCGCCTCCCCGCCCGGCCCGGGCGGGCACCCGCGTCGGCCGGGGCTACTCGACCGGCTCGGGATCGTCCTCGGCGGGCACGATCGCCCGCCACACCACGGCGCCGATCACCCCGCCGACGATCGGGAAGACGATGAACACCCAGAGCTGCGAGAGCGCCCACGATCCCTGGAACACGGCGGTCGCGATGCTGCGGGCCGGGTTCACCGAGGTGTTGTCGACCGGGATCGTGATGAGGTGGATGAGGGTGAGCATGAGGCCCACGGTGATCCCGGTGAAGCCCGCCGGCATCGACCGCCGGGTCGTGCTTGCGATCACGAAGAGGAAGAGCGCCGTGAACACGATCTCGGTGACGATCACCGCCCCGAGCCCGAACCCGCCCGGCGAGTGCTCGCCGTAGCCGTTCGACGCGAACCCGGTGAGCTCCGCCCCCGCCCAGTCGCTGACGCTGTTCGCCACGAAGAAGATCACGAGCCCGCCGAGCAGACCGCCGATGACCTGACCGCCCACGTACCACGGCACATCCCGGGTCTTCGTCTTTCCTACCGCCCAGAGGCCGAAGGTGACGGCCGGGTTGATGTGGCAGCCCGAGATCGAACCGATCGCGTAGGCCGCGCACAGGAGGCTCAAGCCGAAGGCGATGGCAACCCCGAGGATCCCGACCGAAAGGTCGCCGAAGTTCCCGGTGGCGAGCACTGCCGTGCCCGGACCGCCGACGACGAGGATCATGGTGCCGATCGCCTCGGCGATCGCGATGCGCAGCGCAGGTTTCATACGGGGAAGTGTGCGTCAGACCCACGCCCCGGTGGTGGATATCCGGGCCGAGAACCGGTCCGAGAACCATCGCGACCTCGGGAACCGAGTCGCGCGACCGAACCCCGGAAGCAGTCGGGCCGCACCCCGGAAGGTGCGGCCCGCCGGCTCACTCCGTCGTGCCGCTCCCGGCGAGTTCCACCGGCGGCGGCTCGACCCCCGGGATCGACGAGAACACGATCTCGCCCTCGTGGGCGTCGACCACGATCGTCTCGCCCGCGTGGAACTCCTTCCACAGGATCTTCTCGGCGAGCGGGTCCTCGACCATTCGCTGGATCGCCCGCCGCAACGGCCGGGCCCCGAGCGCTGCGTCGTAGCCCCGCTCGGCGAGGAGCAGCTTGGCCGGCGTCGTGAGCTCGAAGCCGAGCCCCTGCGAGGCCAACTGGTCGCGCACCCGCTTGATGAGGAGATCGACGATCTCCGTGATCTCCTCGCTCGAGAGCTGGTGGAACACGATGATGTCGTCGATGCGGTTGAGGAACTCGGGCCGGAAATGGCGCTTGAGCTCCTCGTGCACCTTCTCCTTCATCTTGTCGTAGGTGACGTGCTCGTCGGCCCGGGCGAAGCCCAGCGACGACTTCTTGAGGTCGGCCGTGCCCAGGTTGGACGTCATGATGATCACGGTGTTCTTGAAGTCGACCGTGCGACCCTGCGCGTCGGTGAGGCGCCCGTCCTCCAGGATCTGCAGGAGCGTGTTGAAGACGTCGGGGTGGGCCTTCTCGATCTCGTCGAACAGCACGACCGAGAAGGGCTTGCGCCGCACGGCCTCGGTGAGCTGGCCGCCCTCGTCGTAGCCGACGTAGCCGGGGGGCGCGCCGATGAGGCGGGCGACGGTGCGCTTCTCCATGTACTCGGACATGTCGATGCGGACCATCGCCTGCTCGTCATCGAACAGGAACTGGGCGAGCGCCCTGGCGAGCTCGGTCTTGCCGACGCCGGTGGGGCCGAGGAACAGAAAGGAGGCGATCGGCCGATTGGGATCACTGAGGCCGGCGCGCGAGCGCTGGATGGCGTCGGCGACGGCGGTGACGGCCTGCT
>JBJSXF010000002.1:0-4827 GCA_046086225.1 Actinomycetota bacterium | reverse complement strand
CAAACGACCGCCCTGGGCCAGTTCGAGCAACTCGGGCAGCGCCATGCCGCCGGCCCGCGGGAGCGAGAAGGGCTTCATGTACCACGCCTGCTCGGGGCCGGTCGCGACGAGGGCGACGCGGAGGCCGAGGCGCGAGAGCGCGGCCGCGAAGTTGGCCGCGACCGGCTCGTGGGTGTCGCCGTGCGGCGTGCTCACCATGATCGCCCGGGGGAGTCGATCGGTCGCGATTGCCGTCGCCGCGAGCCCGCGGTACGCGTCGGATGCGATCGACGACGGATGGGCGAGCACCGCGAAGTCACCCTCGCCGTTCACGGGGATGCGGGTGAGCACCGGAGCGCCGAACGCGAGCGCCGCCGTGGCCGCGTCACGGATCGTGCGGTCGGAACGGTCGACGAGGACGGCCGCGCCCCCGGCGACGAGGAGGCCGAGGAGGAGCGCCACGAGCGCCGGCATCGTGGTCGGTCGCGAGTGGGTGACCCGGCCCGCCGGGGTCTGGGCGACGCGCTGGAAGGTCGTCTGCTGCACGCCCTCCACCCGCAGGGCGGCGAGGTTCTCGGCCAGCTCGCCGATGACCTGCTGCAGCTGCTGGCGCTCGTAGGCGAGGTTCAACGCGTAGGTCGAGGGCGCGACCTCCGGGACGGGCGGACGGCCGGTGTCGTCGAACCGCGAGCCCCGGCCCCGGCCGGTGCCGGCCGGTGAGTCATAGCGGAGGATGCCGCCGTAGACGATCGGCATGAGCTTGGCGAGCTTGTAGTCGACGATCTGCAACTCATCGTGGAACGTCTTGATGCGCTCGCCGAGGCGGCGCTCCTGCTGCTTGAGCTGGCGGATGTTCTCTTCACGGTGAGCGGCGACGAACGCGTCGGCCCAGCGACTCGCGACCGTCCGGGCCTGAGTGCCGGTCGGTGCGGTGACGACGAGGTCGATCGTGCCCCGCTCCTTGTCGCGCCGGGCGTTGAAGCGGGTGCGCAGGGCGTCGGGGCCGAGGTTCGGTCCGAGGGCCTTCGCGATGGTGGGCTTGGCCAGGGCGAGCCGCTGGGGTCCCGAGAGCGTGATGTCGGGCGCCGTCGTCGTCGAGACGCGGTTGCCATTGCGGTTCCCCGAGTCCTCGGTCTGCTTCTCCGGAGTTGCGACCTGCACCGTCGCCACGCTGCGGAACCGGACCGGCGGGCGCGTCCGGACCCGGGCGAACACGAAGATGCCCACCCCGACGACCACGAGCAGGAAGATCCCGGCCGCGAGCCGCCAGCGCCGCCGCAGCGCCTGGACGACGTCATCGAGGTTCAGCGCCGTTCCCCTCTTCCGTGTCTCGGTTCCGCAGACGCCGGTCGGAGCCTGCGGGCTCCCCGGCACCGCCCGAGGGGCGGAGCGGCACCGACCCGTCGGTCGGTCCCGGTCCGCATCCGTGCGGCACCGAGGTCACTTGCCGAGTGGACGATACTACCGACCGTGACCGGTGAACAGGCAGGTCGTCCGGCCTACGCGACCGACCCGATCCGGGTGCTCTGGCTCGTGAAGGGCCTCGGCGCAGGGGGCGCCGAGCGCCTCCTCGTCCACTCGGCCCGCCACCGGGGCGCGAACGTCCGACCGACCGTCGCCTACCTCCTCCCGGCGAAGGACGCTCTGCGCCCCGACCTCGAGGCGGCCGGCGTGCCGGCCGTGTGCCTCGGCGCCACCCGGGGCTGGGACCCTCGCTGGATCCTGCGGCTGCGCCGACTCCTCGGCCGCGAGGGATTCGCCGTGGTCCACGTCCACTCCCCGCTCGCGGCGATCGGGGTGCGGATCGCCCGGGCCACCCTGCCGGGCCGACGGCGACCCGCCCTCGTCACCACCGAGCACAACGTCTGGGACGGCCACGCCCGGCTCACGCGACTCCTCGACGGGCTCACCGCTCGCGGCCGCGAGCGCCACCTCGCCGTCTCCGAGGCGGTGCGGGTGTCGCTCCCCCGTCGGCTCCGACCGGACACCGAGGTCATCCGCTACGGGATCGAAGTCGCCGAGACCACCGCTCGCCGGTCGGGCTGGGCCGGAGCGCGGGCCGAGATCGGCGCAGGTGACGACGATCTCGTCGTCGGGACGGTCGCCAACCTGCGGGCGACGAAGGGCTACCCCGATCTCCTCGCCGCCGCGGCGGACGTCGTCACCGCCGTGCCCGCAACCCGCTTCGTCGCGGTCGGTCAGGGACCGCTCGCCGAGACCCTCGCCGCCGAGCGCGACGAGCGCGGCCTCGCCGACCGCTTCACGTTCCTCGGGTACCGGGCCGACGCACCCGCGGTCATGGCCGGCTTCGACGTGTTCTGTCTCGCGTCGCGCCACGAGGGTCTGCCCGTCGTGCTCATGGAGGCGCTGGCCCTCGGACTCCCCGTCGTCACCACGACGGCGGGCGGCGTCGCCGAGCTCGTCACCGACGGGGTCGACGCCGTGCTCGTGCCCCCGGCGCGTCCCGAGGCGCTCGCGGCCGCGTTGGTCGACCTGCTCCGCGATCCCGCTCGCCGGGCTGCGCTCGGCCGGGCGGCGGCGGCCCGGGCCGCCGACCTCGACGTCACCGACGCCATCCGGCGGGTCGAGGCCGTCTACGCCGAGGTGACGGCGCGATGAGCGACTCCGTCGTCGTCCGGAGCGCGCGTCCCGAGGACCACGAGGAAGTGCTCGCGCTGCTCGCCACCGCACTCGGATGGGACGCCGACGAAGGGCTTCCCGAGTACTTCACGTGGAAGCACCGCACGAATCCGCTCGGGCCTTCCCCCGAATGGGTCGCCGAGGTCGACGGCCGCATCGCCGGATTCCGCACGTTCCTCCGCTGGGAGTTCGAGGACGCCACCGGTCGGCGCCATCGCGCCGTGCGCGCGGTCGACACCGCGACGCACCCCGACTTCCGGGGACGGGGCATCTTCCGCGACCTCACCCTCGGCGCGGTCGCGGCCATGACCGCCGACGGGATCGACTTCGTCTTCAACACCCCGAACGACCAGAGCCGACCCGGCTACCTGAAGATGGGATGGCACGCGGTCGGTCGCCTGCCGACCGCGGTCCGCCCGACCGGCGTCCGGGGCGCGGCGCGACTCCTCGGCGCGCGGGTCGCCGCCGAGCGCCGCCCGCTCGCCGACGGCGGCGGCGCGTCGGCCACCGATCTCCTCGCCGACGCCCGGCTTGACGACCTGCTCGCCCGGATCGCCCCGCCGACCGGCTTGCGGACCCACCGGACGGCAGCACACCTACGGTGGCGCTACGGGCATCCGCCGCTCGGCTACCGGGCGGTCGCCGTCGGCGACGATCCCGCGGCCGGCATCGCGGTGTACCGGGTCCGCCGACGCGGCACCGCGCGCGAGGCCGCGCTGTGCGAGGTCCTCGTTCCCGACGGCGACCGCCGGGCCGCAGGTGTGCTGCTCACCGCCGTGCGGCGGGCCGCCCGCCCCGACCACGTCATCCGCCTCACCGGATCGGGTCCGCGTGCCGGCTTCGTTCCCGTGCCCCGGCTCGGACCGGTACTCACGTGGCGCGCCCTCGCCGCCCCCGATCTGCCCCCGCCCCTCGCGGCCTGGGATCTCGCGCTCGGTGATGTCGAGCTCCTCTGAACGACTCCGCGCCCTCCCGCGTCGGATCGCCGGTGCGGCCCGGCGCCGATGGCGCGGTGCCGTTCGACTGCACGACACCGGGAGCCGGGCCGGCCTCGCCGTGCGGTCACTGCCGCACCGCGCCGAGGCCCGGCACCGGGCGGCGCGGCTCGCCGCCCGGACCGTCGATGTCCACGCGCCGACCCCGGCGGCGACACCGACGACCGTGATCCGCCTCGACCACGGACCGGGTGCCGCGAACCGCGCGCTCGCCGCAGCCCGCACGCAGGTGGTGACGCTCACCCTCGGCACGACCGAGCTGCTCGACCCCGGGTGCGAGGCGCGCCTCGCGACCGCGCTCTCCGACCGGGTCGCACTCGCCGGCCCGCTCGTCGTGCATCCGGTCCGCCGACCGTGGGCGGCCACGCCACGGGACGCGACCGTCCGGACCCGCGGGCTTTCTCTCGTCGTCCGGGACGACGCCCCCGTACCGGTCGCCCTCGGAGCGGGCGCCGAGCCCGATCCGACGGGCGATCCCGAGCCGGTCATGGCCGTCACCGGCGCGCTCGCGGTCGTCGATCGCGATGCGCTCCTCGCCGTCGGCGGGATCCCCGACTTCGCCGATCCCGACGTCGCCCTGCTCGAGCTGAGCCGACGCCTCGCCGCCGTCGGCCGCACCTCGGTCGTCGTGCCGTCCGCCGTCGTGCGCGACTCCCGGCGGGTGGCGGTCGGCACCGACCCCGACGCGCCGATCGCGACCACGGGGGCGGCCTGGACGGCGCTCGTGCGCGCCCACGGCCCGGCCCTGCGGCGCTGGGCGGGCGCCACCGGCCCCACCTCCTTCGCCCTCACCGTCGCCGCGCCGTCCGAGCGGATCGCGGAACGTTGGGGCGACTGGCACCTCGCCGAGGCGCTCGCCCGGGCGCTGCGGGCGCGCGGCCACGCGGCGCGGGTCGGCGCGGTCGACGCCGCCGACGCACCGGCCACCCGTGCCGCCGACGTGCACGTCGTCATCCGGGGGCTCACCGCCGTGCCGCGCGCTACGGGGCAACGGCATGTCCTCTGGGTGATCAGCCACCCCGAGCAGGTCACCGCCGCCGAGTGCGACGCCGCGGATCTCGTGCTCGTCGCGTCGGCGCCCTTCGCCGAGCACCTGCGCGGCCGCACGCGTACCCCGGTCGAGGTGATGCTGCAGGCCACCGACCCCGAGCGCTTCGCGCCGCGTCCGCCCGACCCTGCCCGGGCCCACGAGGTGGTCGTCGTCGCCAAGTCG
>JBJSXF010000001.1:0-9813 GCA_046086225.1 Actinomycetota bacterium | reverse complement strand
ACGAGCTTCTCGGCGCCGAGGGCCTCGGCGATGGCCCCGGCGACCGTGTCGGCGTTCACGTTGTAGGCCTGGCCGGTGTCGTCGACGCCGACCGTGGCGATCACCGGGATGAGCTCCTCGCGCAGGAGCCGCTCGACGATGGTCGGGTCGATCGCGGCCACATCACCCACGAAGCCGAGCCGCGGGTCGCGGGCCGATGCCCGGATCAGCCCGGCGTCCTCGCCCGAGAGTCCGACCGCGTAGGAGCCGTGCCGGTTGATCGACGCGACGATCTCCCGGTTCACCTTCCCGACGAGGGCCATCCGCACGATGTCGACGGTCTCGGCGTCGGTCACCCGGCGCCCGTCGACGAACTCGGGTTCCTTGCCCAGCCGCCGCATGAGGTCGGTGATCTGGGGACCGCCTCCGTGCACGACCACGGGGTTGATGCCGACGAGCCGCATGAGCACGACGTCGGTCGCGAACAGCCCGGCGAGATCGCCGTCGTCCATGGCGTGCCCGCCGTACTTGATGACGACGGTACGCCCCGAGAACTCACGGATGTACGGCAGTGCCTCGGCGAGGACGTGAGCCTTCGCTCCGGCGTCGGCGATCCGCGCCGCCGCCTCCGGACCGGCCTCGATGCTCACGAGGTCCTCCGGTTCTCGTCGATGTAGGCGTGGGAGAGGTCGGTGGTGAGCACCGTCGATTCGCCGTGCGCGACCGCGAGATCGCAGTGGATCTCGAGCTCCCGCCCCGCCATCACCGCGGCAACGGCCGACTCGTCATGGGCGCAGGCGATGCCGTCCCGGCAGACGACGGTGCCGCCGTACGCGATCTTCACCCGTTCGGGATCGAAGTGGGCACCGCTCGCCCCGAGCTCGGAGAGCACCCGACCCCAGTAGGGGTCGGAGCCGTTGAGCGAGCACTGGACGAGCTGGCTGTCAGCGACGGCTCGGGCCGCGATGCGGGCCTCGCCGTCGCTCAGCGCGCCGGTGACCCGGATGCGCACGAACTTGGTCGCCCCCTCGGCGTCGCGGGCCATCTGCTCGGCGAGCGACCCGCACACCGCCGTGAGGGCGTCGGTGAGCGCGTGGGCGTCGACCGCGCCCGCCCGTCCGTTCGCGAGCACGAGCACCGTGTCGTTGGTCGATCGGCAGGCATCGACGCTCAGGCAGTCGAACGTCTCGTGCACGGCCCGGGCGAGAGCCCGCTGCAGATCGGCCGACGCGACCGCGGCGTCGGTGGTGAGGACGGCGAGCATCGTCGCCATCGCGGGCGAGAGCATCGCCGCACCCTTGGCCATGCCGCCGACGGTCGCTGCACCGGCCCGGGCCACGGCCTCCTTGGGGACGGTGTCGGTGGTGAGCATCGCCTGCACCGCAGCCGCGCCGCCGTTCACGGCAAGCGACGCGGTGAGCCCGGGAATCCCGGCCTCGAGCGGAGCCATCGGCATCGGGATCCCGATGAGGCCCGTGGAGCACACGAGCACGTCCTCGACCGCCACCCCGAGTCCGGTGGCAGTGAGCTCGCACATGCGCAGCGCGTCGCGGCGGCCCGCCTCTCCGGTCGCGGCGTTCGCGTTACCCGAGTTCACGACGACGGCCGCCGCCCGACCGTCGGCGAGGTGCCGCTTCGAGATCTGGACCGGCGCGGCCTGGGCGAGGTTCGTGGTGAACACGCCCGCCGCGGCGACGGCGGCCCGGTCCTCGGTGGCGACCATCGCCAGGTCGGGCGCACCCGACGGTTTGATCCCGCAGGCGGTGCCGCCGGCAACGAAGCCCGGGACCGCGGTGACGCTCACGGCTGCACTCCGAGGAGCGGCAGCCCGGTGGTCTCGGGGAGCCCGAGGAGGATGTTGGCGGCCTGGATCATCTGACCCGATGCCCCTTTCACGAGGTTGTCGATCGCGCCGAGCGCGAGGAGCGAGCCGGTTCGGGCGTCGGCCCGCACCGTGACGTGAGCGACGTTGGCGCCGTAGGTGGCCCGGGTGGCGGGCGGTGCCTCGGTGACGACGACGCAAGGATCGTCGGCGTAGAAGTCGCGGTAGTGGTCGAGCAGACGCTCGGTCGTGAGCCCGGCGACGGCGGGCCGCAGGTGGCAGGTGGCATGGATGCCCCGGGTGATCGGCACGAGGTGCGGAGTGAACAGCACCGTGACCGGTGCGCCGGCGACCCGACCGAGGAACAGCTCCATCTCCGCGGTGTGCCGGTGGGCGAGGAGCCCGTAAGCGTTGACGTTCTCGTTCGCCTCGCTGAACAGGCTCGTGACCTTCGGTGCCCGCCCCGCACCCGACACGCCGGAGACCGCATCGGCGACGACGTGCGGTTCGGCGAGACCGGCGGCGAGCAGCGGCGCGCACGCGAGGCTCACCGCGGTCGGGTAGCAGCCGGGCGCGGCGACGTGCGCGGATCCGGCCAGCTCGGACCGCGAGAGCTCGACCGGGCCGGACGCGAAGCGGTCGATGCTCGCCGGCGCCCGGTGGGCCTCGCCGTACCACTGCTCGTAGACGGCGGCCGGGAGCCGGAAGTCGGCGCCGAGGTCGATGACGTGCCCGACGTCGTCGAGCACTCCCGGAAGCAGATCCTGGCTCGCGCCGTGCGGGAGCGCCGTGAACACGAGATCGTGGCCCCGGAGGTCGTCGGCGGCGAGGGGCGCGAACCGCGTGCCCGCGTAGGCCGGCCCGAGCCCCGGGAAGAGGTCGGTGACCTTCGCGCCTGCGTTCGACTCGGCGGTGACGTGGGCGACCGTGATCTCCGGATGCCCGGCCAGGAGCCGGAGCAGCTCGGCCCCCGTGTAGCCCGATGCCCCGGCGACGGCCGCTCGATACGTCATGGTGCATAGTATACACCAGACTGAATAGACCGGGTGGATCCCCTCAGTCGCGGAGACGGGCCCCGTGCACCGCCCCGGCGGCGGCCACGCACGCGGCGCGAGCCGCCGCCACGTCGTCGTCGGTGAGGGTGCGATCGATTGCCCGGAGGCGCACCGAGATGGCCAGGCTCACGACCCCCGCCCCGAGCGCCTCCGAGCGGAAGACGTCGAAGAGGTCGACCCGTTCGACGAGCGGATCGGCCGCCCGGAGGGTCGCTACGAGCGCGGCGGCGGGGACGGCGTCGGCGACGACGAGTGCGAGATCGACCGTCGAGGCCGGGAAGCGGGAGACCGGCTGCATCGAACGGTCGAGCCGCCGGGCCGTCACGAGCGCGCCGAGGTCGACCTCGGCGGCCACGATCGGGCCGGTGAGACCGAGCGTCGCCGCCACGGACGATGCGACCTCGCCGATCCGACCGATGGCGCGACCGTCGACCTCCACCCGGGCCGCCCGCCCGGGATGGAAGCCCTCGATCCGCTCGGCCACCAACGCCGGCTCGGCGACCCGCAGCTCGGCGAACAGCGCCTCGAGCACGGCCGTGGCGTCGTAGACGTCGACCGCCCGGTCGCCGGCGTGCGGAGCGCCGCGGACCAGTCCGGCCCGGGCGAAGGCGAGGAACCGGCGCTCGTCGGGGAGCACCGCCCCGGCGGGCGGCGCACCGAAGACGGTGCCGACCTCGAACAGCGCGACATCGGGCTCACCGTGAGCGGCGTTGTGGGCGACGGCCCGGAGCAAGCCCGGAACGAGCGCCGGCCGCAACACCGACTCCTCGGCCCGCAACGGGTTCTCCACCTCGATCACGCCAGAGGTCGCCGCGCCGACCCGTTCGAGGTCGGACGGGGCGAGGAGCGGCAGGGAGTAGATCTCGTCGTAGCCCGCGCCCACGAGCACGTCGACGGCGGTGCGCACCGACCGCTGCACCGGCGTGAGCGCTCCCGTCTTGGCCGGGCTCGCCGGAACGGTGCGGGGAATCGTGTCGAGGCCGACCCGTCGGGCCACCTCCTCCACGAGATCGATCTCCCGAGTGAGGTCGGGCCGCCAGGACGGGATGCCGGCCTCGGTGCCCGCCACCGTGATCCCGAGCGGGGCCAGGCAGTCGGCCACGCCGTCGGCATCGAGGGCGGTACCTAGCAGCCGGTTGACCCGATCGGTCCGGATCCCGACCGTCACCGCCCGGAGCGGGCCGGGGGCGGTGTCGATCGCCGCCGGCGCCGGACGGGCCGCGGCCACCGCCCCGAGCAGCTCGAGCGCCCGGGCGGCTCCCGCCGCAACATCCCCGGGATCGACACCCCGCTCGAAGCGAGCGCTCGCCTCGGAGCGCAGGCCGAGACGCTTCGACGTGCGGGAGATCCCCTCGGGGGTGAAGTACGCGGACTCGAGCAGGATCTCGGTGGTCGTGGCGTCGACCTCGGCCTCGGCCCCGCCCATGATCCCGGCGATGCCCTGGGGCCGACGGTCGCCGTCGCAGATGAGGAGATCCTCGGACCCGAGCTCACGCTCGACGCCGTCGAGGGTCGTCATCCGCTCCCCCGCCGTCGCCGTGCGGACGACGATCGACCGCCCGGCCAGGCGGTCGAGGTCGAAGGCGTGCAGCGGGCGGCACCGCTCGAGCATCACGTAGTTGGTGACGTCGACCACGTTGCTGATCGGTCGCATCCCGGCGAGGACGAGCCGCCGCTGCAACCAGTCGGGCGACGGACCGACGGCGACCTCGGTGACCATCGCCACGAACCGGGGGCAGCGGTCGGGGGCCTCGACCGTCACCGTGGCCCCGGCGACCGCTTCGGCGAGCACCGGGAAGTCCGACGTCGGGGCCGAGAACGGCACCCGGAAATGCGCAGCGAGTTCGCGAGCGATGCCGATGACGCCCATGGCGTCGGGCCGGTTCGGGGTGATCGAACAGTCGAACACGACGTCGTCGAGGCCGAGCACCGCACGAACGTCGGTGCCGAGTGGCGCGTCGGCCGCCAGGGCGAGGATGCCGGCATGGTCGTCGCCGAGGCCGAGCTCGCGGGCCGAGCAGAGCATCCCCTCCGACACGACCCCGCGGATCTTGCGCCGCTCGATGCGGAAGTCGCCGGGCAGCACCGCCCCGATCGGGGCGAAGGGAACCACCATGCCCGGTTCGATGTTCGGTGCGCCGCACACCACGCGTTGCGTGCCCGCCCCGAAGTCGACCTCGGCCAGCCGGAGTCGATCGGCATCCGGGTGCGGCTCGATCGCCAGGATGCGGGCCACCACGACGCCACCGATTCCGCGCCCCGGCTCGTCGATGCCCTCGACCTCGAGCCCCAGCCGGTCGAGCGCCTCGGCGATCACCGCCGGCTCGGCGTCGATCGGCGCGAACTCGCGCAGCCAGGAGAGGGGTGCCCGCATCAGAACTGACCGCCGAAGCGCACGTCGCCGTCCCAGAGGTGCTTCACGTGGTCGATGCCGTAGAGGAGCTGGGCGAGGCGCTCGATGCCGAACCCGAAGGCGAAGCCCGAATGCTCCTCGGGATCGATACCGACCGCCGTGAGCACGTTGGGGTCGACGAGCCCGGCGCCGCCCAGCTCGATCCACCCGGTCCGCGAGCAGACGGTGCAGCCGTCGCCCCGACAGAAGACGCACGAGGCGCCGAACTCGACCGACGGTTCGGTGAACGGGAAGAACGAGGGCAGGAAGCGGGCCTTGATGTCGGGGCCGAACAACGCGTGGATGAAGGCCTCGATCGTGCCGAGCAGATCGCCGAGGGTGATGTCCCGGTCGACGGCGAGTCCCTCGATCTGGTGGAACACCGGTGAGTGCCGGGCGTCGAGGGTGTCACGCCGGAAGACCCGGCCGGGCATCACCGTGTAGATGGGCGGGGCCTGGGTCTCCATCACCCGGATCTGCACCGGCGAGGTGTGGGTGCGCAGGAGCACCTCCTCGGGCCGCCCGAGCCGTACGTAGAGCGTGTCCTGCATGGCCCGGGCCGGGTGGCCGGGCGGGAAGTTGAGCGCCTCGAAGTTGTACCAGTCGGTCTCGACCTCGGGGCCGTCGGCGACCTTGTAGCCGAGACCGACGAAGACATCCTCGAGCTCGCGCCAGATGCGGGTGACCGGGTGGAGATGCCCGCGCCGGTAATCCCGACCGCCGAGGGTGAGATCGAGTCGGTCACGGGTGGCGGCCTCGACCTCGGCCACGGCCTGCAGCGCAGCCGAGCGCTCGCCGTGCGCCGCCGCCAACGCCGTACGGGCCTCGGCGACGGCCCGACCCACAGCGGCCCGGTCGGTCGGCTCGACGGTCTTGATGGCCTCGCGGATCTCGTTGAGCGGCGAGGCCTTGCCGAGGTAGCGCCGTTCGGCTTCGGCGAGCTCGGCGAGCGACGCGGCCCCCGCCAGCTCGGCCGTGCCGGCCTCAACCACCGACCGGGCGCGATCCGAGAGCGCCTCCGCGCTCACCGGGCACCCCGCCGCTGCCGGGCCGCCTCGAACAAGAGGATGCTCCCGGCGACACCCGCGTTGAGCGACTCGCCCGCCGCCATCGGCAACGTCGTCGTGCCGTCGACGGGGAGATCGTCACCGACACCCCGGGTCTCGTGACCGAGGACGAAGGCGGTGGGCGCGGCCAGATCGCACTCCTCGGGCGGGACCCCGCCGCGGGCGACCGCGGCGAGCCGCCGCAGACCCCGTTCGCCCAGGTTCTCGAGTACCTGCACCGCCGGTACGCCCTCCACGATCCGGACCGCGAAGCACGCCCCGGCCGAGGCGCGCACGACCTTCGGATTGTACGCGTCGACCGATCCCGGCCCGAGGGAAATCGCGCGCACTCCCGCCGCCGCCGCACTGCGCAGGAGCGTGCCGACGTTGCCCGGATCCGAGAGCACCGGGGCGACGATCGTCAGATCGACATCGGCCATCGCGTCGAGGCCGCGGCGCCGGAACGGCGCGACGGCGAGGATCGGCTGCGGGGTCACGGTGTCGCCCAGGGGGCGATCGATCACCCGGACGGTGGCCCCTCCGGTCACCGCCCGTTCGACGAGCCCGCGTTCGACCGAACCGGCCCCGGGACCGAGGAAGCACGCTTCGAGCGGGACGCCGGCGTCGAGCGCCGCCGCGACGACCCGCGGCCCTTCGACGACGAAGCGGCCCTCGGCGTCACGCGCCCCGCGCTCGCGCAGCAGCGACCGCAGCCGGCTGACTTCGGCGCGAGAAGCGGAATCGATCGGATCAGGCGGCGTCGAGGGCCTGGCGGGCGGTGTCGACGAGGCTCGCGAACGCCGCCGGCTCCCGCACGGCGAGATCGGCGAGCACCTTGCGGTCGACGTCGACCTCGGCCGCCTTCAGCCCCGCGATGAACCGTGAGTAGGAGATCTCGTGCTCGCGGCAGGCAGCGTTGATCCGGACGATCCAGAGCCGCCGGAACTCGCCCTTGCGGGCCCGCCGGTCACGGTACGCGTAGCGCAACGAGTGCATGACCTGCTCGTTGGCCTTGCGGTAGTGGCGGCTCCGGGAACCGGTGTCGCCCTTCGCCTCCTCCAGGATTGCCCGGCGGTGCTTCTTGCCGCCGACCGAACGCTTCACGCGAGCCATGGTCCTACCTCCCCAGCAGGCGCTTGACGTGCTTGGCGTCGCCGCCCTCGACGAGGGCGTACTTGCCGAGCCGCCGAGTGCGCCTCGACGACTTCTTCTCGAGCAGGTGGTCGCGGTACGCGTGGCGCCGCATGATCCGGCCGGAGCCGGTCACGCGGAAGCGCTTCGCCGCGCCGCGGTGGGTCTTCATCTTGGGCATCGTCCGTCTCCGTCGAAAGGGGGGTCAGGCGGGGGTCGGCTCCGCCTCCGGAGCGGAGGGCTTCGCCTTGGTCTTGCGGATGGGGTTCAGGACCATCGTCATGTTGCGGCCGTCCTGCTTCGGCGCCGACTCGACGATCGCGATCTCCGCGACCCGCTCGGCGACCCGTTCGAGAATCCGCCGTCCGAGCTCCGGGTGCGCCATCTCACGCCCCCGGAACATGATCGTCAGCTTGACCTTCGCCCCCTCTTCGAGGAAGCGCTCGACGTGCTTCATCTTGGTGTCGTAGTCGTGCGAGTCGATCTTCGGTCGGAACTTCATCTCTTTGACGACGACGTTCGACGCCTTCTTCCGCGATTCCTTCTTGCGCTGGTCCTGCTCGTACTTGAACTTGCCGAAGTCCATGATCTTGCAGACCGGCGGATCAGCGGCCGCCGCCACCTCGACGAGGTCGAGGCCGGATTCCCGGGCGATGCCGAGAGCCTCGGGCAGGGGGCGGACCCCGAGCTGGCTGCCGTCGGCGCCGATGAGGCGCACCTGGCGGGCGCGAATGCGGTCGTTGATGCGGGCGTCGTCAGTGGCCAGTGCGGCATCACCTCTTCGTGCTCGCCCGCCGGCGGTGTCCGTCGGCGGGCATCCGGTTGTTCCGGAAGCGCCGACCGCGACGCGAGCACCTCGCCTCCGGTCACCCGACCCGGGGCGGGCTCGGCCCGACCGGGTGGGGACGCTTCCACCTCGTCCACCTGGGAAACCCAGCATCTCTCGAAGCTGTGAGATCTCCGGTGGCGGTCGGGAACTCTGACGAGCAGAGTCCCGGGCGGTAGCGTCCCGCTTCCATTCGAATGTCGAGCCGGAGGTTAGCGGAGCGTGAGCGGTCTGTGGACACCCGGTGGCGACCCGACCCCGCCCGTGAGCGGCGGGGTTCCCGGGGCCGCTGCTCCCGCAGCCGCCCCCGAGCCCGATGCCGAGGAGATCGCCGCGATCCGGGAGCTGCACGCCCGGATCACGGCCACTCCGGTCACCGACATGATCCTCAACCACGGCATCGGGATCTGGCAGCTCGCCCTCGTCCACCTGGGCGTCGCGACCCCGCCCGACGAGCAGGGTCGGGTCCCCGCCCCCGATCTCGCCCAGGCGGGCCTGGCCATCGACGCGCTCGCGGCCCTGGTCGACGGGGTCGGTGAGCGCCTCGGGGAGGGCGAGCACCTGCTCCGGGACGCGCTCCGTGAAGCCCAGAGCCTCTTCGTGCAGATCGCCGAAGCGCTCGAGGGTCAGGCGGGCTGAACCGCCGCCGCTTCCCAGCGGCCGAGATGACCGGGCACGACCGAGAATTCGACCCGGGCCCCGACCCCGATCGTGCGGCTCCCGTCGGCGATCGCCGTGCAATGGAACGGGTACGTGCGCCCGTCGTCGCCGGCGATCTCCCCGAGGCCCCGCCCGTCGTCGAACGCCACGACCCGGCCGGTCACGGGACGATCTTGGCGATCGGCAGCTCGAGGATCCCGGTCGCGCCGGCGTCCTTCAGCGCGGGGATGAGGACGTTGATGTCCGCCTTGGCGACCACCGTCTCGACCGCGTAGCCGTCCTCGCCGAAGAGCTTCGAGACCGTCGGCGCCTTGAGCGCCGGGAGGAGCCCGATGACGGCATCGAGGCTCGATTCGTCGACGTTGAGCTTCACGAGGACCCGCCCGCGGGCCTCGAGCGCACCGAGCAGGAGGGTGCGCAACTGCTCCATCGCCTTGCGCTTGGCCGGATCGGCCGCCGCGGCCGGATTGGCCACGAGCTCGGTGTAGGAGATGAGGATCGTGTCGAGGATCCGCAGGCCGGCGGCACGAAGCGCCCGACCGGTCTCGGTGATCTCCACCACCGCGTCCGCGATCTCCGGGATCTTCGCCTCGGTCGCCCCGTAGGAGAGCGTGATCTCGGCATCGATCCCGTGCTCCGCGAAGAACCGCCGGGTGAGCTCGGGGTACTCGGTGTGGACCCGTACCCCCCGGGGCAGGTCGGCCACCCGCTGGACCGGGGAGTCCCCGGCGACGGCGAGGACCATCCGGATCGGACGCGCGGTGGCCTTCGAGTAGTGCAGCTGCGTGAGGGTCTCGACGGTGGAGTCGGTCTCCTCGATCCAGTCGCGGCCGGTGATGCCGAGGTCGAAGAGTCCCTCGGCGACGTAGCGCGGGATCTCCTGGGGCCGCAGGATCGTCACG